>CAIYSZ010000009.1 GCA_903928965.1 uncultured Pseudomonadota bacterium
GAATGCTTTCACCTCGCCGCCTTGCAGCTCAGCCATTACCTTGGTCAAGGCCGCCGTCAAAGTAGTTTTTCCATGGTCAACGTGACCAATGGTGCCTACGTTTACGTGCGGTTTTTTTCTTTCAAATTTTTCTTTTGCCATTTCGAAAATACCTTACAACAGAGACTACAATATTAACTGGAGCTCATAACCGGATTCGAACCGGTGACCTCTTCCTTACCAAGGAAGTGCTCTACCTACTGAGCTATATGAGCGTTAAATCTTAAATCTGTCAAGAAGATGGAGCGGGTGATGGGAATCGAACCCACGCAATCAGCTTGGAAGGCTGGAGTTCTACCATTGAACTACACCCGCGGATTTCATGAACCATGATGGTGGAGGGGGGAGGATTCGAACCTCCGAAGGTAGAACCGGCAGATTTACAGTCTGATCCCTTTGGCCGCTCGGGAACCCCTCCGTCATGTAATCAACAAATTATCTCTATTTTATTTAGACTCGTCAAGAAAAAATTTTTTAATTCGTACTAAAATTAGTATGCGCTTGAATTAGAACACCAAGCAACCCGAACTTAATCGACCGCCCGCGCATTAAAGGCTTCCACATTTCCGCCCAATGCCAGGTCTAATAAACTCATAGCCCGCTCGCAAGCCTGCCGTATCGCCGCGCCGCCGGCGACGCTAGGCCTGGAAAGCACATAATCGGCGACGTTGGCGCCGGTGGACGGCCTGCCTATACCCAGACGCAATCGAAAAAAATCGCGGGTTTGGATATGGGCGATGATATCGCGCAATCCGTTATGACCGGCATGGCCGCCGTCGCGCTTCAATTTAAGCAGACCCTCGGCCAACTCCAACTCGTCATGCGCCACCAGCAGTTGATCGGCGTCCACCTTATAATAACGCATCATTTTACCGACAGCCGCGCCGCTTCGATTCATAAACGTCATGGGCTTGCACAACAGCACCACGCCGCCAGCCAAATTCGCCTGCGCGATTTCCGCCTGAAAGCCGGCATGCATGGACCAGCGAACCGCGGCAGCATCCGCCAGCTGATCCAGAAAAATAAACCCGGCGTTATGCCGGGTTTGCTCATATTGCTGGCCAGGATTCCCCAGGCCGACAACCAGTTTAATCATTTAAGGTTTAATCAGTTACGACCCGAATTTACTCTTCGGCGCCTTTAACCTTATGCAAATGCACTACAGGATGATCATGCTCCGGACCGTGAGTCAAAGCCACGATTTCAACACCGGCAGGCAAAACCAAATCCGACAAGTGTAAAATCGCGCCCACATCAAGCTGCGACAAATCTACTTCAATAAACTCCGGCAACGCCGAAGGCAAGCAGAATACCTCAACGTCGGTAACCAAGTGCGAAACCACGCCGCCTTTTTTCACGCCAACCGAAACGGCTTCGTTAGTAAAATGCAAAGGCACATGCAATTTAACCTTATGCGTTTCATCAACCCGTTGAAAATCGATATGCAAAATTTGCGGGCGGGCCGGATGACGCTGAATGTGCTTCAACACCGCTTTCTCGCTACGGTCGCCAATTTTAATATCCAGCACGTGAGAATACACCGCCTCAATGGCCAAATGCTTCACAACTTCATTGTGATCCAACAACAAAGTCTCGGGCTGCTTCACGCCGCCATAAATTATCGCCGGCACCTTACCCTCACGGCGCACCGAACGCGCGGCAATAGTACCCAAACCAGCACGCGGCTCAGCAATGAATTCAAACACGTTAGACATTTTTTCTCCACCAGCCTGCTTCACAGGCAAAATCAATTCTCAAAATCAATTCTAAAAATCAACCGATAAATCAATCGACAAATCAATCTACATAAAGTGAGCTTACCGACTCGCCAACGGCAATCCGCCGAATGGTCTCGCCCAACATTTCGGAAACGCTCAATTGCCGGATTTTACCCAGTCGCGAAGCCTCTTCCGTCAAAGGAATAGTGTCGGTAACCACCAACTCATCCAAAACCGAATTCCCGATATTGCTAAGCGCGGAACCGGACAACACCGCATGCGTGCAATAGGCCACTACGCTCAATGCGCCGTGCTTCTTTAAAGCTTCCGCGGCATGACACAAGGTGCCAGCCGTATCCACCAAATCGTCCACCATGACGCAAGTCTTGCCCTTGACGTCACCGATGATATGCATAATCTCGGATACGTTCGCCCGCGGCCGGCGTTTATCGATAATCGCCAAATCCGCGTCGCCCAAACGTTTTGCCAACGCCCGCGCGCGCACCACGCCACCCACGTCCGGAGAAACCACGATCAAGTTTTCGTAGCTTTGCCGCCAAATATCACCCAGTAAAATGGGAGAAGCGTATACGTTATCCACCGGGATGGCGAAAAAACCCTGCACCTGATCGGAATGCAAATCCACCGTCAATGCGCGGTCCGCGCCGGCGTTACCCACCATATCGGCCACCAAGCGCGCCGTAATCGGCACCCTGGCGGAACGCGAACGCCGATCTTGGCGCGCATAGCCGAAATAAGGCATTACCGCGGTAATTCTGGCGGCCGAAGCGCGACGCATCGCATCGATCATCACCAGCAATTCCATTAAATTCTCGTTTGTCGGCGTGCATGTCGGTTGCACGATGAACACATCGCGACCGCGCACGTTTTCTTCTATCTCAACATAGATCTCGCCATCACTGAAGCGACCCACCGTCGCCATGCCGAGCCGCATGTTAAGCTTCCTTATAATTCCATCCGCCAACGGACGGTTAGCGTTACCGGTGAAAACCATAATGGAGGCTTCAGTCATTCATCACTCCCAGGGATGCAGAATTAGAAGTTTATGGCTGGGCTGCTAGGATTCGAACCTAGGTATGCTGGAATCAAAATCCAGTGCCTTACCGCTTGGCGACAGCCCAATATAACTGAATCAACATCCTGTTTGGATTTTTTGATATAACGGGGACGCATTTTGGCATTTAGCCACGTATACCCGCCAATCCCTGCGCAAATCTTCCGCTGCCGCATTAGCGCCCGCCTCATCATCAAACAAGGCGAACACGCACGCCCCGGTACCGGTCAACCTAGACCGGCCATGGCGTGACAAAGCCTCTAGCGCAGCTTTAATCAAAGGATACCTAGCCACCACCGCTGCTTCGCAGTCGTTTCTAAGGTCACCGTCAGTAAAGACGTCTATTGTGATTGGTTTACTATCTCTTGTCAAGTCAGGCGCGCAAAAAATCTCCTTGGTATTGACGTGACAATCCGGTTTCAGCACCACGGCCCAGCATTCCGGCAAGCTAATAGCTTGCAATCGCTCGCCCACGCCCTCGCCCCAAGCCGAGCGACCGTAAACGAAAATCGGCACATCGGCCCCCAATTGCAGCCCCAGACGCATTAACTCTTCTTGCGGCACGCTCAAACCCCACAAATGGTTCAACGCCACCAAAACAGTCGCCGCATCCGAACTGCCGCCGCCTAGTCCGCCGCCCATCGGCAGATTTTTTTCCACCTCAATCAACACACCCTGCTTGCAGCCCGTAGCTTCCTTCAATAAACTGGCGGCCCGTACCGTCAAATCATCCTGCTCAGCCACTCCCGGCAACAAATTGGCCAACGCCACTTTGTCCTCGGCCAGCGGAGTAAACCGCAACCAATCGCAAACATCAATAATCTGAAACACCGTTTGCAATAAATGATAGCCGTCGGCTCGCCGCCCGACTATCCGCAGCATCAAATTCAGCTTGGCCGGCGCCGGCCATTTATCCAACCAACGGCTGTCGGCCGCCTGTATTCCGCTCAGCATACCTTCCAATCACCAACCAATCCAATCACCATAACATCCAACGGTCAACCACAAACTTTAGCTTAACGCTGTCTTGTTGCAGAGTCATTTTCCTAGGCAACCATCGCTCCGCCACCGCTTGCGAATCGGTGAATCTCACGACCCAATCCAATTGCGTGAAACCGTCATCCAGAAGCGCGTAGGCTATATCCGGCACGGTTACACCGCATACCCAATATCTCAACGCGCTTAACGGGGCCGCCACACCCAATTCCGCCGCGGCCACCGCGTCCAAATCGGCGGCGTATTCGCGGCGAGAATTTCCGTCATCCACCACTACCTTGCCAGCCTCGGACACAATCGTCTGCATGCCTTGGGATAACGGCCCGCTTAAACTGATTTCATCCCGCGCCGCGTCATGCCGCCAAGTCACGAACAATGAAACCGCATCCTTACCCTTGGCCGCCGCTAGGCGGCCTTCCAGCAGCCATGCCTCAGGCATGGCTTGCCGCTGCATCAGCTCTAGATTATACGCCGGCGTCTCGCGCGGCGGACTTCCGGCGCAAGCGCCAAGCAGCCCGATTAATAGCAACAGCGACCAGCGCTTCATTGCCCTTCGTCATTTTGCAGGAAGCGTTTTTTAAAATTCAATAAATACGTATCCTCCGGCGCTTTTTTAAAGGCGTTGTCGAAAACCTCCCGCGCCTCTTTTAAATTGCCGCTAACCCACAACACCTCGGCCACGTGCGCGGCGATTTCATTTTCCGCCGCCTTGGCGTATGCCTTACGCAAATACTCCAAAGCCAGCTGCGGACGCCCCATCTTATATTGCAACCAACCGTAACTATCAATAATAACCGCCTCGTTCGGCTGCAACTTCAAGGCCTGATCCAGATATTGCTCCGCCTCGGCGTAACGATCGGTTCTATCCGCCAAGGTGTAACCCAAGGCGTTCAGCGCCGGGGCGTCATCCGGCTTGGATTGCAAAATTTTGCGCAAATCCGCTTCCATCACATCCAATTTGTTCATATGCTCGGCCACCAAGGCGCGGGCGTACAATACGTCTCGATTATCAGGCGCTTGCAACAACACCTCGGACAAAACGTCAAACGCCTCAGGGTAGCGCCCTGCCTGATTCAACCATTCCGCGCGCGCCAACATGACCCGCGTCTTCTGCTCCGGATATTTTTGCTCCATTTCAGTCAATCGCGTCTCGGCGGCATCCATGCGTTTCAATCCGGTCAATACCGTCACCGCGGATAAATCCGCATCAAACGCATAACGGCCGCCGTTCACCCGGTCGAACCAAGCCAAGGCCCGTTCCGCATGCCGCCGTTGCAGCTCGATTTTACCTAGAAAAAAACTGGCCTGGTCCGACCAATCGCGATTATTCAATAATTTTTCCAGCGTATTTTCCGCCCGCTCCAACTGATTTTGCTGAATCTGAATCACCGCCAAGGAAAACAAACTTTCGCCGTCGTCCGGTTTTTCTTCCAAAACCGCATGACAAACCCGCGCCGCCTCGTCATAAGCGCCGAGATTTATCAACACCTCAACCAGCATGCGTTTTAACGGCAAATCGCCCGGCGACTGCTTCACCGCGCGCTCCAAATAGCGCCGCGCCTTCTCGATGTCGCCGCTACGGCCGGCCAATTGCGCCTGAAAAATAATCGCCTTGTTCCAATCCGGCTGCAACTTCAAAACCTGTTCAATTTTTCGCTGCGCTAAATTCAAATCCGGCAACATGGAAGCCAACACGGCTTGCACAAAAATAACTTGCGCATGATCCGGCCGTCGTTGATTCAAATCTTCCAGAGCCTCCACGGTAAACCGCAACCGGCCTTCTTTCTCCAATAATTTGGCCATTTCCAACAAACCG
Organism: uncultured Pseudomonadota bacterium; assembly: GCA_903928965.1. Classification (GTDB taxonomy): domain Bacteria; phylum Pseudomonadota; class Gammaproteobacteria; order Methylococcales; family Methylomonadaceae; genus Methylomonas. The sequence continues at coordinate 5,645 of CAIYSZ010000009.1, forward strand.
CCCTCGAAGCCGGCCGGGTCGGCGTCCAACAACAACACCATATCGTCAACCGCCGCCTGACGATCATCGTTTTTAATCGACAACAGCAGTGAAAACCTGCGCGCGTTTAGATTGCCGGCATCCTTCGCCAACCAAATTTGCAACGCCTCGCGCGTGCGCTTCTCGTCCTTTAAATAGACGCCCAACTTGACCGCCCGTTCCGCGATGCGCGGGTCATCCACCCGTTTGGCGGCCTGCAAATAGGCGTCCAGAGCCAAATAATACTGGTTACGCTGACCCGCCAATTCCGCCGCCATCAATAGATACAGCACCTCCTCATCCAAGGCCGGGCGATTCTCCTCCGTCGGCGCTAGAATCTGCTCTTGTTCCAGCGCACTCTCTTCCTCCGGCTCATGCTCCGGCGCGCTGGCGCAGCCGGTGAGCAACGCCACCACCAAGATTGATATCCATTTATTCATGCAAATCAGCGACCCGTTCAAACAAAAATATCTATATAGATTATCAGAAAAAACCGCCGGAATCGCGCGCCGGTGTGAATGTATTTGGCTAAAGCGTCTAGATTCCTTAAAATAACTGTTTTTAAAGCTTGCAGTACCTAAGCATGACCCTGATCGCCGTCGGCATAAACTACAACACCGCACCGGTTTCTCTCCGTGAGCGCCTTGCGTTCCCGGCGGACATCTTGGACTACACCCTAAAAACCTTGACCCAGGTGCGCGGCGTCAACGAAGCGGCGATACTTTCCACCTGCAACCGCACCGAAATATACTGCCAGGCGGAAAATAGCGACCAAACGCCTCTGATCGACTGGTTAGGGGCGACCAAAAACATAGCGCCGGCCGAATTCGCCCCCTATTTATACCATTATCTTGACGGCCAATCGATCCGCCACATGTTCAGGGTCGCCTGCGGGTTGGACTCCATGATCCTGGGCGAACCGCAAATCCTCGGCCAAATGAAAACCGCCTACCACGCCGCCAACCAGGCCGGCGCGCTCGGCCGCAACCTGAGCAAACTGTTTCAACACACGTTTTCCGCCGCCAAAAAAGTGCGCACCGACACCGCCATCTGCTCCAGCCCGGTCTCGGTCGCCTTCGCCGCGGTGCAACTGGCGCAGCAAATCTTCGACAAACTCAGCGAACAAACCGCCCTGTTAATCGGCGCGGGCGAGACCATAGAACTCACCGCCCGCCACCTGCATCAACACGGCGTCGGCCGCATCATCATCGCCAACCGCACCTTTGACAAGGCCCATGCGCTGGCCACCCAATTCAACGGCTTCGCCATCGCGCTGTCCGAACTGCCCAATCACCTCGCGGAAGCGGATATCGTCGTCTCCTCCACCGCCAGCCAACTGCCGATACTCGGCAAGGGACGGGTGGAAAGCGCCATAAAAAAACGTAGACACAAACCGATGTTCATGGTAGACCTGGCCGTGCCGCGCGACATCGAAGCCGAAGTCGAACAACTGCCTGACGTTTATTTATATACCGTTGACGACCTGCGCAACACCGTCAACCAAAATCTGGACTCGCGCCGCCGCGCCGCGGAACAAGCCGAGGAAATCATTGACACCCAAGTCGAACACTTCCTCAGTTGGCTGCGTTCGCAAGGCGCGCAGCAAACCATCACCGACTACCGCCAACAAGCCGAGTCGACCCGCGACGCTGTGCTCGAAAAAGCTCTAGCGCAATTGCAAAATGGCGCCAACCCGGAGGAAGTTCTGCAACGCCTAGCCCACGCCTTGACCAATAAACTGATCCATACCCCGTGCGTGCAATTGCGAGACGCCGGCGCAAACGAACGCCACGATCTAATCGCCGCCTCCAGGGAAATATTTAAGTTAAAATAGTCGTTTTTCCCTCATTAACCTAGCAACCCGCTAAATAAGCAGCAAACAAAAACAGACTATGTTAATGACATGCAGAAGGTCTTGCGAACCGAGCAACCCATCGCGATAGCCATAGAAATTTATTGTTAACAGCTTAAAAACCAGCTTAGAAACCAGCTCAAAAATTGCCCAATTCGCAATGAAACCCTCAATCCAGTTAAAACTCGAAAACCTGAGCGAACGCCACGAAGAAATCACCGCGTTACTCTCACAACCTGAAGTGCAAGGCAACCAAAACCAATTCCGCGCCCTCAGCCAGGAATACGCGCAAATTGAACCGATCGTCGCCTGCTTTCAAGCTTACCGCGCCAACGAAGCCGACATCGAAAACGCCAGGGAAATGGCCAAGGACAGCGACGCGGAACTGCGCGAAATGGCCAAGGAAGAATTGCAAGCCGCCGAAGCCCGCCGCGAGGCACTGGAGCAAGAACTGCAAATCCTGTTGTTGCCCAAAGACCCCAACGACAACCGCAACATCTTTCTAGAGGTGCGCGCCGGAACCGGCGGCGACGAAGCCGCCATCTTCTCCGGCGATCTGGCCCGCATGTATCAGCGCTACGCCGAACGCCAAGGCTGGACCACAGAAATCATCAACGAAAACCGCGGCGAACACGGCGGCTACAAAGAAATCATTTTGCGCATCAGCGGCCAAAACGTCTACTCGCAACTAAAATTTGAATCCGGCGCCCATCGCGTGCAGCGGGTGCCGGAAACCGAATCCCAAGGCCGGGTGCACACCTCCGCCTGTACCGTCGCCATCATGCCGGAAGTGGACAGCATAGACGAAATCGACATCAACCCGGCGGACCTGCGCATAGACACCTACCGCGCCTCCGGCGCCGGCGGCCAGCACGTCAACCGCACCGATTCCGCCATCCGCATCACCCACATCCCCAGCGGCGTGGTGGTCGAATGTCAAGACGAACGCTCGCAGCACAAAAACCGCGCCCGCGCCATGTCGCTGCTGCAATCGCGCCTGCTGTCCGCCGCCCAGGAAAAGCAACACGCCGAACAATCCGAACACCGCAAACTGCAAGTCGGCAGCGGCGACCGCTCCGAACGCATCCGCACATACAACTACCCGCAAGGCCGCCTCACCGACCACCGCATCAACCTGACCTTATACAAACTCGAAGACATCATGGAAGGCGGCCTGGAGCACGTTATCCAACCCTTGATTCATGAACACCAAGCCGAACTGCTCATTCAACTCGGCAATGGCTAAAGCCATGGTTCAATCAATTGGTAAAGCCATGGTTCAATCAAGCGCTGAAGCCGAGCTCGAAACAAACGCCGACGCCATCGCCAACCAACTGGCCTGGGCCGCCCGCGAACTGGCACGGAACAGCCCTACTCCGGAACTCGACGCCGAGGTTCTGCTCTGCCACTGCCTTGGCCAATCCCGTTCCTACCTGCGCGCGTGGCCGGAACGCAAACCGGACCGGAAACAACTCGCCCAATACCACGCATTGATCGAGCGCCGCGGCCGAGGCGAACCGGTGGCCTACTTGACAGGCCTGCGTGAATTTTGGTCGCGCGAATTCCAGGTCACCCCCAGCGTACTGATTCCGCGGCCTGACAGCGAACTGTTAATCGAACTCAGCCTGTCATTGCTTGACCCGGAACAAACCACGCATATTTTGGACCTAGGCGCCGGCTCCGGCATACTCGCCATTACCCTAGCCCTGGAACTGCCGCAAGCGAAAGTATTAGCCGTGGATTTAAACCCCGCCGCGCTTGACATCGCCCGCGCCAATGCCGAGCGCTTAGCCGCCGCCGGCAACTTAAGCCTACTCGCCTCCGACTGGTTCAATCAAATTCCGGCCCGGAAATTCGATCTGATCTTAAGCAACCCGCCATACATCGCCGAAAACGACCCGCATTTGCAACAAGGCGACCTACGATTTGAACCGCGCCCCGCGCTGGTCAGCGCTGAAAACGGCCTCGCCGATATCCGAAACATCATTACCCAGGCCAAGGACTTTTTAGCCCCCGGCGCGCCCTTGTTGATCGAACACGGTTACAATCAAGCCGCGGCCGTGGCACAACTGTTCGCCGCCCACGGCTACCAACACATACAAACCCGCCGCGACCTGTCCGGCCAAGCCCGCGTCACCCTAGGAACCTGGAATTAATCGTAAACGCACTGGAAATCCACGCCGGAAATCCACTATAGTCAACAAACTCCGCCCAACATTAAGCTGGTAAGCTGAAACCCATCATGAACGCACTGGAAATTTACCTGCCCCGACGCATCGCCAACCAACTGTGGAGCCTGGCGCAACAAAGCCCCGACCAAGAAATCTGCGGCCTCATCGCCGCCGACGCAAGCGGCCACCCCCGCACCTGCTACCCCATCGCCAACAGCGCCGGCGACCCGCGCGCCAACTTCCTGCTCGACCCCGCGCAACACCTAGCGGCCCAACGCCTGATCCGAGAAAACGGACAAACTCTATTCGCCGTCTACCACTCCCACCCCGCCACCCCGGCCACCCCTTCCGCCGCCGACCTAGCCCAAGCCGGCGAAGCCGACTTAATCCACCTCATCATCTCCCTGAGCACCAAGGGCGTGCTGGAATTGCGCGGCTACCGCTACCACGAAGACCAAGCGCAAGAACTTACATTGCGGCTAGTGGAGCAGACTGAACCGGCGAACGAACATGACGCATAAAGTCAACTTTCCCGCCGCCGCCCGGCGTCATTATGATGACGCGGAATTGCTAACAGCCAACCAAAAATACGCCAACGCCGGCCTGCATGACCTGGCCGCCGTCAGCATCGTCGAACTCGCCTCCACCGCCTTCCTGTTCGCCACGGACACCGCGCAAACCTGGCAAGGCTACCGCCTGCTGTTCCGGCACTGGCAAAGTTACCCCGAAATCGCCAGAAACGTCAGGGAACGCCTAGCCATGGTGCAAGCGCTGTTCCCTGAAACCGACCAAGCCCGCCGTGCCCAACGCTTCTTGGAATCTTCCCATACCCTATTCTCGGAAACGCTGTACGATATTGACGACGGTTCTGAAATGGACGCGGAAAATTTTAATTTCGATTTAAACGCCGAAAACGCTCCGCACTTTCCGCTTAGAATTAACTGGAACAACCGGTTCCAGGAATTTGATCCTCAATTAATCGGAAAAGGTTTATTTAGCGAAGCCGAAATCGCGGCCTGCTTTGGCGATTTTTTAGAAAAAGCTCAAAATTTAATAAAATGAATACAGACGCCGTCAGCCCAGCCGAACTTCGAAAAGCGTTTTCCGAAGCGCTCCCCCCGCACGAGCAAACCGGCGGCACCCCCAGGGAACCACGCTTTACTTATGTACCGCAAAGTCACGCTCGGGCGCTAGACCCGGATAAAACCTTGGTGGAAGGCATGCGCGGCGCCGGCAAAAGCCATTGGTGGGCCGCATTAAATTCGCAACCACACCGTGAGTATTTGGAAACTCTATTTCCAGAAGCCAAAATCACCGGCAACCTCAAAATCAGCCAGGGATTCGGCGTTGGTCTGAGTTCCCTTGTCGCGCCCAAAAAAGATACCTTGGCCCAACTTGTGGTCTCGCATGATGCGCGCCATATCTGGCAAACGGTAATTGCCGTCAGCGCCGGATTTCCTCATCCCTTTCCGCTCCAACCCGGCGAGTGGAACGCCATGGTGCCATGGGTGGAACAGCATCCAGAACAATACGATCTCTTGCTGGAAGAACTGGATCAAAACCTAGGCAAACAAAAAACCGTCCACCTGGTATTATTTGACGCATTGGATCGCCTCGCCGACGACTGGCCAGCCATTCGCCCGTTGGCCCGCTCCCTTTTGCAACTAGCCCTGGACATGCGCGCCAATAAGGCCATCAAACTAAAACTATTCGTGCGTCCCGACATGTTGCAGGACCGAGAAATACTCGCCTTTCCGGATTCGTCCAAATTACTGGCGCAAAAAGTCGCTCTCACCTGGCGGAGCGTTGATCTATACGCTTTATTGTTTCAATGCCTCGCCAACGCGGAAAACCATGACAACCCATTTCGGATGCTTTGCGAACGTCAATTCGGCCTGAATTGGCGCAAGGATGAAATTCTCAAGCTGTGGCCTGTTCCCAATGAATGCCGCGCCGATAAAGAGCTGCAAAGTAAAATATTTCACGCGCTCACCGGACCGTGGATGGGTAGCGGAGCCAAACGCGGCGCGCCCTATACCTGGTTGGTCAATCACTTGACCGACACCCTTAATCAAGTAAGCCCGCGCAGTTTTTCCTCCGCCCTGCGGCACGCCGTGGACGAAGAGCCTAAGAAGGATTGGCCCTATGCCCTGGATTACCATGCCATTCAGCATGGCGTTCGCGAAGCATCTCACATCCGCGTGCAAGAAATGACGTTTGAGGATTATCCCTGGGTGAATACATTTATGCAGCCTTTACGCAACAGAATTACCGTGCCTTGCGAAGCCGCGGACATTATCCATCTCTGGCGGCAAGACAGCACCCTAAGCAAATTACAACAGCTTTGGGCCAATACCGAAACCGAAGTTCGCCTGCCGCCGCAACACCTAAACGCTGGTGAACAAGGCGTTTTGGCCGATTTGGAAGCCCTCGGCGTTATCCAAACCCTCACCGATGGACGCATCCAAATGCCGGACATTTACCGACTAGCTTTCGGCCTTGGCAGAAAGGGCGGCGTCAAGCCATTGAGATGAAATAAAGCCCCGCCTCAACCAAAATCCACCCGCCAAACATGCGCCGCCCGCCTTGCCAACTCCCGCTGGCGCTCTTCCAAAGCCGCCGGCGTCCACTCGTCAGGCGCTTGTTCGACCAATCCCCTAGTCAAACCATACTGACTTTTGCCATAGCGCGCCGTTTTTTCGCTCCAAGCGGCATTACCGATTCCTCGGTTCAACGAAGCTTCCAGCAAGGTCAAATTGCCGATCCTATAAATAAAATCCTTCTGCCTTTCCGGGGTGAAAAACGCGTCCCACTCCGCCGCCGGATTCTCCGGCAAAATATGCTCCAGAGTTCCCGTATCCGTTTCGTAATCGCGCGCCACGCCGGTTTTGTCGGTTTCCAACCGGCACAAAATATACTTAGCCAGCTTTTTCCGCTGCCCGCTGGTATCAATTTCCTTGACTTCAAATTCGAGCTTAAACTTTTCATCCGGCACGTATATATCGTTAAGCAAGGCAAAAGCCTCCGCCGGCGTTCTCGCCTGCCCGGATAATAGCGCCTTAGCCGCCCAGTGATAAGCCGGTTCCAACGCATTCGTATTCAGTCCGCCGATCACCGAATAACGAAACGAAATCACGCCAACAAATTTCAAAACCCGGACGAAATCCGCCGCGCTAAACTTTTCATAAGCCGCAAACAATAAGGGCGTCATTTGCTTGACCCTAAACAGCAGTAACTCGCGCACATACGGCTTGGCTTCCGGGTTATCAATCCAGTATTCGTGCTGCACGTCGTTCAATGCCGCGAACAACTCCGCCCGCCGCTCCAAAGCCTCCATTAAGGCGAACACCTGCGGCGGAGTTTCTACTTGCTCCCTGATTTGCTTAAACAAGCGCTGTTTGCGTATCTGTGGCGACTCGCATAGCAAATGGTAACGCAAAAAATCCGGAAACCGTTCTTGCCTGACGATTTCCATTAAGACATTCCAGCGGCGTTGCAAAGCCTGCAAATCGGCCGCGGCTTTGATCCGCGAAAACAAATAATTTTTCAACAAATCAGTAGACGACAACTCCAAGCCGCGCGCGTTTAAGGTCTCGAACACCACGTAAGCGTTCAACTCGTCCTCGACCACAATCAAGATAAACAACAACTGCCGCGCCACCGTCTCCGCCAACAAAGAGGCCAGCGCCTCCCCCGGTAACGCCATTTCCGCCAAACACGCCTTAAAATAACAAAAACAATCCCACAGCAAACGGTTTGAACGCGGCAAACCGCGCGGATTATGCGGCGACCGTAACTGCACTAAATAATCCTGATAAAAACCATCGTCCGTATCGTTCAAAAACAATTTACTGCTTTCCAACAATGAGGCCGGGTCTTTCTCGCCGATAAAGCGTTCTCGCAAACGTGTGGCACGGTCGCCATTGCGCGCTAATTCCTCCGCGTTCGCGCCTAAGCCGCGCAGCGACGCAATTACCGCCAAGGCGAAAATACTTAAAGTAGCGATTCGCTGTTGACCGTCGATAATCCGAAACTCGCGGTCGGATATCGCCTCCACCACCAAGGCCCCCATATAATGCCGGCTATCGGCGGACTTGGTCTGCTCCTCAATATCCTTCCACAAATCCTCCCACTGCTCCTTCTCCCAGGAATAATCACGCTGGAAAGCCGGTACATGATATTTCTTGCCGTTACCGATTAAATCCTGAAACGTCACGTCCGAGGTTTTTAACAGGTTATTTCTAGCCAAACTTCCTCCATTTCATCTCTTCAGGTCGCACGCGATTCAGGACCTTGGCGTCGCCGCGATGTCAAATGCTCAACCCGTAAGGCTACAATTGGCTATGTGACATAGACTCATAAATCGTAAGTACTTATGCATAAATTTTCCAGCATCAGAGTCATTGAAAATCAATGAAATATCATACAGCAATGCCTGATTTATTAGGCGCAATGACTTATCCTTAAAAGCCAACTATTCTTATTAATATAAAAGCCAGCCGCCTGCGGAAAACCAAACCTCATCCATTCCAATCTCTTGCTCACGCAGAAAATTCATGACCGCCCAACTCGACGCCCTACAAAATTTCCTGCTCTACTGCACCCTGATCAACTATGGCCTCGCAAGCTTGTGGTTTTTGATTTACTATTTCGCCCACGACTGGGTGTACAAACTGCATACCAGCTGGTTTCCCTTATCGGTCGAAAAATTCGACGCACTAAATTATTTAGGCATCGCCATCTATAAAATAGGCGTCCTGCTGTTTAATTTGACGCCGTACCTGGCATTATGCATCTTGAATTAAGGCTACCCGCTTAAGCCGGGACACTGTGTTTTTGTCATGGATTCACAACTTAAACTTTTGCGTCACCTATACCGCCTCACGGAACGCAATCCACGGTTAACGATCAACGGCATTACGAAACGGAAAATTTCGGTCCTTGACAACCGAAGGCGTCGCCCACCAACGTTCGCCGCCCTCAGGAGAAGCGGTAATCTCCGCGGAAATTTTAACGTCCTCCACTAACGCCACCCCCTGTTCGGGACAGCACGGTAAAGGACCGAAGGCCAGCCTGCTATTATCCGCTTGCCCTAGCTCAACCGTTAAAATAAATGTTTTTGCATACAATTCGGAGTATTCCGGCGTATTCCGTAAAAGCTCTTCCGGGGTAATGTCCGGAAATACGTTAATCTCTAACTTAACACTAGGAATAGCCTTGGAATAATCAACCGGTTCAAGTAAACGCAAACTCTGTATATCGTAAATTTGAATTGTTTGCGTATTTCCATTCACATCCTTCCCGGAAAGAGTCCGCAAATTCGATCCCACGCATTTTCCGTCTTTTGCAAAACAAAGCTCGGACTTAGAAAACAAAATATGCGGACTCTGGCTGAATTCGATTTGATAGAAAAATATCCGTTCTTCCGACAACTCCCTCTCGCGCAACAACCGCACATCCCTCAGCGTGGGCTGATCCTGGTAAGGCGTTATCGGAGCCCCAATAAGTTCCGCCACCCCGCCCCAAGCCGCGCCAGTCAATAAATAACCGATTAAAATAGCTTTAAAACCAAAAATCCGCGCGCATATTTTTTTTGTCATAATATTTTCCATATTCAAAGATTTAAGGTTCATCGCTCAACTTAATACGGTCCAGCGAAAAATAGATTAATTGTCAATGGAAACTATCCCGACTGTCAAGCGGCAAAGATATTTGCATCAATCCCCTCGGCGGCAAACAAATTTTGGCTAGATCCTATCTTTAGGACATAAACTTTACCATGAAAACAAAAAAAGCCGCGCCATCCCAAGATAGCGCGGCCAAGGCCCGTAACTGCTTTACGAATTAAGGTTGCGAAACGCCCGGCGTTACCGTCAATTGGCTAATGCTATTGGTATAACGGAACGTGCCGTATTTTTGGAACAAACGCCAGGACACCGGCGCCCGCCGATCCAGACCCACGTCCAAACCCTCGGCCGGCGCGCCGATGGTGGAAGGCAAACCGACAAACCAAGCCGGCAATTGAGCGGAAGCCGAGCTGCCGTTCACCGTCAACGTCGCCAAACCATTACCGGCTGAAACGCCGGTAGGCGCGCCGGCGGTAAAGTTCAACGTGATATTCTGCGTACCCGGCGTCAACGGAATCGGCGCCAAGTTGGTCACCGTACCCCATGCGTCATTCAGCAAATTCAAATTGCCGTTTTCCACATACAACACCAAGCCCAGGTCATCCCCGCCCTCGGCGAAAATAATGCCTTGGTCCCCGGCCTTGTAATTTACCGTGGCGCTGATTGAGTAATTGCCGGCGGTGTGCACCGTGCCGGCGCCCGCTGACAAATACGGATTCCAATACGGTGAAATCAACGGCAAAATATCCTCTTGAATCACATTGTCGCCTTTGCTCAGAGTAATCGGCTGAATGTAATTCGCCAAATAAGCCGGTTGCCGCGCGGTCAACAACAAACCAATTCCGCCCTGGAACAACGGATACACCTGATGCGCCCAGGCGGCATTGGTGAACGCGGTATCCAAACTGGTCACTTGCGCCGGATAAGCGCTGGCCAAGTTATTGGTCTCCGAAAAATCCTGATTCAAGTCGTACAACTCCCACTCGCTGGGGCTGAACGCCGTGCCGGCGGTATGTTCCGTCACCGCGTACCAGGCATGCGTGCCGTCATTCAGATAATAACCCCGGTTGCCGGCCAACTCGAAATACTGCTGAGTATGCACCTCGGCGGCGGCGGACGGATTCGGCCCATCCAAGAATGCACGAATACTCGTTCCCTCCAACGGTTTAGTCGTCACCCCGTTATAAGTCGTCGGTTGTTGTACGCCAACCACGTCCAGCAAGGTCGGGGTAATATCCGTCACGTGCGCGAACTGGGTACGAATAGCGCCATTATCCGTAATATGCCCAGGCCAGGACACGATCAAAGGCACGCGGCGGCCGCCGCCCAAGGTTTGCTGTTTATAACCTCGGAACGGAGTATTGGATACCGTCGCCCATCCCAAAGGATAATGCGGCGAGGTTTGCGGGCCGCCTATCAATGACTCGCGGGTTTCGTCGAAAGCCACGTTAGTGGTTCCTAGCAACAAAGCCTCCGCCGCGATGGTGGCGCCGTTCAGGCCACCCTCTTGCGAACCGCCGTTATCCGAAGCGAACACGATAATCGTATTGTTCAGCAAACCGGCGCTTTCCAGATAATTGTACACTTGGCCGAAACTGCGGTCCAAGGTCGCCACCCACGCCGCGTAGGCTTCCTGATACTTGGTGAACAACTGCTGCTTGTCGGCAGGCACGGCGCTCCAAGCAGACACGCCCGGGTTCAACGGCGGCAACACCGTATTCGCCGGAATCAAACCGCTGTTCAACTGTTTTTGATAGCGCGCTTGGCGTATGGCGTCCCAACCGGCCGAGTATTGACCCTTGGCACGCACCGCCGCCAACAAATCCGGGTCTGGATTCAACGGCGCATGCACCGCGTTATCCGCGAAATACAAGAAGAACGGCTTATTCGGACTGGCCGCCTGCGCCTGCTTCACATAAGAAATCGCCTTACTGGCCCATAAATCGGAAGTATTAAAACCGTTCGGATATTGATCCACTTGCACCAAGGAATTACCCTCGTACAAAGCGTCCGGATGTTGCGGATGCGTCTCTCCGCTCAAGAACCCGTAAAACTGATCAAATCCGCGTTGCAACGGCCAAGAATTATAAGGACCGTCCTGGGTTCTGTCCGCGTCCTGCGTCAAATGCCACTTCCCGGTGGCGATGGTGGTGTAACCGTTCAAATGCAGAATTTCCGCCAAGGTCACCGCGTTTTGTTGAATCTCGCCGGCATAACCCGGAAACCCAGGATTAGAATCCGCCACAAACCCCACCCCTGCCGAATGACCGTTAATCCCGGTCAGCAACGCCGCACGGGTGGGCGAGCACAAGGAATGTGTAGTGTAATTGCGGAAGCGCACGCCGTTTGCCGCCAACTTGTCCAAATTCGGGGTGGAAATTTCCGAACCGAATGCCCCGATATCCGAATAACCCAAATCGTCGGCCAAAAACACCACGATATTCGGCGCGCCGGCCGGTGGATTATTAGCCGCCGGCGGTTTTGCCGTAGGCGCGGTATCCCTAGCCACCGGAGTCGGCCACCATGGCGTCGAAGCAGTAGCGGTTGGCGTCGTAGAACCGGAAGGCGCAGCCACCACGCCGCCGAAACCATAATAAGCGGCGGTGGTATCATCCGCCAAAGCCGCGCCGGCATAAAATGCAAAACCCACGCAAAACAACGCCAAGCTGACGCCGTTAGTGATTGCAAACGAAGACGCAAGCCGAGAATTCACAAATTTCATGGTCACTCCTTAACCCTTACGGCCATTAGAATTAGCAAACGAACGGCGGCCGGCCAAACCCAACACGCCCAAAGCGGAAACAAACAAAGACGCGCCGCCTGGCAGCGGAACGGCGCTAACGCCATTCACCTGCAATTGATAAGGATCATTGATTAAGTTCAAGCTGGGATCGCCGCTATTGGCGTAAACTTGAAAACTATTGGCGTTATACTCGCCCGCCACGCCGACGCCGCTGGTATCCGCGGTATAAGACCAACCCGCGTTGCTGTCGCTGCTGCCGGATACTTCAATCCAATAGCGCGTATTCGCCGCCAGCTCAATCGCCTGCGATTGCGGAAAATCCACCGTAGCTGGGGTATAACTGGACAATACGCTATCGCTGACCGCGCCCAGATTCGCCAACACAGCGCCGAGACTCGTTGCGCTGTCGCTCAATAAATACACCGTCACCGTACCGGTGCTGCTGGGGTCGGTATTGGTCAGCGCCAATTGCACGTCCGTCAAGGCAAACGCCGCGCCGCCAGTGGAAATGGAGTCGGCCAGCGGGCCGAAATCAGCCGCGTTGACTAAATTAAAACCGGCCGACGCCGCCGTGGAAGCGGTTAAACTGTCATACAACACATCGGCGCGCGCATCCAAGCCCGCCAGCGCCAATAGCCAAAACCCTAAATATCTTTTTTTGACATACATATATCTAAAACTCCAGTTAACGATACGTATATGTCATAAGGCATATTACATGCCAAAAACCTATATTAAACTAATTTATCGCCCATCAAAAAAAATAATCATCCTCAACCAAATAATTTATTTCATTATTTTGAAAAAAAATTTCGCACCAAATATATAAAATAATGAATATCTTATTCCAAAAATCAATAACACCTTAAGCAATTGCTGATAAAACAATAGCCCGAAAACAGCCGATCAACAATTAACACTTAAGATAAGCCGCTTAAAACGCCTTTATAAACGCAACCGCGGCGCGGCAGCCAGCAACTGTTTGGTATATTCATGCCTAGGCTCCCCGCACACCTGACCCGTTTCGCCTTGCTCCACCACCTTGCCTCTGTACATCACCACCGTACGGTCGCTCAAATACTCCACCACGCTAATATTATGCGTGATAAATAACAGGGTCAGCCGCTGCTCGGCGCGCAAGGACAGTAATAACTGCAAAATGCCTGCCTGCACCGAGACATCCAGAGCGCTAGTAATCTCGTCGCAGACAATAAAATCCGGGTTCACCGCCAATGCCCGCGCCAAACCGATACGCTGCCGTTGCCCGCCGGAAAATTCGTGCGGATACCGCCATAAATAATCCCGGCTCAATTGCACCCGCTCCAACACCCGCGCCGCCAACTCAATGCGCTCTTCTTGATTAACGCCGATGCCGTGCGCCCGCATCGGCTCGGTCAACGCCGTCTCCACCAGCAAGCGCGGATTCAACGACGATTGCGGGTCCTGAAACACCATCTGCATGCCGCGCCGCAAAGGCCGCAACTCGCGCGCGCTCAAACCGCACAATTCCCTTCCGCCCAAGCGCACGCTCCCCCCGGTCGGCCGCTCCAACTGCAATAGCGCCCGCCCCAATGTCGTTTTGCCGCAACCCGATTCGCCGACCAAAGCCACGATACAACCCGCCTCCACGTCCAACGACACGCCGTCCACCGCGCGCACATAATCCACCGTACGCTTCAACAAACCCTTGCGCACCGGAAACCACACCTGCAACTCGCGTATCGTCACCAATGGCTCCGGCAAGCTGCCGGCCGCATCCAAATTGGCGGCTTGCAAAGGGGTAAACGCCACCGGCTTGGCCAAATTCTCCGGCAACGCCGCCAACAACTGCCGGGTATACGCATGGCGCGGGTTGCGCAACACTTCTCCGCACGGACCAACCTCCACCAAATGCCCGTGCCGCATCACTCCCACCCGCTGCGCGATCTGCGCCACCACCGCAAAGTCGTGGGTAATAAACAACATACTCATGCCGGTACGCTGCTGCAAATCGTGCAACAACTCCAAAATACCGGCCTGCACCGTCACATCCAAGGCCGTGGTCGGCTCGTCGGCGATCAGCAATTTGGGCTCGCAAGCCAAGGCCATCGCAATCATCACCCGCTGCCTTTGCCCGCCGGACAACTGATGCGGATAATCGCGCATCCGCTCCGCCGCGCCCGGAATTTGCACTTGTTCCAAGGCAGCCAGCGTGCGCGCCTCTACTTCAAGCGGCGACAGAGCGGGATGATGCAGCTGCACAGCTTCACTAATTTGCTCGCCTATGCTCAGCACCGGGTTCAAGGAGGTCATCGGCTCCTGAAAAATCATCGCGATGCTGCCGCCGCGCAAATGACGCAAGTCCTCCTCCGGCATGTTCAGCACGTCCCGGCCCGCGAACAGAATTTCCCCGCTAGGATGACTGGCGATATCGGGCGGCAACAAACGCATGATAGACAAGGCCGTCACCGACTTGCCGCTGCCTGATTCACCTACCAGACAAAACGTTTCACCCGGCATAATGTCAAAACTCACCTGCCGCGCCGCATTGACCACCCGCCCGTCGGCGCGCAAATCGGTGGACAAATTCCGCACCGACAACAAAGCGTGGCCCGCGCCGTAGAGTCCATTTTCACTCAAGCCTATGTCGCTCATTCCGCCTTCCCTAGTAATTTCGGATCGATGGCATCGCGGAACGCCTCGCCGATCACGTTATAGGCGAACACGGTCATAAAAATCGCCCCGCCGGGAAACACCGCCATCCACCAATTAAAAGTGGACGACTTCACCGCCTGATCCAGCATCTGCCCCCAAGACGGCGCATCCACCACCCCCAGCCCCAAAAAGCTTAACGTCGCCTCGGCCAAAATCGCCCCGGCCACCCCAAAACTCAAGGCCACCAGCAACGGCGCCACCCCATTCGGCAACATGTGCCGAAATAAAATAGACGGCAAAGGCAAACCGCTGGCCACCGCCGCCTGCACGAAATCCTGCTTGCGCAGCTTCAAGAACTCGGTGCGCACATAACGGGCATAGCCCGACCAACTGGTGACGCCGATAATCACCATCATCATATAGAGACTACGGCCGAAAAACGCCACAAACGTCAGCAGCAAAAACAAGGTAGGAATATCCTCGAAAATCTCCACCAGCCGCATGCCCAGGATATCCACCCACCCGGAGAAATACCCCATCAAACCGCCGACCACGATACCTATCGCCAACGCAATCCCGGAAGCAATAAAACCGATGCTTAATGAAATCCGGCTAGCGTGAATCATACGGCTGCATACATCCGCCCCGTTCTCCTCGGTGCCCATCCAATGCACCGGCCCGCCGCCGGCGAACGGCGCTTGTAAACCCGCGCCGCCCACGTCGCGCAAATAATCGGTCGGCGCATAAGGAATGAGCGGCATCAGCCGCCAATCCGCGTCCGCAAACTCCGGTCCGCGAAAATCGTCGTAAATCACCAACGCCGGCGGCCGCACAAAGCAGAGCGCCAAGCCCAGCGTCGCCGCGCCGCCAAACAACAAGACGCTCCACAACCGCCTCCCCGACAAACGCAAACGCCAAACCAGCGCCAACCAGCCGGCCGCGCCCAGCAAACAGACGTCTTCCACCGACAAATATTTCAGCACCGGCGCGGAAATCTGGCCGTGCCTAGCGATCAACAGCGGCATCGAATTGGCCAAAAACGGCGCGAATACCGCCGCGAACGCCAACAAGCCTATCCAGGCGAACGCCCACTTCACGCCGAAACCACGCCAAGTATTGCGCCAAATACGCGCCGCGAACGATTCGCCCCTCGCCATGCCCTCAATCATAACTCACCCGCGGGTCGGCCAAGGTATAGCAAAAATCAGCGATCAAATAACCAACCAAGGTCAGAAAACCGCTGATCCAAGTGATGGACAACACCAACTCGCGGTCCCGGCCTTTCACCGCCTCCACCGCCAACTGACCCATGCCGTTAATACTAAAAATATTCTCCACGATCAACGACCCGGCCAACAGACTCGGCAACAAACCGGCCGATATAGTGATCAACGGCAACAAGCTATTCCGGAACACATGCCGCCACAACACCTCGCGCTCGTTCAAACCCTTGGCCCGCGCCGTGCGCGCATAATCCGAATACAAATTCTCCAGCACCGCCGCCCGCGTCAATTTCGCCAACGCGGCAAAACTGCCGTAAGAAAGACACAATACCGGCAACACCAAATGCCAGGCCGCGTCCAGCAAATAACCGCGCACAAAGCCATCCGCCCCGAAATGCGGCAAAAACGGCATGTCCAGCGCCTCGCGGCTAATCAAGCCCGCGGTCGGAAACCACTGCCAATGCTGCACATTAGCAAAAAAACCCAACAACAACACCCCAACCAGCATGGTCGGCAGCGACCACAAAGCCAACATCGACGCCCCGGCCGCAATGTCGAACGTCCCGCCGCGCCGGCTGGCCGACTTCACCCCCACTGCAATCGCCACCGCATAGGTTAAAGGTATGGTAATCACATTCAACAACAAAGTAATCGGCAGGCGCTCGGCTACAATATCCGCCACCGGCCGCCCGTACTGAAAACTCACCCCCAAATCCATACCCTTACGCCAGGAAAAGCGGGTATATTCACCCTTATCGTCGGTTTCAAATCCAATCGGCGACACATTATTCAACCAATGCAAATACTGCAATGCCGGCGGCTTATCCAATCCGTAGCGGCGATTGTAATAATTCAACAGCGCCTGCCGTTCCTCCGGCTTCATGTCCATGCCGCCGGTCAGCGTTTGCGCGCTAATCCCGCCCGGCGACATCGCCATCACGCTGAACACCACCAAGGTAATGCCCAATAAAGTGGGTAGCATCAATAACACGCGCCGCAGCAAATAGGTCAACATAATTCGCGTCCCGCCCTAATTCCAAGCTTATTGCGCATACTTCTGCAGCGAACGCGGCACATAAATTTCCTGCGGCAATGCATCCAAATTTAAGCCTAGTTTCGTCATCTGCACATTCTTGATCCGCCGGTCCACGAACAACAAACTCTTGCGCCGCATTAAAAAGGTATACGGCTGATCGGCGTACAACACATGCTCGGCCTGCCGCCAAAACGGCATGCGTAGTTTCTCGTCCACGGTGCGCCGCGCTTGATCAATCAAAACATCCAACTCCGGATTTTGATAACTGACGAAATTATCGCCCTTGCTCACCGCCTGACTACCGTGAAAGGCCTGAAACAAATCGGTTTCTATGCTGCTGGTCCAACCCAGCGTAATTGCGTCAAAGTCTTTCTTCTCCAAATTCTCCAGCATCACAGGCCACTCCTGCGGCGTTGGAATCAACTTCACCCCGGCCTTGGCATATAAATCCTTCAACAACAAGACGATACGCTTGGTATCGTCATTGGCTTGAAAATAAGTCAACTTAAACTCGAACGGCTGGCCCTGAGCATCCTCCAACACGCCGTCCCCATTCCCATCGCGGTAGCCGGCCTCGGCCAGCAAGGCCTTGGCCTTACCCAAATCATAAGCATAAGGCGTCAATGCCGGATCGTGCTGCGGGCTGTTCGGCCCGAACGGACTCACCGCCGGCTCGGCGTAACCCAACATCACATCCTTGATCACCCTATCCACATCCGTCAAATAGGTCATCGCCTGCCGTACCCGCCGATCCGCGAACCGCGTCGGCTTGCCGCCGCGCAATTGGTTCCAGGCGATATAGCTATACCCTACCACCGGCGGCATGTACTCGAAATTTTGACTGGCCGCGGTAATTTGCGGGTCCTGCTTCAAGCTTTCATACTCCAGCGGCCGCGCCGAATAAGTATCAATCTCCCCGTTACGGAAGGTAGTCAAACGCGCGCTGTCGTTCTGAATGATTTTCCATAAAATCCGGCTGAAACTAGGCTGGGTATCCCCCCAATAACGCTCGTTGCGCACCAACTCCACCGCGCCCTGATCCGGCGTCCAGGATTCTGGATTCGACAATTTGAACGGGCCGCTGCCCAGCAGCAAGCCCTTGGACTCATTAAATTTTTGCGGCTGTTGCAAATAAGGCTCGTAAAAATGCTTAGGCAAAATCCCCATGCCGCCGGCCAAGGATAAGGCCTCGAAATACGGCTCGGCGTAAGTAAACTCCACCGTATATTTGTCTTTTACCTTCACTTCCTTGATTTTTTTCAGATACGCCCGTTCGCGCGGCGCTTGAATCGCCTCGGACATAATAAATTGATAAGTAAACAGCACGTCCTCGGCCGTCAACGGCGCGCCGTCGGAAAACACGACATCATCGCGCAAATGAAAGCTCACCGCCAAGCCGTCGTCGCTAACCGTCCACCGGTCCGCCAATAAACCCTGCCAAGCCAAGGTATCCGGATCGCGGACCAGCAAACTCTCCAACACATACCCTTGCACGTTCGCCGCATAAGCATCGCTGGAAATCAGAGGCGTAATAGTCTTCAAATTATTGCCGAACGCCTCCACGCTCCAATCCCCCGCCGCGTAATCCGGCATGAGGCTGGCGGCGTAAGCTCGCCTGAAAGCCTGGGCCACCGATTTCTCCTTGCCCGCCGCCGCGTTATGGCCGCCGGAAACAAAAGCCCCGCTGGCCAACGCGCCGCGCAAGTCCCTAATCACATTAGCCTGCTCGGCCATCGTCGCCTGCATCTCCTGCAACTTCAACCACTGCCGGTCGACTTGAAACATGCTCAAAAGCACCAGTGTAATGGTCAAGACTAGCAACAAAAACACTATCCAAAAGCGGGAAGAAGAAGCTTCAGTCTGCATAAAATCCATATAGCCGTAAACACAACGCCCAAAATTGAGCGGGAAGTAATTTTATTCTACTAAAGATTCGTATGACAAGCAGGCTTCTCGGCAAATAACCCCTTGGCTGAATGCACCAAAAGCAGGAGGTGGTGCCAAATAACCATAAGCCATTAATTTTTAATGACAAGAATACCGAAAAAATATGCGTAAGCGCCGGTATTACTCACCATTGGTATGGATTAAACATGGACAATCGCGCTATTACAAGCACAAGGCTGCTGAAGCAAACCCGGCGGACGTCCATCGCGGCGGCGCATTGCAAATCATACCCTTTGCACAAAACATTAAGATATAAAAAGGCCGCAATAACGGCCTTTTTCAAAGCATGATTAATAAATCTTACGTTTTTTCATAAAACTTAATCCTGCTAACGCGGAACCAAACAACCAAACTGCACTAGATACAGGTACAGTCGATACAGAAACTAAGCTTAAACTGTTAATACTTGCGGTATATCCATCGTTTGAGGAAGTAAATGAAACTACTCCGCCATCGTTAAATATTGATAAAGCTGGTAATGCTCCATTAACCCAATTAGCTCGATCTACAGCATTGTAATCCACTGTAGAATTTAGAGAAATGCTTATTGAGCTCCATGCGCCTTGCTCGCTCACGGTATTGTAGTTAGAATGGAAAATCAAACCAGTTACCCAACCATTGGGACCGATAAAATTCCAACCTCCTCCCGTATCACCAGCTTCAGCATCTGTATATGACCATGCATCACCTGGATTAGAAGCTGATGGTAACGTTAACGC
Organism: uncultured Pseudomonadota bacterium; assembly: GCA_903928965.1. GTDB lineage: Bacteria > Pseudomonadota > Gammaproteobacteria > Methylococcales > Methylomonadaceae > Methylomonas. Next base: position 25,615 of record CAIYSZ010000009.1, read on the forward strand.
AGCATATCCTGTGTTTGGTATAAAACTTTTTAGATCATAAGGAGTGGTACTCGTTTGCAAAGTTCCTGCTCCTACTTGGTCTACAACTTGTAAAGCAGAAGATTGATAGGAAAAAGAACCATAAACGATTTCGCCTTTGTTAAATGATGAACCATAATAATTAGTATCTGTCACCGTTGCAGTAAAATCATAGGTATAAATATCGGCTTTAGCCGTATTCATAACACTTATGGTACTCAGTAAGACTACTACAATAATATTTTTTTTCATAAATAATTCCTTATTGTTTGAAAAAGCAGAAAAAAGCAGACTGATTTTTACCTGGGGAACTTATGATAAATTGGTTGCTTCAAAATTCAGCGCTATTGAAATCAACAATTTGAGACCAAGGCTTGCTTGAAATACTGATTTAAGCAGAGGCTCCCTTTTTTAACATTTTTTTCAATTATATAAATGATTTTTTGGTCTATAGAGACCATACCATTCCTATTAACTGACGAACAATTGTAACAATATCAAAAATAGGTCAAACTAGGCAAAACATTTTTTCAACAATGCTTTTGTTATGCCTCATCTTGGCCGCTTGTAATTTACCGAACTTAATGCAATTAGTCAAGCCACTAAAAAATTTTTGTCATCCGACAATGTTCGTGGGTATGGATAGAGACAGGATTACTCTTGGGCGCCTGGATGGCAAGCCACCCATCTAAACCGAGACAAACTTCATTTGCCAAGCCAACCACCTGAGCCCTTGGCGGCCGGCTTTACGCCAACTGCCTCTTGCGATAGCACTATTGTCCCGGCCTGGATTGTTGGCCAAACATTATACCGGCTC
>CAIYSZ010000010.1 GCA_903928965.1 uncultured Pseudomonadota bacterium
ATGAAGGATATATTTTAAAAATCGAGCCGAAAACGCGGATGACCTCCCTTAAACTACTCGTAACACGGATTCAGGTTAAATATAATTATACAAACAGAAGTCCATCTCGGCTCTCATAGTCTAATGGTAATACCCTGCGCTCGGCCTTGAGCCGGTTGAAAGCCTGATCGCCAGAAATTCTACCGAATGCAAGGGAACCTTTGGCTGTATCTAATAGAGATTTGATTTCTATGAGGAAACAGAACAATACTCAAATTGAAATTTGACTCACAAATAGAACAATCCATTACCTTTCTTGCAATGTTGTTATAAATCACCCGACGGTTTTTTGCGTGATATCGTTATTAATTCAGTTAATAACCGTTCAATAAGTCTGCTTTGGTAAACGTCGACGTCGATCAGGCATTGGTAGATACATTAAATTGGGATGCAGTTTTTGATAAAATAAATGAACTATCAAAACAAAAACCATCGCCATCATTTGTAATCAAACTTCAAGCAAGCCGACTTTAAATCATGATGAAATTTATACCGACCGTTTGTGTTGGTGATAATATTTAGTAGAAAGTTTTATTTCATTCCTTTTGGAATTTCGCTTGTCACAATATAATCATCCCATCCGTTACGTCGGTACGTTTTTACTCATTTCAGTAAATATCCAAACCCTGAGAATAATCCTGTTGTGAGGTAAATTAAAAACTTTAATGGCAATGTAAATGCTGTTTCACTTTAATGTTGTTTAAAATTAAGTTATATTCGATCTATGAATCAAGGTTTTTCTTCGTTTTTGAATTTTTCTCGATGGCTGTCAGCTTTTCTGGTTTTAATTCACCATATTAGACATATAGTTTTTGTTGATTTAAAGGATGTACATCAAAGTACGTTTTTTGTTAAGTTGTTTTATTTTTTTACTGGTTTTGGTCATGAGGCTGTAGTTATTTTTTTTGTTCTGAGTGGTTTATTAGTAGGGGGTTTAACATTTGATAAATGGTTAAATGAAGAAAAAAAACTCATGTTTCAATACTTCATACATAGATTCTTTAGGATTTATATAGTATACGCTCCAGTATTAGTTATTGGTTATTTTATCGATAACATTGGGTTGAATTATTTTGATGACTCGATGTTGTATTCAAGATCACCGCAATATAAAACGTTGTCTTTGGATACAATTATAAAAGATAACCTAGGTTTTGATGTGTTTTTGTGTAATTTATTTATGCTCCAAGGTATTGATGTAGGTGTGCTTGGCAGTAATGGGCCGTTGTGGAGTTTGTCTTACGAATGGTGGTATTATTGCTTGTGGGGAGCGTTTTTGGGTGTGTTTTTTTTTAATGGCAGCAAGCGTTTTATTTATTTGGTTTTTTGTTTGTTTGTTGTCATTTTTTTGCCAGAAAAAATATTGTTGTGGATGGTTATATGGTTGTTGGGGGTTTTTTCATACTTTTTGGCAAAAAAAGAGATTAAGTTTAAGGTATTTAAATATATTTCTGTTTTCGTTTTTATTGCGCTTTTAACGGTATCTAGATTTGATGCTTTATATTTTGTTTTAGATGGTGTTAGCGGGTTGTATATAGATTTTTTAACTGACTTTCTCTTGGGTGTGTCTTATGGTTTTGTTTTAATTTGTTTTTATGGTGTTGAAAGTTATTTTTCGAGTAGTTTTAATAGTTTTTTAGCGTCTTTTTCTTATTCGTTGTATTTAGTTCATTTTCCATTTATTGTTTTTGTTGTTGCAGTTTTGAATCAGTTGTTTGGGGTTGGTTTTTTATTGCAGCCAGATTATTATTCTTATTTATATTTTATTTGTTTGTCTGTATTTTTATTGCTTCTAAGTTACTTTATTTATTATATTACTGAGCGACATACCAAAAAAATAATTCAATTTTTTTCGGTATTACAAAAATAGAATATTCAAACTTCCTTTTCTCTCTGTGCGGATGACTTTTTTATTTCGTCCTATCATGAACCCATGAACAGAGAACAAGATAATTTTACCAATGACGATCCGGACTTATTAGTCAAGCAAAGGCGTGAAGCTTTGCTTGCGGAAATGGATTTTAAAGTTTTGGCGGACACACCGGAAGGTCGGCGGTTTCTGTGGCGGTTATTGGCCGAGTGCGGAGTGCATCACGGCTCTTTTGGAACAGACGCCTTGAGTATGGCTTACCGTGAAGGCCGCCGCTCCATAGGTCTGTTTGTGCAGAATATGTTCCGGGACATGCCGGATCAGTATTTGTTGATGTTAAAGGATGGCTTAGGCGGGCCGAGGAAACGGGATTAAAGTTGCCGCAAACGTGAATACAAGGGTTTGATTATGCGCTTGGGTTTGAAGCGCTGGCACAGAATATAAAGAACAGCTAGACGCTAGGCAAGTATTATTTTATTAGCTATTGTTAGGAGGAATAACGCATGAGCGGTGAATCGAATTCTATATTATCCGATGCCGGTAACGGTGGCGGCGCAAGCGCGCAGGTTGACGGCGCTAATCCTGTTTCGGCGGCTATGAATGCAACAGCCGGTGATTCCGGGAGTTCTGCAAACCCAAGCCTTACCGAATCCGCCGCCGTGGATGGGAATTTAACCGGTCAAGCAGCGGATTCCGGTAAAGAGGCCGACACCTCAAGCCAAGAAATAAGTTCAGAATTGTCCGGTGCGCCGGCGGAGTATGCGGATTTTACTTTGCCGGAAGGAGTGACGGCGGACGCGGCGTTGTTGGGCGAGTTGAAGGACTTGGCCAAGGGTTTGAATTTGACGCAGGCGCAGGCGCAGCAGTTGGCCGATTTGGGCCTTAAGCAGTTGCAGGGTGTTTTGAGCGCGCAGCAGCAGGCGTTGACCGATCAGGTAAAGGCCTGGGCTGAGGCGGCTAAGACGGACAAGGAATTCGGCGGGGATAAATTCGAGGCGAATCTGGCGGTGGCCAAGCGGGCGGTGGATGCGTTTACCACGCCGGAGTTGCGGGCGCTGTTTGACAAAACCGGTTTGGGAAATCACCCGGATATGATCCGGGCGTTTTATAAGGCCGGGAAGTTGATTAGCGAGGATGCCCTATTGCCGGGCGGCGCTAAGCCGGCCGGAGCGGGGCCGAAGTCGGCGGCTGATGTTTTGTATGGAAGTTAGCTTAGGTTTTTATTTGTTTGGGTAACGAGGGTTTTATGAGCGGTACGCAGGTAGAGGTGTCGGTTACGGTGCCGAATAATACGGTGTTGCAGAATTCTTGCAGCTCGCCCTTGGCGGCATTGTCGGGGGCGAATTACACGGTCAGCGGGGTGCTGCCGGTGTTGACCAATGGTTTTAATTACGTGGGAACCAACAATGGTAACGCGGCGGCGGGTGATGCTTTAGGGTTGCCTTTGGCTGAGCCTGGCTTGGAGATTTTGGTCTTTAATGCCTCCGGGGTGGAGCTGGCTTTGTTCGCCACGGGTACGAATGACACGATTAACGGGCTTTTCAGCGGGTCTTATGTGCGCTTGCCGCCGAATTCTATCAATTTGTTTTATTGCGCGGAACAAACTGTTTGGGCTAGCGAGACGATTGGTTCAGGGTTTTTGGGGAATTTCCCCACCGCCAGCGGTCACGATGGCATAAGCGCGGCGGGTACGACGCAGGCGGGGGCTACGCCGTTGACGGCGTTGTACAACCGGGTAACGACGGTGGCTTCCGGCGCGGGGGTGTCGTTGCCGGCGACTTCTGGCTTGTTATTGGCCGGGGCGTGTTTGGCGGTTACGGTGGTCAATGCGCAAGGCACGAATGCGCTGAAGGTGTATCCGGCGGGTTCCGAGGTGATTGAGGGCGGTTCCGCTGGCGGGGCGTTTTCAGTTGCGGCGGCGACCAGCGGTCAGGGCGGTAAGGTGGCGACGTTTTTCAAGCTGGGCGGATCTTCGCCTTGGCATGTGATGTTGTCGAGTAACTAATTTGGCGGGGTTGTGAGGTGAGTGTATGGCGACAGTAGCGCAGGGCAGTAATGCGATTACGCTGGCGGAATGGGCAAAATTGTTAGATCCGGACGGCAAGGTTGCGGTGGTGGCGAATTTGTTGGCGCAGACCAATGAGATTCTGGAGGACGCGGTGTTTATGGAGGGCAATTTGCCAACCGGGCATCGGGTGACGGTGGCGACGGGGTTGCCGGCGGTGTATTGGCGTTCTTATAACGTGGGTGTGCCGAGTTCGAAGGCGACGTATGCGCAGATTGATGAGAACATCGGGATGTTGGAGGCGTATGCGGTGGTGGATAAGGATTTGGCTTTGTTGAACGGCAACACGGCGCAGTTCCGCATGCAGGAGGATTTGTTGTTCTTGGAGGCGATGAATCAGGTGCAGGCGAAAACGTTGTTTTATGGTAATCCGGCGAATGATCCGCGCCAGTTCATGGGCTTGTTGCCGCGTTATAACAATACGGCGTCAGGGAATGCGACCAATGTGTTGGACGCCGGCGGGACCGGAACGACCAATACGTCGATTTGGTTGGTGGTGTGGGGGGATAACACGGTGTTTTGTCCGTTTCCAAAAGGTTCTAAGGCGGGTTTGATTCATGAGGATATGGGTGAGGTGACGACGTACGATAGCAATCAGAACCGGTATCAGGCGTATCAAACCCGTTATCAGTGGAAAAACGGGTTGGTGGTGAAGGATTGGCGTTATGTGGTGCGGATTGCGAATATTCAGGTGACGCCGGGGAATAATCCGCCGGTGACGGCTGATTTGTTGTCGTTGATGTCGCGGGCGTTGGACCGTATCCCGAATTTGAATATGGGGCGGGCGGCGTTTTATATGAACCGTACGCTTTATTCGATATTGCGCTTGCAGGCGTTGAATAAGTCGAATATGGCGTTGGCGATTGAGCAGGCGTTGGGTCAGTTTGGTACGCCGCAGCGGTGGACGAGCTTTATGGGCGTGCCGCTGAGAAAGGTGGATGCGATTTTGAATACGGAGTCGCAGGCGACTTCTAGCTCTTAATGGCAAGTTGTTTGGTTTTGCCGAATAACTGAAGCCGCGTAAGTAACCGGGGAAGTTACCGGGGAAGCTATCTTGGTTTAGTTTAATTTGATGTGTGAGTTGTCAAGTATTCCTTGACATGTGAAGCTTTTTTTAGGAGGGGCCATGGCCTTGATGGATAGTAAGTTGTTGATTGCGGGGACGCCGAATCCGAGTGTGTCGGCGCAGAATGCGAGCAGTTCTAATCCGCCGATTACCGGTCAGGATTTGACCGGGACTACCGCGGGGACGGCAGTGTTGTCTACTTATTCGATTGATTTGAATCCGAACGCGCAGACGGGGATTGATATTGGCGAGGGTACGCCGATGTTTATCCGGGTGGTGATTCAAACCGCGTTTACCGGTTGCACCGGGTTGACGGTGGGGGTGGTGGTGGATACCACGGCAGCCTTGACCAGCGGGAACGTGCAGACGCTTGCTTCCATGGCGTTTACGTCTTTGGCGGCGGGTACGCAGTTGTTTTTGCCGGTGCCGCCGCAGGTGGCGAATAACCTGAGTAGCGGCTTGGGTTTTGAGTTTATCGGGGCGAGTTTTACGCCGACCGGCGGCACGGTGACGGCGGGTAAAGTGGTGGCGGAGTTGACGCAACAGGTGGATGATCCGAAGTCGTTTTATAAATCCGGTTTTGCGGTGACTTAATCAACGCCTAGGCGTTTGGGGTTTTGGGAGTAAAGGTTATGCCTAAATATGAGGTGTTGGCGGAGTCGGTCATCGGCGGGCGGTTGGTGCCGGCGGGGACGATTCTGAATGAGGGCGGCGCGGAGGATTATCATCCGGACAGGCACGGCGAGGCGGGGGCGAATTTGCGGTTGATTAAAGACCCGTTACCTAAACGGCGGCCCAGTTTGCCGGAGCCGGCGGGCTCAGGTTTGGCGCTGCCGGATTCCGGCGCGGTGGCTGAGCAGGTTGGCCAGCGCGAGATTTTGGGCGGGGAAGGGCAGGCTTAAGCCGATTGGGTTTTATTGAGTTTTGGAGGGGTTATGGAACAGGTTAACCGGATTGTGGAGCGGGTTGAGAAGATTGAGCAGGCGCGGATTACGGCGATTACGATTGATTGCGAGGACGGGACGGAGTTAAAGATCGGGGCGGAGGATGATCCGCTTAATTCCGTGCCGTTGGAGAACGTGCAGTCTTTGCGCCTGGGTGATTATTTGGTGGTGGATAGCCAAGGGCAGCGGCATATCGTGGGGAAGGAGCAGCACGAGGCGAGTTTGGTCAAGCCCGGCGGTGCGGTGTGAGCGGGGCGGATGTTATGTAGTATTTTCAAGCCGCCAAGGGTTGTCTTAAAAATGATGTCCGTTTGTCGCGGGCTTGGTTGATAGGCTTTAAGGGGGGAAGGGCCTTATTTGGCCGCTGGAAACGGCGATCTTTTTTGGCGATTGCCTTGGGGTGCGGTCATGACGCTACAAGGATGTATTCAGGGCAATCACCAAAGAAATTTAAGTGGAGGCGCGGGTGTTGTCGGAAGAGAAATTGCGAACGATTTTGCAGGAGTTTTTTGAGGAGCGGGCCCGAGTGGATGCGGCGACGCATGGAATTCATCATGAATGGATTGCGGCGAAGATTGAGCGTGAACGTGTGCTGGCGGAGATGTACCGTACGGTGACCAAGGCGGCGGTGAGTTGGTCTATTCCGGTGTTGCTGGGGGCGGTTTGGTATTTTTTTCAGCATGGGAAATGGCCGGGAGGGTAAATATGTTGCTGGAATTTTTGGCTAATTTGTTTGGCGGTTCGGGCGGCGGTAATTTGCAGGCGACGGCGGTGAGTCAGTCGCAGCCGTTGCCGGTGGCGGAGCAGCGGAATTTTTTGACAAAGTTGATCGATACGACGACGTTCACCGGCTATACGTTAACCGGTTGGGCCGCGCCGGGGACGGCGCAGACCTCGGCCACGTGGGCTATTTCGCGGACGGATAGCACGGGGAATGTGTTGTGGGCGAACGGGACGGCGGGGTTTGTGAATGCGTGGTCAGGACGTGGTTCGATTTCTGCTTGGGCTTAGGTTTGGCTGTTGGTGTCTGGTGGCTAAGATTTTAAAAGCGTGTAGGGGGCTGGCTAGCTGAGAAACAAGAGGGGGCATTGTGGAGAAATTGGTGGATTGGGCGCGGCGGAAGAAGAAGCGGGAGTTCTTGGCGATGAGTCCGGCTGAGGTTGGTAAAAAATTTATGAGGTGTAGGAAGTGAGTAAAATTTCTAATTTGCCACTAGCTGTTTGGAATGATAGTGGGCAGCAGTTTCAGGGATGGTTGTCTCCTAACGCTAATATTAATGATTCGATTGTTCCTTACCCAAGCCTTTCTAGGTTACAGGGGGATGCGGCGGCAGGTAATCTGTTGCCAACAGGTGGCAGTTATCGGGTAGGTAATCGCTTTTTTTGTTGGAATGGTTATGCTTTGGCCGAGATTTCGCAGAAAGCTTATAACAATTGGCCGCACGTCAATATTTCGCATGCGGTGATTCGGTCTTTTTTGAATAATCAAGGTGCCAATCTTTACGATCAGCATAGACAAGCGTTGGAAATTGCTTTGCCGCCGCTGATGACTTCAACAGCTTGGAATAAGATTCAAGAGTTGTGGGTGCCTTTGGGTGCGAATTTGACAGGGTCTTTAGTCAAGCTGAAGTATCCTTCTGGAAACAGCAACAGTTTTACGAATAATAATTTTGTTACTGGTGATTATACAGTGACAGGAGGATTAACAGGTGACGGATCGACTAAGTATTTGACCAGCGATTTTAATCCTAAAATTCAGGGGTTCAGTGCGAATAATTGGGGCATGGCTTTTCATACTCCTAGTTTGCCTGTCGCTGGCTCAAGCTTAAATTCTAATTCCGTTGCTGGCGGTATTTTTCAAGCTAACGGCAGCCATTATTTTTATGGCTTGGGTCAGTTTAGTAATAGTTATTGTTATGACAATGACATTCTTAATCCGGTATGGCCGCCGAATGTTAATTATTACAATGGCATAGGAGGAGTGACGCCCCCATATGGCTTAGGTCGGATGACATGGATTCAGGGGTATAATAATGTAACAAGTTCGGGTGTTGGCGGGTTGACTGTACAATCTAACCTATCCACAGTTACAAATGTTGTGCCTAACTCTACGATGGAGTTATTCGGAATTAATGGAGAAAATAGTTTATTTAATGGTACTTTGACCGGATATGCGATATTTAGCGGCATGCTAAACAGTGAGCTGGATGCTCTTTCCCGGTTTTTTGATTTCGTGAACCATTTGGCTTACCGTCCTGTGCAGGATGGTTTGTTAGCTTTCGGGGATTCGATTATTCGCGGCAATACGTTAAGTAGCTATACGACACAACGCTGGACGTATTTGCTGGCGAATATGCTAGGGCTTGTGATGAGTAATTACGGCATGGATGGTTTTACGATGTCAGTCTGTCCAACTATCGGGAATAATGGAGCTACTAATACTTATGGTGCGTTTGTTTTGAATCCTGCTAGTAGCTCGAATATTAGTCCAGAAGCGAATAAAACTGGTTATTTGGCAATGCCGTTACAGGGTGCAGGAGGTTTGGTGGTGATCGGTCTTGGTATGAACGATTTAAGTTACTCCGGTAATTTGAGTAATTTTATTTCCGCTTATCAGCAGACTATCACTCAATTGCAATCAGCCGGGTTTAATAATATTTTGATCGCTGGTATTACCTACGCTTCAGCTAATGGAGGTAGCGCTCCAAATGGTGGGTATTACAATCCAGCGTTGTGTCAGCAGTGGAACGCGGCTTTGCAAAATTTAGCATATGACAATAACTGCATTTATGTTGATATGTTCGATTTGTGGAACGCTTCAAACGCCAGCACTTATTTGTATATTGATGGCATCCATCCGAATTCGACCGGTCATCAGTTAATGGCGCAGCAAGCCTATAACGCGATTTGCACGGCGCGGATGCCCATAGTGGCACAGTATGTGCCGACAAATTAAGCCATGACCTCAATTCAAATCGCTAACCTTGCCCTAGCTAAGATCGGAGAGAATCCGGATGTGACGGATGTGACGGGGCTGGATACGTCTTTGCATGGGACGTATGCGGCGTTGTTTTATCCGCAGGCGATGGGGATTATGTTGAATGCGCATGCGTGGAGTTTTGCGGTTGAGACGGCGACGCTTACCGCGGAGTCTACCAATAATAATCCGTTGTGGTGGTATGCCTATCAGTTGCCGAGTGATTTTTTGAATTTGATGTTGGTGGTGGATGCAAACTTTGTGGAGCAAGCGCAGCAGCCGGCGGATTCTAATTTTTCGATTGAAAGCAATGTGTTATATACGAATATTAACAATGCGGTAATTACGTATGTAAGTAATGCGGTGGCGGCGTCGCCGTTTACGCCGCCGGCGCAGGGGTTTAGCGCGTTGTTTGTGGAGGCGTTGGCGACGTTGTTGGCGGCTTATTTTGCCGGGGCGATTATCAAGGGCGCGGAGGGGGCGGCGGCGTTTCAGAAGTATATGCAGCTGTTTGAGCCGGCGTTGGCGAGCGCGATGGCGAATGATGCGCAGTATAGAAAGGTTAGGCCGTTGTATATTCCGGAGGCGATTCGGGCGCGTTGGGGATATGGGTTGTTTCCTGGCTTGCAGGCGGGGGAGACTTGGGCGGAGCTGGGGCCGGTGGGGTCGAATAATATTAGTTAGGGGTTGATATGTATACGCAAATTTCAAGAGAAAATTTAATTAAAAAAAACGCTCAACGGCGGCCCATAGCGGGTGATCGGCATTTTATTTTAGCTGATCCTGAAAAGCCGGACGAATGGGCTTTGCCGGGGACTTGCCAAGTAGTGGGTACGTTAAACGGCGTTAGGTTGTTTAGCAGGCCGAAAACCATTTCTACCGATAACTTGAAGGCCTGGGCTAAGCAAACTAATCGGCGCTTTATGATTATGGATGATTGTTCTTTGGTGAGAACAGAATAAACATTTACGGCTAAGCCGGTTTTTTGTTTTTTTGCAAAGCGGCGGGGCTGGTTGGCCAGCCGCTTTTTTTGTGATTTTTAGTGGAGAGTAAAACATGACAAGTTTGTTGGAAAAAATTTTAGATATTCCGCGCCGAGTGGAGCCGCTTGGCGGTCAAAATTACACCTATGTCCGTCTTGAAGAGGTGATAACTTTGGCTGCTGAATACAATGCAAAACAAAACATTCGTTTTACTAAAGGCGGTTTAGATGTGGCCGCCGAACGTCAGCGGCAAATGGATGTGAAAAATTTCGCGCCGGAACGGGATGATGCTTATGTGCGCGGAGAATTATTTAAAGCGGCTTTGTTTTTTATTACAGGCAATTATTTAGATTGGCCGTGGAGTATGGAGTCTCTTATGGCTGTAAAAAACAAAAAATATGATCGAAGGGCGTGCCTGGTTCGGGCCGCGGCGTTATTGGTAGCGGAGATTGATCGTCTTGATCGTATGGCTGCTACAAAAGACTAAAAAACATTAAGGTTAGTAGTTTTGTGTGATGCGCCGCGCGTTGCTTGGCGGCATCCTACGTTATTTTGTTTTTGTCGGTGAAACAATACGGCGGCCACGCTGCCGGGAAGCGGTTTTATTTTGAAACAATGGGGTAATTTATGACGTTTAATGAAACCACAGAGCAGGCTAATACTTTAACTAAACATTGCAATCAATATTTCACAGCTATACCGGAGAATGGACAATGGAAAGTTTCTTGTTGTTTTGATCCTTTTTACATTTCGCGTAAAGAAGCGTGGCCGGAATATCTAGCCGTTCATGATCCTTTTTATCCTGCGAATAAAAAAAAGTGGGAGGAATATTTAGCCTCTAAACAGCCGGAGTGGGATGAAAATCAAATTACTATTGCTTTGTTTGAATTACAACTTAACCAACAACAAGGCAAAACTAAAGAAGGGGTGGTTTATGACGTTTGATGAAGCCACAAAGCAGGCTAATGCTTTGAGTAAGCAATGTAAACAATATTACACTGCCGTACGGGAAAATGGGCAATGGACTGTTTCTCGCCGCTTTAATCCTTCTTACATTGCGCGTAAAAAAGAGTGGGAGGAATATTTAGCCTTTAAAGATCAAGAGTGGCAGGAATATCAAACTACTATTGATTTGCAGGCTTAACCATGGCCAATGTGCGCACTTTAAAGCAGACGTTTAATGGCGGGGAGATTACGCCGGGGTTGTTTGGGAATGTGGATCAGGCGAAGGTTCAGTCCGGGTTGGCGTTGTGCCGGAATTTTTTGCCGTTGCCGCATGGTCCGGCGCAGAATCGGGCGGGGTTTGCGTTTGTGAATTCGACGCGGATTAACGCGCCGACGCGGTTGATTCCGTTTTCGTTTAGTAGTGCGCAGACGTTTGCGGTGGAGTTGGGGGCGGGGTATTTTCGGTTTCATAGCGCGGGGGAGACGTTGCAGGTGACGGCTTTTCCGGGTTTGTTGTTGAATGATACGTTTGCGTCGGGGGATTTGACGGATTGGTCGAAGTTGAGCGGGACGTGTACGTTTAGCGGCGGTCAGTTGCTGTTGTCGGCGGGGGCTTCGGTTTGTCAGGCGGTGGCGACGACGCCGGGGCAGCGGTATTCGGTGGGGGCGCAGTCGGATAGTGTGGCGAATACGGGGGCGCTGACGATTCGGGTGGGTTCTTCCGCCGGCGGTTCGGATGTGTTTAGTAATGGCGCCTTGGGCGGGCTGCCGTTTTCTAATGGTCAGAATAATTCGGCGTATGTGAATTATTTTACGGCGACCGGGACGACGTCTTATGTGACGATTTTGAACGGCGGTTCGAGCTCTCAGTTGTTGTTGGCGACGGATTGCCGGGTGTTTGATCAACAAACGCCGGTAGGGTGGTTTTCGGTGGTGTCGTATTTGGCGGGGACGCTGGTTTGCGATGCTTCGTTGAATGTGTATGTGGCGGTGCAGGCGGTTCCGGCGGGGACGGCGTTGACGAATACGGGGTATTGGATGGCGTTGGGGGCTTCGCCTACGCCGTATACGGTGTTAAATCCTTATGCGGCGGGTGATTTGTTTGCGGTTCATTATGTGCAGTCGGGGGATATTATTACGTTGACGCATGCTAATTATGCGCCGTTGCAGTTGGAGCGGTGGGGGCCTTTGTTGTGGCAGTTGGCGGGGATTAGTTTTGCGAGTAGTTTGGGCGCGCCGATTAGCGTTTCGGCGACGCGCACGGAGAGCGCCGGCAGCGCGACGCCGTTATATCGGACGCCTTTGGGTTATGTGGTGACTTCGGTTGATCAGTATGGCTTGGAGGAGAGTTTGCCTTCCGCGGCGGTGAGCGTGAATGCTGATTTAACGATTGCGGGGGATTATGTGACGGTGGCTTGGAGCGCGCCGGCGAGCGGGCCGGCGCCGGCTTTTTATAATGTGTATAAGTCGATTGGCGGCGGGGCGTTTGGGTATGCGGGGCAGGTGGCGGCTTCCGCTTCTATGAGTTTGGTGGATAGGAATATTACGCCGGATTGGACGCAGACGCCGCCGTTGAGTGATTCCGCTTTGTCGAGCGCGGGGAATTATCCGGCGGCGGTGGGCTATTATGAACAGCGGCGGGTGTTCGCGGGGACGAATAATCAGCCGCAGAATGTGTGGGCGACGCAGCCGGGGACGGAGAGTAATTTGAGTTATTCGGTGCCGAGTCAGGATAGTGACGCTTTGCGGTTGCGGATTGCGGCGTTGAAGGCGAATGCGATTGAGCATGTGGTGACGTTGTGGGATTTGTTGTTGTTGACGGCGTCGACGGTGTGGCGGGTGTATTCGTCTAATGGGGATGCGTTGACGCCGTCGACGGTGACGATTAAGGCGCAGTCGCAGGTGGGGGCGAATAGCGTGCAGCCGGTGGTGGTGAATCAGGCGGCGTTGTATGCGGCGAGTCAGGGCGGGCATGTTCGGGAGTTGTCGTATCAGTGGCAGTTGCAGGGGTATCAGGATCGGGATTTGTGTCTTTTGGCGCGGCATTTGTTTGATGGCTTGTCGGTTGTGGATTTGGCGTTTAGCCGGTCTTTGTATCCGGTGGCGTGGGCGGCGTCGAGTTCGGGTGCGTTGTTGGCGTTGATGTATATTCCGGAGCAGGAGGTGGTGGCGTGGAGCCAACATACGACGTTTGGGTTCGGGTCTTTTGAGTCGGTGTGTGTGGTGCAGGAGGGGAATTTCGATGTGTTGTATGCGGTGGTGAACCGGATTTTGAACGGGGTGCAAAATCGTACCATTGAGCGTTTGGATACGCGGCAGTTCGGGGCGAATGTGAGTGATGCGTTTTTTGTGGATAGCGGGGTGACGCAGACGTTTGAAACGCCGCAGACGATAGTCAGCGGTTTGTCTTGGCTGGCGGGGGCGACCGGCGGGGTTTTAAGTTATTGGCAGTTTTTGACTTCGGCGGCGGGCTGGGTTACGTATAGCGATGCGGCGAATCCTTTGAATATGAGCGCGGGGTTTACGGGTTGGGTGGCCCCTGGCCAGAACGGCGCGCCGCCGCTGTATGGGGCGTTTAGGATTTCGTTTACCGGGACGGCGGACGGGGTGTTTCGGTCGAGCGTGTATGGGTTGCCGCAGGCGGTGGCTTGTTCGCCGGGCGAGGTATTGGAGGCGCAGTGTTATGCCTTGGCTTATCGGGGCGGGGCTCAGTTGTATGTGTCGTTTTATAACGCTAGCGGGTTTGTGAGTTCGGTAGTGGTGTCTGGCGGGGTGAGTACGTTGAATGATTCGCCGGTGTGGCCGCCGTCTAGTCTGGCGGATTTTGGGCATTTGTGGGGGTTTGTGACCGCGCCGGCGGGGGTGACGTTGGCGTATGTGGAGCTGAAGGGGTGTTTGAACGCGGGGCAGTCGGAGGCGGATGTGTATTTGGCGTTGCCGTTTTTGCGGGTGGCGAGCGCGGGACAATCGACGCCGAGCGCGTGGCCGGCGGCGGGGATGTTGTCGGCGCTGTTGGATGGGAAGCCTTACACGGGTTTGCAAATCGATCAGTCCGGAGCGGTGGCGTTGCCGGTGGCGGCTAGTACGGTGACGTTGGGTTTGCCGATCAGCGCGGAGATTAGAACGCCGCCGGTGGCTTTGGGCGGTGATGGGAGTTTGGGCCAAGGGCGGGTAAAAAACGTGAATAAGATTTGGGCGCGGGTGGAGGAGTTTTGCGGTTGTCAGGCGGGGCCTGATGATGCGCACTTAGTGAATGTGCCGGCGCAAGCTTATCAAAGCGATGGGGTGACGCCTGTGCCGTGGTCGGGTGAGTGGCGGGTGAATTTGTTGCCGGGCTTCGGGCCGGATGGTCAGGTGTCGGTGGTGCAAAATTTGCCGTTACCGATTACGGTGTGTGATTTGAGTTTGGAGGTGTCGGTTGGAGGGTGAGATAAGCGCTAGGCAAGTTAGTGGGCGTGCTATCCTTGAGTTGGCGCGCGGTCTGCGGGAGTTGGATAGGCAGGAGTTGCAAGCGGTGTGCGATTTGCCGCCGTTGCAGGCGGTGCGGGCCAGTGTGTTGGCCAGCGATGTTCGCTTTTTACGCGCCTGGTACGCGGGGGAGACGTTGTTGGCGATCGGCGGTTGTTCGCCGGGGGCGGAAGCGGGCGCGGCCGCGCCGTGGTTGCTGGGCACGGAGGCCTTGGATGCTTATTTGTATACGTTGACGCGCACGGCGCGGGCGTGGCTAAGATTGATGGCGGCGGAGTATCCGCGTTTAAGTAATGTGATAGACGCACGGCAGGCGCGGACGGTGCGATGGCTGCAAGGTTTGGGTTTCAAGTTTTATTTCGAGCCGCCTAGGAAGGCGGGTTATGCCTTATGGCGTTTTGTTTGGGAGGCCGAGGATGTGCGACGGATTTAGCGAGGCGTTTGCGGCGGCGGCCGCCGGGGCGAGCGAGGGTGTGGGGGCGCTGGCGGGCGGTTATACGACCTTGGCCGGGGTGGGCGAGGCGTTGGGTAGCGCGGCGGCGGGGGTTGGAGAGTACGGCGGGGCCTTGGCCAGCGTCGGCGGCGCGGGCATGTCGGCTTATTCGGCTTACGCGCAGACCAATGCGCAGAGCCAGGCGGCGGCGTATCAGGCGCAGGTAGCTAGGCAAAACGCGGTGCTGGCCGGCTATCAGCAGAGCGCGGCCGTGCAACAAGGGCAGTTGCAGGCTAGGCAGGCTATGTTGCAGCAGCAGCAAACCTTTTCCGCGCAACGGGCGGCGTTGGCGGCGAACGGGGTGGCGCTGGATTCCGGGTCGGCGTTAGACCAGTTGGCGACCACGCGTTATTTGGGAGCGCAGGATGTTAACGCCTTGCAGAGTAACGCGGCGCGGGCGGCCTGGGGTTATGCCGTGGATGCCGGCAATTATACGTCGCAGGCGGGCTTGAACGCTTGGCAGGCGGCGAATGCCAGTCCGGCCGGCATGGCGGGACTGGCCGGCGCTTCGTCTCTTTTGGGCTCGGCTTCATTGTATGCCATGGGGCGGCGGACTAATTTGTTCAATGCCTTGGTGGATTGAGAGGATAGTCTATGCAAGTTCCCGATTATCAGCGACAGGCGGATTGGGCCGATTTGCCGCCGGCGCGGCGGCAGATTGAGGCGAACGCCGATGATTTTATGTCGGCCGATCAGGCCGGGTTGGCGCAATACGGGGGGGAAGCGGCGCAGCGCCTGGATCATGCCGCCGCCGAGTTATATTCGCAGCAGTTGCAGGAGGCTAACGCGGCGCGGGTGGCTGATGCACGCAATGCAACGCAGGCGCGGGTGAACGATTTGCTGTATGGCGAGCAAGGCGTGTTGCGGCGGCAAGGGGCGGCCGCGTTCGAGCCTGACGCGGACGGCAAGCCGGCTTCGGCGGGCGTATTGGAGGCGGTGGATGCTCATGTGTCGGAAACGGCGGCCGGTTTGGGTAATGAGGCTCAACGGCGGGAATATGCGTTGTGGGCCGAGCAGTTGAAGCAGCAAACCGCGGGTTTGTTGCGCCAGCACGAGGGACAACAGTTCCGGGTCTACCGGCGCGGGGTGGCGCAAGCGGCGTTGGCGGTGCAAAAACAAACCATGGGCTTGAATTACAATAATATGGATTTGCTGGAGCAGGGCGCGGACGCCATGCGTCAGGCCGGGGTGGATTTGGCGAGGTTGGAGGGCGCGCCGGACGGGTTGGGCGCGGCCGAGGGTGACCGGGCGGCCAGCGAGGGCTTGCATGCGGCTTTGTCGTTGGCCTCGCAACAAGGCGATGCTGACAGCGTGTCGGAAATACTACAGCGTTTCGGCGCTCGCTTGGCTCCGGAGCATGTTTTGGATGGCCGCCGGCAGTTGGCGGAGTTGCGGGCGGACCGCGCCGCCGGTGCGGTGGCGAATCAGGTGATGGCGGAATTGGAGCCTAGGTTTCAGACTGGAGATTTTGCCCGTATGCGCGGCTTGGCCTTGGCGGATGCCGAGGCCAAGCCGGAGCGCTTGGCGGAGCATGGCGCTCAAGCCGCGGCGGAGGCGGGTCAGGTTTGGGACCGTTCTTTGTTCTTGGGGCGCGGACCTGAGGCGGCGGAGTATCGGCGGCGGTTGACGGATGCTTATTTACAGCGGCAATTGCGCGATTTTAACGGCGAGCCGGAGCAGGCTTGGGCGGCTTTCGCGGCGGGGCCGGATGCGGTGCGGGAGGCCTTAGGCCGCGCGGAGGCGGCTGGAGGCGGTGATTGGTTGGCTTATTTGCCGGCCGGAACCCAAGCTTATGTGCGGGGGCGGATGCAGGGTTTGATTGCCGGGGAGGGCGGCGGGCGGCCGGGCATGGCGGAGGCGGAGACGCTGGCTTTGGCGCGTTTAGCGCCGAACGCGGACGCTACCTTGCGCGGGCGGGTGTTGGCGGAGGTGCAACGGCGGTTCAGCGTGCGTTTGCAACAGCGGAATCAAGAGATGCAGAGGCAACGCGCGGCGGCGGTGGGTTTGCTGTTGGACAACGGCGGCGATTTTAGCGCCTTGCCGCCGGCGTTGCGTAATACTTTGCCGGCACGGCAAAGACGGAATTTGCTGGATTTCGGCCAGCGCTTGGCGCGCGGCGAAGCGGCGGCCACGGATTGGGGTTTGTATTACCGTTTGCAGGCGGACGAGGCTTTTTTGGGGCGCAGTTATTTGCCGGCGTTTAAGGATAGGTTGAGCGAGGCGGATTATAGGCAAATCAGCGCCTTGCAGGCGTCGTTGCGGCAAGGGGATACGCCGGACGCACGGCCGGAGCGGGATGTGTTGTTCCGTTATTTGCGCGCGGCGGGGATTAATCCGCATCCGGCAGCGGAGGATACGGAAGGAACGCAGGCGATGGGCCGGATTTGGTCGGCGTACGCGCAGCGCTTGGCGGCGGCGCGGCGCGACAGCGGCAAGCCGCTGAGCGAGGGGCAAGTCGAACAAGTGGCGGCGCGTTTGTTTGCCATGGTCGGGGTGCGCCGGGGTTGGTTCGGCGCGAGCGAGAAGCCGGCGGTGCTGGTGGATAGCCGCAAGGATACGGTGGTAGTGCCGCCGCGCGACCGGGCGCAAATCATTGAAGCGTTGCAGGCCATGCAGCCGGGGCGGTCGGTAACGGAGGATCAGGTGTTCGACCAATATATGCGGTATAAGGGCTTTTGGTAGGCAGCGGCGGCGATGTTTTGGCCTTGGGTTTGCTAGATATTTATATTAAACCCGGCCGCTAGGGCGGGGTTTTGTGGTAAAAACCAAGTAAGACTGAAATTCCCTTAATCTGGAGACCTTAAGATATGAAAATTGGCGTTGTGAAAGAGATTAAACCTATGGAAAACCGGGTGGGTTTGACGCCGTCCGGGGCGGCCGAGTTGAGCGCAAGCGGCCATCAGGTGTTTGTGGAGCGGGGGGCCGGATTAGGGTCGGGATTTTCCGACGATGCCTACCGGGCGGCAGGGGCGTCGATTACGGACGCGGCGGGCGCTTGGGGGCAAGCGTTGGTGATTAAGGTCAAGGAGCCGGTGGCGGCGGAGTATGCTTTTTTGCAAGGGCAGTTGGTGTTTACTTATTTTCATTTGGCTGGCGTGGATTGGGGTTTGACCGAGGCCTTGTTGCGCAGCGGGACCACGGCGATAGCCTATGAGACGTTGGAGGACGGGGCCGGCGGCTTGCCGTTGTTGGCTCCGATGAGTGCGGTGGCCGGGAATATGGCGGTGCAGATGGGTAGTCATTATTTGGCCAAGCATTACGGCGGCAAGGGGATGATGTTGGGCGAGGTGTTGGGTGAGCGTTTCGGCCGGGTGTTGATTATCGGCGATGGCGTGGTGGGGCGGCACGCGGCCGCCACGGCGTGGGGTCAGGGGGCGCGGGTGACGGTGGCGAGTTTGTTTCCTGAGAACGGTCTGCGTTTGCGGCAGGCGATTGCCGAGGGGATTGCGTTGATTCCGTCTACGGCGGAGAGTATCGCGGCGGCGCTGCCGGAGACGGATTTGTTGGTGGGCGCGGTGTTGTTGCACGGGGCGCGGGCGCAGCACGTGGTGACCGAGGAGATGATCAAGTTGTTGGCGCCGGGTTCGGTGGCGGTGGATGTGAGTATTGATCAGGGCGGTTGCATTGAGACGGCGCGCCCGACGACGCATGATGATCCGGTGTATACGGTGCATGGGGTGTTGCATTATTGCGTGAGTAATATGCCGGGCGCTTATCCGCGCACGTCTACCTTGGCTTTGACGCAAGCGACGCTGCCTTTTGCGCGGCGCTTGGCGGATCAGGGTTTGGCGGCTTGCGACGCGGACGCGGGATTCGCCAAGGCGGTGAATACGCATCAGGGTTATATTTGTTGCCGTCCGGTGGCTTTGGCTTATGGCGCGGAGGCGTCTTACCGGCCGTTTTCTGAGTTGAGGGCGAATTAAGCGCTTGAGCCCCCGGCGCGGGTTTGCTTATGCAGCCTCGGTTTTGTTCGGTTTCGCACTATACTTAGATTTGAGGGCTTATATAATTTGGTTGCTGGTTTAAGCTGGGTAAGTTTTGTTAGCCGTAATAGTCGGCGATAGGCCGTTGGCCCTATTTCGGCCTAGGCGGGCGAAAAGACCGTAGGCGGTTTTATGGAGCGCTTGCGCTTCTGTCAAATTCAACTCTTGAGGCTAGGTTTGATGTATGAGTGAGAATAATTTCGATTTAAACAATTTGCCCTGGTCGGACAAGGTGTTTTCCTGGCCGGTGTTGCTGGGTGTTATGGCGGCGGTGGCGTTGAGTCAGTCGGTGTATACGATACAGGCGGAGTCGGTGGGTATCGTTTTGCGATTTGGCCAATATATCGATAAGACGTCGCCTGGTCTGCATTTTAAGTTGCCTTTCGGCATTGACCGGGTGATTCCGGTTCCGACCCAGCGGCAGCAAAAATTGGAGTTCGGTTTCACCACGCCGGGGTTTACGAGTCCTGAACAACCGAGCGAGTTTCCGGCATTGGAGAAGTCCATGGTGACCGGGGATTTGAACGGGGCCTTGGTGGAGTGGATTATTCAATACCGCATCACTGATCCGGAGCAGTATTTATTTGACGTGCGCGATCCGGCGAAAACTCTGCGCGATTTGTCCGAGGCGACCATGCGCGAGATTGTCGGCGACCGTACGGTGGATGAAATTATCACCGTGGGCCGGCAGCAAATCGAGGAGACGGTGTTGTTGCGCTTGAGCGAGTTGTCGACGCGTTATCAGTTGGGGGTGACGATTAATCAGGTGCAGTTGAAGAACGTGAATCCGCCGGAGCCGGTGCAGCCGTCGTTTAATGAAGTGAACCGGGCGCAGCAGGATCGGGAAAATGCGATCAATTTGGCGAACGGTGAGTATAACAAGGCGGTGCCGCGCGCGCGCGGCTTGGCCGACCAAAGAATCCGGGAGGCGGAGGGTTACCGGTTTAAGCGCGTGAATGAGGCGGAGGGGGACGTGGCGGCCTTTAATTTGGTGTTGGATCAGTATTTGAAAGCGCCGGACGTGACGCGGACGCGGATTTACTTAGAAACCTTGGCGGCGGTGTTGCCGCAGGCTAAACAGCAGGTGATCGTGGATGAAGGGGTGCAGCAGGTGTTGCCGTTGATGTTTTCGCCCTCGGCGGCGTTGGAGGCTAAATAATGAATAATGATAAATGGTTTTATGGTTTAGTGGCGTTGTCGGTGGCGGCGGTGGCGTATTTGTCGTTGTACACGCTGAATCAGACCGAGCAGGCGGTGATTACGCAGTTCGGCAGGCCGATAGGCGATCCGGTGAAGGAGCCGGGTTTGCATGTTAAAGTGCCGTTAATCCAGCAGGTTAATTATTTCGATAAACGTTATTTGGCTTGGGACGGGCCCATGGTGGAGATGTCCACCAAGGATAAAACGTATTTAGAGGTGGATACTTTCGCTCGTTGGCGGATTATTGATCCGTTGCGCTATTACTTGCGCTTGCGCGACGAGCGTAGCGCGCAATCGCGTTTGGAGGATATTTTGGGCAGCGAGACGCGCACGGCGGTGGCGCGGCAGGAGTTGATCGAGGTGGTGCGCACTACCAAGGAGCGCACGCCGATGCAGGATGATACTTTGGCGGAGTCCGGCTTGGGGAATAATTTAAAGCCGATTACCGTCGGCCGCACTGGGGTGGAGCAGGGGATTATCAACGCCGCCGCGCCTAAGTTGGCGGAGTTTGGCATTGAATTGTTGGATGTGCGCTTTAAGCGGATTAATTATAATCAACAGGTGTTGGATAGGATTCATCAGCGGATGATTAGCGAACGTTTGCAGATCGCGCAACGCTTCCGCTCGGAGGGCGAGGGCGAGGCGGCCAGGATTATCGGTAACAAGCAGCGGGATATTAATCAAATCGAGTCGGAGGCGTATAAGCGGGCGCAGGAGATTCAGGGCGAGGCGGACGCGCAAGCGGTGCAAATTTACGCCAAGGCCTATGGCCAATCCGCCGATGCGGTTGAGTTGTTCAAGTTTTTGAAGACCATGGATACTTACCGTAAGGTGATAAAACAGGATACTAGTATCGTGTTGTCGACGAATAGCGAGTTGTACAGCGGTTTGAAGAGGGACGTGCAGAAAAACCGTTGAGTTTTTTTGGGCGGCGGCGGCCCAGGATTGGGCTATCCGCCAAGGCCTTAACAAGCTGTTAAAAAATTCATTTTGTGAAAAAATCACCACAACATATTGTGTCAAAATGACTTCAATTCACTATATATTGATCAAGTCTGACAACATTTTGAGAAAGTCGACAGCCTATTAAGGGGCTTCCCGTTTAAGCCGGGACGGCATTGTCTTTTATCATGGAGTCGCAGCTTTAGGTTGTGGGCTGTCTAGTCGGTCTTGGTGAACGGGGAAAGCTATCCGCGAGTCACCGTGAACCCGTCCATGGGGGCCTGAAAGTGGGGCTTAGCCCCGTGCGGGGCGTGTTTTTTTTTCGGATTTTAGCGATGGGTGCGGCTTTAACCGATGATGACTAGGTTGTCGCGGTGGATGAGTTCGTCTTCGTCGGCGTAGCCGAGCAGGGTTTCAAATTCGCTGCTGGGTTTGCCGGCGATGACGGCGGCGTCCTGCGCGCCGTAGTTGATGAGGCCGCGGGCGATTTCCTGGCCGAGTTCGTCTTGGCAGGAGACTAGGTCGCCGCGGCGGAAGTTGCCGTGCACGGCTTTAACGCCAATCGCCAGCAGGCTTTTGCCGCCGTTTTGCAGGCTATTGACCGCGCCTTGGTCCAAAGTCAGTTCGCCTTTGAGTTGCAGTTGCGCGGCCAGCCATTGTTTGCGCGCGGCTAGGGGGGCGATGTCAGGGATCAGGTGGCTGCCGAGGTCTTCGCCGTTCATGACGCGGGTGACGACTTGGTCGATTTTTCCGGAGACGATGACGGTGGCCGCGCCGGAGCGGGCGGCTAGGCGCGCGGCGCGTACCTTGGTGGTCATGCCGCCGCGGCCGAGGCCGCTGATGCTGTCGCCGGCGACTTGATCCAGCAGTTGGTCGTTGACGCCGATGCTGCGTATCAGTTTGGCTTCCGGATTGAGGCTGGGGTTGGCGTCGAAGATGCCTAGTTGGTCGGTTAGTATAATTAATAGGTCTGCTTGCACCAGATTGGCGACCAAGGCGCCCAAGGTGTCATTGTCGCCGAAACGGATTTCCTCGGTGGCGACGGCGTCGTTTTCGTTGATGACCGGAATGACGCCGAATTCGAGCAGGGTCAGCAGGGTGCCGCGCGCGTTGAGGTAGCGTTGTCTGTCGGATAGATCGTCGTGGGTGAGCAAAACTTGCGCGGTGAGAAGCCGGTGTTCTTCAAATTCGTCTTCAAACCGCCGCACTAGGCCCATTTGGCCGACCGAGGCGGCGGCTTGCAGTTCGTGCAATACCTTGGGGCGGGTCTTTAGTTTTAGGCGCGCCATGCCTTCGGCCACCGAGCCGGAGCACACCAGTACAATGTCTACCCCTAGGCGTTTGATTTCCGCCATTTGCGCCACCCATTCGCGGATGGCGGCGACGTTGAGGCCCCGTCCGCCGTTGGTGAGCAAGGAGCTGCCGATTTTGATGACGACGCGGCCGGATTCAGAGAATTCCGCGCGGCTCATGTTAATTCCTCACTCATTCGATTTCCTCATAATATTCGATGTCATCCGCGGGTTTTTGTTGTTCTAGAAAGTCCATCACCGCGTACATTAGGGTTTGCAGACCTTGATTTCTCAAGGCCGAGATTTTGTATACCGGGCCTTGCCAGCCGATTTCGTCGACAATGCCTTGGCAATAGGCGTCAATTTCGTCGTCGGGTAGGTGGTCTATTTTATTCAACACTAGCCAGCGCGGTTTGCATGCCAGTTCATCACTCCATTTTTCCAGTTCCCGCATGATTTTGCGCGCGGCGTCGGCGGGCGTGATTTCACTTTGGTAGGGGGCGATGTCGACCAGATGCAGCAGCAGACGCGTGCGAGATAGGTGTTTGAGGAATTGCAGCCCCAGGCCCGCGCCCTCCGCCGCGCCTTCGATGACGCCGGGAATGTCGGCGATGACAAAGTTGCGCAGTTTGTCCACGCTGACCACGCCCAGGTTGGGGTGCAGCGTGGTGAAGGGGTAGTCCGCGACCTTGGGGCGGGCGGAGGATACGGCGCGGATCAGGCTGGATTTGCCGGCGTTGGGCATGCCGAGCAGGCCAACGTCGGCAATGACCATCAGTTCTAAATGCAGCATCCGCTGTTCGCCGGCCGAGCCAAGGCTGCGTTGTTGCGGGGCGCGGTTGATGCTGCTTTTAAAGCGAGTGTTGCCGAGGCCGTGAAATCCGCCCTTGGCGACCAGCAGGGTTTGTCCGGCGCGGGTCAGGTCGCCGATTTTTTCGCCGGTTTCGGCGGCGTACACGATGGTGCCGGGCGGCACCGGCACGAAGCAGTCTTCGCCTTTTTTGCCGGTGCAGTCGCGGCTCATGCCGTTTTGGCCGCGTTCGGCGCGGAATACGGCGTGGTAACGAAAATCAACCAGGGTGTTGACGTTTTCGGCGGCTATAAGATAGACGCTGCCGCCGTCGCCGCCGTCGCCGCCGTCGGGGCCGCCCAAGGGAATGTATTTTTCGCGGCGGAAGGAGACGATGCCGTTGCCGCCGTCGCCGGCTTCAACTCTGATTTCCGCTTCGTCAACAAATTTCATAGCTTTTAGATTTGCAGGAATGGCTGAGGCCGGCGTGGGCCGGCGCGTAAACAAAAAAGCCCCGCTGGGGTAACGAGGCTTTTGCGAAACAACCGGTCGCGCCGTTTAGGGAGCAGTTTATTCGGCTGCGATGCTGACGAATTTGCGATTGTTTGGGCCTTTGATTTCAAATACTACCTTGCCGTCGCTGGTGGCGAACAAGGTGTGGTCCTTGCCGATGCCGACGTTGACGCCCGGATGAAATTGGGTGCCGCGTTGACGAACCAGAATGTTGCCGGCTTTGACGATTTGACCGCCGAAACGTTTTACGCCCAGGCGTTGGGCATTTGAGTCGCGGCCGTTGCGGGTACTGCCGCCTGCCTTTTTATGTGCCATGATGTCTCCTGCTTGGTAAATTACGCGGAAATGCCGGTGATTTGCACTTCGGTGTAGTATTGGCGATGACCAGCACGTTTCATGTGGTGCTTGCGTCTTCTAAATTTTATAATGTTGATTTTTTTGTGTCTACCTTGCGACAGGACGGTGGCGGTGACTTTGCCGCCTTCCAGGAAAGGGTGGCCGACTTTGATTTCGCCGCCGTCTTGAACCAGGATTACTTTGTCGAATTCCACGCTGTCGCCGGCGCCCAGCTCCAGTTTTTCAATTTTGATCGTGGCGCCTTCTTCTACCCGGTACTGTTTACCGCCTGTTTGAATAACCGCATACATGTGCGTCCGCTCCATTAAGGATGAGTCTGTTAATATTAAACGGTCTATTTTATTGGGTTATAATGGTTCAGTCAAGTGTTTGTTTTGCGTTTTTAAGATGCGCCGAGAACGATTTGTTCCAGCAGGCGGATGGCGTTTTGCATGCCGGTTTGCAAATTGCGTTCAATTTCAGCCATGGTGATTTCGCCCGGCGTCAGGCCGGCGCCCCAGTTGGCGACTACGGATAGATTGGCGTAGGGCAGTTCCAATTCTCTGGTCAGCGCGGCTTCCGGCATGCCGGTCATGCCGACTACCGTCGCGCCGTCTTGGATCAGGCGTTTGATTTCGGCGGCTGTCTCCAGGCGCGGGCCTTGGGTGCAGGCGTAGACGCCGCCAATTTTGGCGTCCAAGCCGATGGCGGCGGCGGCGGTGATGATTTGCGCGCGCGTTTCGGGGTGGTAGGGTTCGGTAAAGTCGATGTGGGTGACATGCTCCAGATCGTCGGCGAAGTAGGTGTGTTCGCGACCGTAGGTGTAGTCTATGATTTGGTCGGGTATGACGATGCGGGCGGGCGCGGCGTCTTGGCTGACGCCGCCGACCGCCGCGACGCCGATGATGCGACTGGCTCCCAGTTGTTTTAGGCCCCAGACATTGGCGCGGTAGTTGACTTTGTGCGGCGGTATCCGGTGCGGCGCGCCGTGTCGCGCCAGAAATATGACTTTTTGGCCTTGCCAGTCGGCGATTTGGTAGGCGGCGGAGGGAGCGCCGTAGGGGGTTTCCAGCGTTTCCCGGCTTTGGATGACGATGTTTTCGATTTGCGTGAGGCCGGTGCCGCCGATGATTGCGAGTGTCATGAGGTTTCCTTGCAGGCGAAGATGCCCGCGGCGTTTCTTAAGTAACCTTTGTAGTCCATGCCGTAGCCGAACAGGTAGTGGTTGTCCACCGGCAGTCCGACGAAGTCGGCGGCAAGCGGTTTGGCGCGGCCTAGGTTTTTGTCGAGCAGCACGGCGGTGTGTACGCTGCTCGCGCCGGCTAGCCGGCAGTAGTCGACGATGCCTTGCAGGGTGTGGCCTTCGTCTAGGATGTCGTCGATGATCAGCACGTTGCGCTGTTGCAGCGGGGTGGCCGGTTTATATTGCCATTGCAAATCGGAGCCGGCGGTGTTGTTGCGGTAGCGGGTGGCGTATGCGCAGTCTAGGGTCAGCGGAAAATTCAATTTCGGCAGCAATTGGCCGGTGACGATGATGCCGCCGTTGATGACGCAGAGGATTAACGGGTTTTGGTCGTGCAGTTTTTGGGTAATGGCTTGCGCCATGCTGTTCAGCGCGGCTTCGATTTGCGTTTCAGTATACAGGAGCCGCGCTTGTTGTTGCACTTGTTGAATTTCTTTAAGCATGGGCCGGGCTCAGGTTGGCTAATGATGTGGCGATGCGCCGCCATTCCGGTGAAGCATGCAGTTCGGCGCGGCTGATGGCGGGGGCTCGTTGGCCGAGTCGCCGCAGCCGTTCCGCGCGCTCCGGGGACGGTATTTGCGGCAGGCGGTCGAGGATTTGTTCGGCGGCGGCCGGATTGTTGCAGATCAGGATCATGTCGCAACCGGCTTGCAGCGCCAGTTCGGCGCGTTGCGGGTAGTCGCCGGCGCAATCGGCCCCGGCCATGTTGAGGTCGTCGCTGAGTATCGCGCCTTGGAATTCCAGCTCGCGGCGCAGGATCTGTTGCAGCCACATGCTGGAGAATCCGGCCGGCAGCGGGTCTATTTGCGGATAGAGGACGTGAGCCGGCATGATGGCGTCCAGTCCGGCGTCGATGAGGCGGCGGAATGGAATCAGGTCGCCGGCGCGGATGTCGTTTAGGCTGCGTTCGTCCACCGGCAGGGTTAGGTGCGAGTCGGGGCCGACGCCGCCGTGGCCGGGAAAGTGCTTGCCTACCGAGGCCATGCCGGCCGCGCGCATGCCGCGCATGAAGGCCAGCGCCAGCGCGGCGGTTTGTTCCGGGCCGGCGGCGAAGGCGCGGTCGCCTATGATTTCGCTGACGCCGTAATCAATATCCAGCACCGGCGCGAAACTGAAGTCCAAGCCGCAGGCAAGGAGTTCGGCCGCCATCAGCCAGCCGGCCGATTCGGCTAGGCCGGGAAATTCCGTGTAGGCCGCCGCCGGGGGCAGGCGCGTGAAGCCGGCATGGAAGCGTTGCACTCTGCCGCCTTCGTGGTCGACGGCGATTAATAGCGGGCCGCGGCGGGCTTGGCGTATGCTTTGGGTCAGCGCGGCAAGCTGAGCGGGTTCCTCGTAATTGCGGGTGAATAGTATGACGCCGCCGGTGTTGGGATGGGCGAGTTTTTCCTGGTCCAGAGCCGTTAGGCTAACGCCTTCGATGTCCAGCATGACAGGGCCGGGTTGGGGTGTGGGCATAGGTAGCTTAGTATTGAGTAATGATAGGTTGCTAGGCAAACAAGTCTATCAAGTCATGGGGTTTAGTCAAATGGTTTGCGTGATTCGGCTCAGGGCGGGCTTGCAAGCCCTTGAATGCGTGGAGTTAGCCGCAAATCGGTCTTTCATTCGCGGTTTTTGCAAACAGGGGGCGCTTAATTCCGGGTTAATTCGTTCTAAAATCTCGGACGGCGTCAATTAGCCGGTTTCATTTTTCGGATTGCGCATAATGTTTACGCCGCATCCTTGCCACGCTTGCGCGTCGGGTTTATGATTCAGTGGGTTTAGCATGAATCAGCGTATTGCTTGACCGATTGTCTTGCTTGGCCGATTCGGGGTGGCGGCGCTTTCGGCTTGGACGAACCGGGTTTCAGCTAGGATGGTTGCGCTGGTTGAGAGTTTTGATAATAAGCTGTAAACAATAATTCTCTATGTGTCATGTTATTTAATACTTTTGTTTTTGTTTTTGTTTTTCTGCCGTTGGCGTTGTTTGGATATTATGTTATTTCCAAATATTCCTTGCGTTATTCGGTATTCTTTTTGTTTTTGGCTTCGTTGGTGTTTTATAGTTATTGGAAGGTGGTTTTCCTGCCGCTGTTGCTGGGTTCGATTGCGGCCAATTATTTTTTCGGGAAGAAAATTTCTGAATACACTGAGTTGAATGACGATAAAAGCGCGAAATATTTTTTAACCCTGAGTTTGATTTTTAATCTGGGGTTATTGGCTTTTTTTAAATATGCCGATTTTTTCCTCGGCTTTATTGCCGCCTTGTTCGATTATCCGTTTACGCCGTTTGGCGTTACTCTACCGATAGGAATTTCTTTTTTTACCTTTACGCAAATCGCTTATTTGGTTGATTGTAGAGTGGCCAAAATTAAGGAGTATAAGCCGGAGAATTACGGTTTGTTCGTGACTTATTTTCCGCATTTGATCGCCGGTCCGATTTTGCATCATAAGGATATGATGCCGCAGTTCGATCAGGTTAAGTCGCATGTTTTTTCCGGCAGCCGTTTGCTGGTTGGCTCCTTGTATTTTCTGATCGGTTTGTTCAAGAAGGTGGTGTTGGCGGATGGGGTGTCTAAATTCGTCGGTCCAATATTCGATGTTAATTATGCCTCCTTAACGCCGTTGGAGGCTTGGTGCGGGGCCTTGGCTTACACGTTTCAGTTGTATTTCGATTTTTCGGCTTATTCGGAAATGGCTTACGGTTTGTCTTATATGTTCGGCATTATTTTGCCTATCAATTTTAATTCTCCGTACAAGTCGAAATCAATTATTGAGTTTTGGCGGTGTTGGCATATTACCTTGTCAACGTTTTTACGCGATTATTTGTATATTATTACCCTAGGCGGCAATCGCCGCGGTTTCTTCAGGCGCTATTTTAATTTGTTGTTGACTATGTTGCTGGGGGGCTTATGGCACGGCGCTAATTTTACTTTTGTGATTTGGGGCGGGTTGCACGGGATTTATTTAATTATTAATCATGCCATCCGCAATGCGCTAAACGGCCGAAAGCATGCGCTGATTACTTTTATGGGCTGGTTATTGACTTTTGCGGCGGTGGTGCTTGCTTGGGTGTTGTTTCGCGCCAATAATTTGAGTATTGCCTTGCAAATTTTACGCGCAATGTTTGCGGGTACTTTTACGCCCGGCGACGGTGATTATTTAATGGGCTTGAATCGCATTATGTCCATTGATGAGTGTTTGGCTTGGCTCGGCTTGACTGCTGCGATTAGTTTTTTTGCGCCGAATACTTATGAGCTGCTGGGCGTTGGAATCCGCGAACGGCTGGAGCTGCGCTTGCAAGGTTTGTTCGGCGGTTTGGTGATGGGCGCAGTGATGGTGATGTCGATCTTGCTGGTCTTGATTAGCGAAACCGTGGGCGTTTCCGAATTTTTATACTTTAACTTTTAACTTTAATTTTAACTTAGCATCATGCGTTCACCACATAATACCTTGCGATTTTTTGCCGGTTTGGTTCTAGGCGCAGTGGGTTGTTTATTGGTTCTGGAAATTGCGCTGCGTTTTTTGCCGGTTTACTCCGGCATCCGCATGACAAGCGGCGGCGGCGAGCAGGCGTTTATGCATAAGTTGCCGCATCAGCCTTATGTGTATTCTTACGGTTGGAATTTGGCTAATGCCAACCGAGGCATGGTGAATGCCTTGGGTTTCACTAATTCGCCGGATTCCATGGCCCCCGGCGGGGTAATAGTGGTGGGTGATAGTTATATTGAAGCCTTGATGTTGGATTTTCCGGATACTTTGCAAGGCCGTTTGGCGCGGATGATGCCCGGTCAGGTGCTGGCCTTGGGTACTTCCGGCTATGGTTTGGCCGATTATTTGCCGTTGTTGGAGACTTATGCTTCAAAATTTCATCCCGCCACGGTGGTGATATTTATCGGCGGGCGGGATTTGGACGAGTTATTGGTGAAGCCGTTGCCGGGGTATAATTATTTTTGGCTGGATGACGGGGTGGTGAAAACTCGGCAAATTCCTTATATTGAATCGCCGTTGAAAGAAAAAGTCATGCAGTCGGCCTTGGTGCGTTATTTATTCTATAATTTGAAAGTTTCTTTATGGATTAATCAGTTGACTGGACGTTTCTCCGTGGTTAAGCCGGCGCTCAAGGCGGATTTGCAAACGAATAAGGAATTGAAGCAGCGTTATTTGGATTATTTTTTTGATCGCTTGCAACAGATTGCCGGGCAATACCGCTTCAAGCCGGTTTTCTTGCTGGATGGCGACCGTAAGAATATTTATTTGGGCCGGCTGGAGACGGAAAAATCCAAGCTTGATGAGGTGGAGGCGGATCGACGTCTATTTTTAGGTTATGCGCGGCGCGCCAATATGTCGGCGATTGATATGGAGCCGCTGTTTAATCGCCATTGGCAAGTCAATCGGGAAAGATTGGATTGGCTGCCGATGGATGGGCATTGGAATCCGGCGGCGCATAAATTGGCCGCCGAGGCTATTATTCAGGCTTTGAAAGAACCTTAGGCTGAGCCGGGCGCGGCGTTGTAGCGGTGTTCGATGATGGCTCCGCCCAAGCATTGTTCATCAAGATAGAATACGACCGATTGTCCCGGCGTGATGGCGCGTTGCGGCTGGTCGAAGCTGACTTTGAGCCGGCCGCCGGGCAGCGCTTGAAGCAGGCATGGCTGGTCCGGTTGCCGGTAGCGGGTTTTCGCGGCGCAGCGCAATGGGGTTGCCGGCGGATGGTTTCCGCACCAATCCGCTTGGCCCGCTTCGAGGGTGTCGTGCAGCAGTAAGGGGTGGTCGTGGCCTTGTCCCACTAGCAATACGTTGTTGCTTAAATCTTTGTCCAGTACGAACCAGGGTTCGTCGGGCGCGTTTTTGACGCCGCCTATGCCTAGTCCTTGGCGCTGGCCCAGTGTGTAATACATTAAGCCGTGGTGTTGGCCCAGATATTGGCCTTCCGGGGTGCGGATTTCGCCCGGTTGG
The DNA here is from genome assembly GCA_903928965.1 of uncultured Pseudomonadota bacterium. Taxonomy (GTDB): domain Bacteria; phylum Pseudomonadota; class Gammaproteobacteria; order Methylococcales; family Methylomonadaceae; genus Methylomonas. Next base: position 30,084 of record CAIYSZ010000010.1, read on the forward strand.
TTGGGCAGGTAGCGTTCGAGGAATTCCTTGAATTTGCGTTCGCCGATGAAGCAGATGCCGGTGCTGTCCTTTTTGCGGGCGTTGGCGAAGCCGGCGGCTTCGGCCATGGCGCGGATTTCCGTTTTGTGTAGATGGCCGATCGGGAACAGGGTTTGACTTAAGGCGGTTTGTCCCATGGCGTATAAAAAGTAGCTCTGTTCTTTGTTCGGGTCCAGCCCTTTCAACAGGCGGTGTTCGTTGTCCGCGGCGTCAACGCGGGCGTAATGGCCGGTGGCGATGGCTTCCGCGCCCAGCGTGTCCAAGGCGTAGTGCAGAAACGCATTGAATTTTACGTGTTTATTACACAAGATGTCCGGGTTGGGGGTGCGTCCGGCTTGAAATTCGGTCAGAAAGACTTCAAACACTTGTTCCCAATATTCGGCGCTGAAATTGACGGCCAGAAGTTCGATGTCCAGTTTGTCGCAGACTTGCCGAGCGTCCGCCAGGTCGCGCATGGCGGTGCAGTATTCGGTGCCGTCGTCTTCCTCCCAGTTTTTCATGAACAGGCCGGTCACGCGGTAGCCTTGCCGCTGGAGATAGAGAGCGGTGACGGCGGAGTCCACGCCGCCGGACATGCCTACGATGACGTGAACGTCGTTTGATCCGGCGCTGATTGAACCTACACTCATTGATCTAGGAAGTTTTGTACCACGGACAGCGGATAGCGGTCGCCATTTAGATAGCTTTCTATGCTTTTTAGCACCAGCGCGCTACGCAGTTGGGTGGTTCGGGCGCGGATTTGCGCCAGGGTTAGCCAGTGGGTGGCGATGATATCCAAATCCAGGGCTTGCGCGGCGTCGTGGTCGTGAACCTCGCCGGTGAAGCAAAAGCGCACGAAGCTGGGCGCTTCCGGATTTTTGCGCCATAGTTGCACCGCTACCAAGGCCGTGGGTTGGAATCGCCAGGCGGTTTCCTCGCGCACTTCGCGGATTGCGGCGTCGATGATGGATTCACCGCCTTCCAAGTGGCCAGCCGGTTGGTTGAACAGCTTGCCGCGCTCCACGCTTTCCTCGACCATAAGAAAGCGTCCGTCTTGTTCGATCACGGCGGCGACGGTGACATGGGGTTTCCAGATTTGCGTCATCTTGCATCAAAACATATATGATAACTTTTAATTATAGCATATTGAAGAAAAATATTATGCGATTAATTTGTGCGCCTGATATTTATTGCTAGCGCGCAATCTGGCGTGTTGTGTGTTTTGTGTTTGGCCGCCTTGCCGGATGGTTGCGGTTTCTTTTTCAATGCGCTTTTTCGGAAAACAATGTTTTTCATTTTTTTTTACGCTTACGCATTGAAATTTGCCGAGATTGCCGCTATGGTAAGCACATGCTTACAAATTTACGCAGCTAGTTTATGTCCGATTTTAATCCTTTCAAGGATTCCGATAACAGTATTGAGGTTGAAGAATCCAAGCCTGAATTAAAAAAGCCCCCTTTATATAAAGTTATTCTTTTGAATGACGATTTTACTCCCATGGATTTTGTAGTCGAAATCCTGATGGAATTTTTTAGTATGAACCAGGAAAAAGCAACTCAGGTCATGCTGCAAGTGCATACTCAGGGCGTGGGAGTGTGTGGAACTTACAGCAAGGACGTGGCGGAAACCAAGGTGCATATTGTCAATCAATACTCCCGTGAACACCATCACCCGTTGATGTGTGCCATGGAAGAGGCCTAAGAGGTGATTTATGCTCAGCAAAGAACTTGAAAACACATTGAACAAGGCTTTTGCCTTGGCGCATAGCCAGAGGCATGAGTTTATCACCGTGGAGCACATCCTATTAAGTTTGCTGGACGATGCCGACACCGTACCTATTTTGATTGCTTGCGCTTGTAACGTGAACGCCTTGCGCGCCGAGTTGAAGGAGTTTATTACCGCGACGGTGCCGCGGATTCCGAAGGAATCGCCGCGGGATACGCAGCCGACCTTGGGTTTTCAGCGCGTGTTGCAGCGCGCCGTGTTTCATGTGCAGGCTTCCGAGAAACAGGAAGTCACCGGCGCTAATTTGTTCGTGGCCTTGTTCAGCGAGCAGGAGTCGCATGCGGTGTATTTGTTGTACAAACAAGAAATAACCCGCTTGGATGTGGTTAATTATCTGGCGCATGGGGTGTCTAAGATTGAGAAGCAACCGAATAAGGCCGCTCTCGGCGCTGAACCGGAGCAGGAAAAAAGCAATGCCGCCGAAGCCCAGTCCAATCCGTTGCAGCGTTACGCCACCAACTTGAATGCCGAGGCGCTGAAGGGCAATATTGATCCCTTGATCGGCCGGGAGTCGGAAGTGGAGCGCTTGATTCAGGTCTTGTGCCGCCGGCGTAAAAACAATCCTTTGTTGGTCGGCGAGGCCGGCGTGGGTAAAACCGCGATCGTGGAGGGCTTGGCCAAGCGCATCGTGGATAAGGACGCCCCTGGGGTATTGTTGAGCAGCGTTATTTATTCCCTGGATATGGGCGCTTTGGTGGCGGGCACCAAATACCGCGGCGATTTTGAAAAACGGTTAAAAGAGCTGGTGGCGCAATTAAAGAAAGAGCCGCATAGTATTCTGTTTATCGACGAGATTCACACCATAATCGGCGCGGGTTCCGCTTCCGGCGGCGTGATGGACGCCTCTAATTTAATCAAGCCGGTGCTGGCCTCCGGCCAGTTGCGTTGCATAGGCTCCACGACTTATCAAGAATACCGGGGCATTTTCGAGAAGGATCACGCGCTGGCGCGGCGGTTTCAGAAAATCGACATTACCGAGCCGAGCATAGAAGACACGGTGCAAATTTTGCGCGGTTTGCGTTCGCGGTTTGAGGAGCATCATGAATTGCATTACACCACCGATGCCTTGCAAACGGCGGTGGAGTTGTCGGTGCGCTATATCACCGACCGGCATTTGCCGGACAAGGCCATCGATGTGATAGACGAGGCCGGCGCGCGGCAGCGTTTGTTCGCGGAAAGCGAGCGCAAGACGATTATCGACATCGCCGACATTGAGGAAATCGTCGCCAAGATGGCGCGGGTGCCGGCGCAAACCGTTTCCGAAAACGACATCGACAAGCTGTCGAATTTGGAGAAAAATTTGAAAATGCTGGTGTTCGGACAAGACGAGGCCATCGGCGAGTTGGCCACCGCGATTAAATTGTCCCGCGCCGGATTGCGCGACAGCAGCAAAACCATAGGCGCGTTTTTGTTCGCGGGGCCTACCGGCGTCGGCAAGACCGAGGTCACCCGGCAATTGGCCAAGGTGTTGGGCATTGAGTTGATTCGTTTCGACATGTCTGAATATATGGAGCGGCATACGGTGTCGCGCCTGATAGGCGCGCCGCCGGGCTATATCGGCTATGACCAGGGCGGTTTATTGACCGACGCGGTGACCAAGCATCCGCATTCGGTATTGTTGCTGGACGAATTAGAGAAAGCGCATCCCGACGTGTTTAATTTGTTGCTGCAAGTGATGGATCACGGCGTGTTGACCGACAATAACGGCCGCAAAGCCGATTTCCGTAACGTTATTTTAGTCATGACGACTAACGCGGGCGCGGAAGAGGGGGCGCGGGCTTCCATCGGATTTACCCACCAGAATCACGCGACTGACAGCATGAAGGTGATCGAGCGGTCGTTTTCGCCGGAGTTCCGTAACCGGTTGGACGCCATTGTGCAGTTCAAGCCTTTGGATATGTCGGTCGTTGGTTTTGTGGTGGATAAATTTATTTTTGAGCTGGAAGCCTTGTTAGAGGATAAAAACGTGACCTTGACTTTGGAGCCGGAGGCGCGCGCATGGTTGGCGCGGCACGGTTACGATGCGCGCATGGGCGCGCGGCCTATGGCGAGATTGATTCAGGACAAGCTGAAAAAGCCTTTGGCGGAGGAATTGTTGTTTGGCCGCTTGGTGGAAGGCGGCAGGGTGCGGGTGTTCGTAAAAGGCGAGGACTTGGAGTTCGCCATAGACGGCAAGCGTTTGGTGGCAACTTCGCTGTCGCGGACGGTATAGAGCGCTTAAGCGCTCGCCCGCTGTTTCAAGATTAACGATTACGGAAGGTGATGCGGCCTTTGGTCAGATCGTAGGGCGTCATTTCCACCCTGACTTTGTCGCCGGTAAGTATGCGAATGTAGTGTTTACGCATTTTGCCGGAGATGTGCGCGGTGACGATGTGTCCGTTTTCCAATTCGACGCGAAACATAGTGTTCGGCAGGGTGTCGATGACCTTGCCGTCCATTTCAATTTGATCTTCTTTTGACATATAATTTCTTAAGTAGCTAGATTCCCCATTTTAACATGCTTTAGGGCTTGCCGGCGGCAATGCCTAGAAATTTTGTCGTTCTTGTTTAATTAAAAACGCCTTTCTTGACGATTCTATGGGTTTCCCGTTGCCGGAGCCTGCTGCGCCGCGTGACGCAATTGCGTGATGCGCGCGCCTATGCCTTCAGGTTGAAACCAACCTAAGGCGAGCGCGATGAAGATAAAAATAAACAACAGCAGGGAAAGGCCGATGCGAACGGCCAGCGATTTGAAGATTTTCTCTGATGCGGCTTGATCTTGATTTTTATTGGTTACCAATAAGCGAAGTGCATTGACCAGACTGGCGACGATGACCAGGAATGTTGCGATGGCGAGGACTTTGATTAACATAATGCGGTCTAAACAAATTAAAATGGCATTTTCGGTTATCCTGCGCGGCTTGCCAATAGTCTAGGGCGTTAAATATGCGATTTGAATTCGGGTTTTTGGGTCAACGTTATGCTTGTTCGTTGTGGCTGCTTATAGCTTATTGTTGTTTAACTGTTTTATTATGCGGGCTGGGTTTTTGGCAGCTGGAGCGGGCCGGGCTGAAGGCGGAGTTTCTGGCGCGGCGGCAGGCGGCGCTGGAGACGCAGGACGTAGTGGATTTGAACCGGGAGGAAGCGGCCGACGTTCGCGAGTTGCGTTATCATCTTGCCAAGGCAACCGGCCATTATGACGCCGAGCATCAGTTTTTGTTGGATAATCGGATGCTGGATGGCCAGCCGGGTTATGATGTATTGACCCCATTCAAATTGTCCAATGGTCAGGCGATTCTGGTTAACCGCGGCTGGTTGCCGCTCGGCGCGGACCGCCGCGTGTTGCCGGATGTGAGGTTGGAGCAGGCTATTGATCAGGTTAGGGGGCGCATCAACCGTTTCCCCGAAGTGGGTTGGAAACTGGCCGGCATGGAGAAACCGGGCGCGGGTTGGCCGGCGTTGTTGCAGTTGGCGGAACCTAAGGCCTTGTCAGAGCATTTGGGTTACCCGGTTTACGATTTTCAATTGGAGTTGGCCCCGGAAATGGCGGGCGGTTATCGCCGGGAATGGCGGCAGCCGGAAGTGATGCCGCCCGAGCGGCATATCGGCTACGCCGTGCAATGGTTCGGTTTGGCGGCTACGCTAAGCGTTTTGTTTATTTTGAAAGCGATAAAAAAAATGGGTGACCGATCGGAATAGTACCCATGGGCAGCCGTTGGTCTGTTATTTTTCGGCAATAGAGTTATTTTTTGTAACGATGTATAGATTAAGTAAAAATCGATTAATGATTATCGGCATTTTCGCTATGAGCGTAGCGCCGTTCTCCTTGGCTTGGTTCTTGGCCGAGCATCCGGAGTATGTGCGTCTGGGTTCCAGTAATGGCGATTTAATCAAGCCGCCGGTGACGACGGAGTTGCGCGAGTTCACCGGCATAGACGCCTTTAGCGCGGATAATCTGCGCGAATTGTCCGGACATTGGGTGTTGTTGACCGTGGGCGGAGAGGATTGCGGACCGGTGTGCCTGGAGAGCTTGTATAAAGCGCGGCAACTGTCGCTGATGTTCGGCAAGGACGTGCCTAGGATACGCCGCGGATTGTTGTTGACGCCTGCCGCGCGGGCGGATTTGCCGCCGGAGTGGGCGGACGACGGCAGGCTGTTGAAGTTGCGGGCGGATGCGAAATTGCTGGACCGGGTGCGCGCCGCCGGCGGCAAGGAATCGGAAGCGGGCGCGATGCTGTTGATGGATCCGTTGGGCAATATCATGATGCGTTATGCGGCGGGGTATGATCCATACCGGGTTAGAAACGATTTAACCAAATTATTAAAAATTTCACAAATCGGTTAATTACGATGTTTAAAAAATTATGTTGGCTGGCTAGCGCCCTGGCGCTGGCGTCGCTATTGCTGGGCAGTTATTCTCGTTTACGGGAGGCCGGGTTCGGTTGCGATGATTGGCCGGTCTGCTACGGGCAGTTGGGGAAAAGCGCGGACATTGCGGCTGGCGGGGCGGACGGTGTAGAGGTTTGGACCGCGCGGGCGGCGGATGCGGCGCGGGGCCTGTTGTTATTGACCGCGGCTTTGCTGTCGCCGGCGGTGCGATTTTCGCGAGACCCGGTATTGGGCGGCGGCGCGCGGCGCGGCTGGGGGGTGGCGGTGGCCGGTTTGGCGGTCGCGGCGGCGCAAAACGGTTTCTTTTGGTGGCCGGCGGTGTGGAAAAACATGCCGTTGGCGCAAACCGCGCAAATCGGTTTGGACTGGCTGGCGGTTTGGGTCTTTGTTTGGCTGGCCTGGCGCGGCTTGCGGCCGCGCCGTTTGCCGGCTCCGGTTGGGCCGCAAGTTTGGGCGCTGGCGGCGATGCTGGTCTTGGGCTTGCAGATGTGGTTGGGCGCTTGGGTAAGCGTGGATTTCGCTTCCTTGGCCTGCGGCGAGTTTCCGCGTTGCGCCGGCGCTTGGCTGCCGGCGGCTGATTTCGCCGGTTGGCTGGGCAGCCTAGGGGCGGCCGATGCGTCGGTGATACCCGATGCGGTGAAGGTGGCGGCGCATTGGTTGCATCGTATCGGCGCGGCGCTGGTTTTTGTGGTGTGCACGGGTTTGATGTTGCGCGCGACTGACGAGGAAAATCCCAAGCCGATGCGGGCGGCCGGGGTGATTTTAAGCGGTTTGCTTTTGGTTCAGATTGGCTTGGGCATTTTCGCGGTCAAGCATGTGTTGCCATTCTGGGCGGTATTGTTGCACCATGCCTGGGCGGCGGTGTTGATGACCCCAGTCTTGGCGATTTATTTTTATGGCCGTTATGCGCTGGCCGGCGCGGTCGAGGCGGAACCCGTCGCGGAGCCGCCGCTAGGGGCGGAGCCGGCCGCAGCGCCGGAGCCTGTAGAGCCGGTGGAGTCGTTAGAGCCGGCGGAAGCCAATTTAATGTCTCGCCTGAAAGCGCAATTGAGCCGCACCCGCGGCAGCATGCGGGCGGTGTTGGCTAATTTGCAATTTGGGCAGGACCGCGGCGTCAAGGAATTGCTGGATGAGGTGGAAGCCAGTTTGATTATGGCGGATGTGGGCATGGAAACCACCACGCGCATTATCGAGCAATTGACGGCGGGTTTAAGTCAGGAGCAGTTGCGCGACGGCGCGGCGTTGACCGGTGAACTTAAACAGTTGCTGCGCGCCATGCTGTTGCCGTGCAGCCAGCCGTTGCGGATTCCCGCCGAGCGCGACGGCCCGTTCGTGATTTTAGTGGTCGGCGTCAACGGGGCCGGCAAGACGACGACTATAGGTAAGATGGCGCACCGATTGAAGGGCCAAGGTTATAGCGTGATGCTGGCGGCGGGAGATACCTTCCGCGCCGCGGCGGTGGAGCAATTGCAAACCTGGGGCGAGCGTAACCAGGTTCCGGTGGTGGCGCAAGCCACTGGCGCGGATTCGGCGTCGGTTATTTTCGACGCTTTGCAATCGGCGCGGGCTAAGGAAGTGGATGTGTTGATCGCCGACACCGCCGGCCGTTTGCATACTAAATCGAATTTGATGGACGAACTGAAAAAAATCAAACGCATTATCGGTAAGTTGGATGCATCCGCGCCGCACGAGGTGTTGCTGGTATTGGACGCCGGCACCGGACAAAACGCGTTGTCGCAAGCGCGCTTGTTTAATGAAGCGGTTAATTTAACCGGTATTGCCTTGACCAAGCTGGATGGCACCGCCAAGGGCGGGGTGATTTTTGGGTTGGCGAATCAATTGCAATTGCCGATTCGGTTTATCGGGGTGGGGGAATCCGCGGCGGATTTGCAGGATTTCGACGCGGAAACGTTTGTCGAGGCCTTGTTCGACGCTGATTAAGACCTATTTAACTGAACCATGTTGAAACTGGAAGGCGTGTCTAAACGTTACCCCGAGGCCGGCGAGGTGTTGAGCGACGTCGGCTTTCATCTGGCGCGCGGGGAAATGGCTTTTTTAACCGGGCGCTCTGGGGCCGGCAAAAGCACGTTGCTAAAGTTAATCGCCATGATGGAGTGGTGCAGCCGCGGCAAGATTTTTTTTGACGGCCAAAACATCAGCCGGGTCGGCGAGTGGCGGATTCCATTTTTGCGGCGGAAACTGGGGCTGATTTTTCAAGACTATAAATTGTTGAACGACCGCACGGTGTTCGATAATGTGGCGCTGCCGTTGATTGTCAGCGGCGTTAACCATCAGGAAGTGCCGCGGCGGGTGCGGGCGGCCTTGGATAAAGTGGGTTTGCTCGGCAAGGAGAAAAAATATCCGTTGGCGTTGTCGGGCGGGGAGCAGCAGCGGGTCGGCATTGCCCGCGCCATCGTCAACAAGCCGAGCTTGATTCTGGCGGATGAGCCGACCGGTAATCTGGACCCGGATTTGTCGGCGGAGATCATGGCCATGTTCGCCGAGTTTACGCAGGTGGGCGTTAGTTTGTTGATTGCTACCCATGATATTGAGTTGATCAATAGTTTGCATTACCGGGTGCTGGTTTTGCACCGGGGGCGTTTGCTTGAGGCTGGGGACGGCGATGATTAAGCCGGCCCGCAAAGGCCGCGCTCCGTTTTGGCGGCGAATGCAAGACCGTGGCCACGCTTATTTACTGAATCATGCGCATAGTTTGTTTTCCAGTCTTGGGCGTTTGAGCCGCAGTCCGTTTAATACATCCATGACGATTTTGGTGCTGTCTACCATTGTCGCCATGGCCGGCGGATTTTATATCGCCGTGGCGAATTTGCAGTTATTAACCGGCAATTTGAAAGGGACGAATCAGATTTCTCTGTTTTTGCAGGAATCGGTCAGCGAAAACGCCGCCCTTAAATTGGCGGAGCAATTGCGCCGGCGCGAGGATATGCAGGATGTCAAATTGATCACCAAAAAGCAGGCGTTCGAGGAGTTTAAGCAGCATAGCGGTTTTGCCGATGCTCTGAAAATTCTGGATTTCAATCCCTTGCCGCACGTTTTGCAATTGACGCCCAAATCGCAAACTGACAGCGCGGAGCAGGCGAACGCCTTGACCGCCGAGTTCAGGCAATGGCCGCAAGTTTATTTTGTGCAAGTGGATATGCAATGGATTGCGCGTTTGCAGGCGATCATGCAATTGGTGGACTCCGGCGTGAAAATGGCCGCCGGTTTGTTGGCGCTGGCGGTGACGTTTATCGCCGGTAACACCATACGCCTGGAATTGCAAAACCGGCAGGACGAGGTGTATATTTCCAAACTGGTGGGGGCGACGCAGGCTTTTATTCAGCGCCCGTTTTTATACGCGGGTTTTTGGCTGGGTTTTATCAGCGGCTTATTTGGCTGGTTTATCATTACCGTGGAATTATACTTGCTGCAAGGTCCGGTGGAGCGCTTGGCCAGTTTATACGAGGGCGGGTTTGGCCTGCGCTTTATGAATTTTCGGGAATTTCTGGGTTTGTTGCTGGCGTCCACTACCGCGTCTTTGGTGGGGGCTTGGCTGGTGTTGAATTATCAGTTAAGGCAGTTGAAGCCGCAGTGATTAGTCAGGCCTTTGGCAAATGAGCGCCGTTCCGCTTCCGAGTACCGTTTGGATGTTCTTATCGGGTTGTATGGCAATTCTGGGTTTGTATCACCGTAAACAGCAAGGGTAATCAGAAGTAACTCTAAACACAGTGTAATGATAATAGTCTCTTTCGAGCGGATTTTTTTGTCTATTGCATTATCAATGAATGGTATGTGAGCTTAAGCAGGCATCGGGATTTTTAAACCGATGCCTGCTTTCGGTCGTATCCAGCCATCGGAATTAAACTAAATATATACAGGTCGCGTAGGTTTGTGCGAAACTAAAAATGTTATAATAAACATGTCATTAAGTAGCGAGCTGCCTAAGGCTAGCCGAAAAGAGTAGAGTATGAAATTAGGCCGGCTGTCCGTGTTTCGCGGGTTGAACGAGGCGGAATGGGAGGCGTTGTGCGATGGTTGCGGGCGTTGTTGCTTATTTAAATTGGAGGATGAGGACAGCGGCGAGATTGCGTTTACCCGCGTCGCCTGCCGTTTGTTGGATACGCACACCTGCCGCTGCCGCGAGTACGCGCGGCGCAAAGTGTTGGCGCCGGAATGTTTGCGCATTCGGGAGATGAAAGTCTCGCAATTGCATTGGCTGCCGCCGACCTGCGCCTATCGCTTGTTGGCCCTGGGTCAGCCGTTGCCGGAATGGCATCCGTTGCGTAGCGGCAACCCGGATTCGGTGCGTTTGGCTGGCATAGCGGTGGGCGGTTACGCCGTTTCAGAATTGGAGGCGGGCGATTTGGAGGATTATATTATTGAGGATTGGGACGCTTGAGAGTTTGTTGGTGGAGGTTTAGGTTCGCCGCGACGCGCTTTGAGCCGCGCGCAAGTTCGATCTAATGTCATTTGCAGCGGATTTGACGTGATCCGCCGCTAAAAGCGTCTTTTTCTTGACGTGTATCAATATTTATTTTTGGCGCTTGGATAGAATTATCCCATGTCGGCTGACTACTGTTGACATAATCCTCTTGAAAGATTTTTTATGTCTTTGCGGGCGGGTCGGCCTCCTTCCCCCGCCCTTTTTTTTTGCCGCCTTGGCCGGTATAATCAGATACCGGTGTCTTTATTGTTTCTCATGCTTACCCCCCTTCAAATAGATTTAATGCGGCAGTCCGGCGTGGATGCGGGCCGGCTTAGTCCCGAACGCGCGTGCCATATCGCCGCCGCCCGTTCCGCCGAAACCTTGAGCGAGCAGGAATTACTGGATTTTCTGACCGTGGCCAATGCGTTGTACCGCGGCGGCGCGCCTGTGATTGATGACGCCGATTACGATTTTATTTATTTGGCCGCCTTGCGCGCGCGCCATCCGGAGCATCCATTTTTGCATATGGTGGAACCGGAGCCGGAATTCGCCGGCAAGGCGGTGGAGTTGCCGGCCCCGATGTTGTCCACTGAAAAGGCTTATTCCCTGGAAGAGGTGGAGCGCTGGCTGGCGCGGGTGGAGAAAGCCGCCGCCGAATTGGGCCTGGACCCCGCCGACTTAAATTATAGATTGACGCCTAAACTAGACGGTTACGCGGCCTATGACGACGGCCAGGTTTTGTATACCCGCGGCGACGGCCGGCGCGGGGCCGACATTAGTCGGGTGTTCGCGCGCGGCTTGCAGGTGGCGAATGGCGGCGAGCGCGGCCAAGGGCCGGGGGAGATCGTGGTTAGCCGCGCTTATTTCGATGCGCATTTGGCCGAGTTTTTCGACAATCCGCGTAATTTTCAAGCCAGCGTGATTAAGGAAAAAGAATTGGATGTTTACGCCGAGCAAGCCATTGCCGCCGGCGCGGCGGTGTTTTATCCGTTTAGCGTCTTGCCGGCTTGGGAAGGCGGCAAGGACGAGTTATTGCGGGATTTCGAGCAAAGGGTGCAAGCGGCTTGGCAATCGGTGGATTATGACGTGGACGGCGTGGTGTTGGAGGCGACGGACCCGGAATTGAAGCAGTACATGGGCGCGACCCGGCATCATCATCGCTGGCAATTGGCGTTCAAAATCAATCAGGAAAGCGCGGAAGTGACGGTTGTGCGAGTGGTTCCGCAAACCTCGCGCTCCGGCCGGGTGACGCCGGTGGCCGAATTCGAGCCGGTGCGTTTGAGCGGGGCGCTCTTGTCGCGCGCCACGGCGCATCATTACCGCATGGTGCAGGACAAAGGCATAGGGCCGGGAGCGGTGATTAGTCTGGCGCGCTCCGGCGAGGTGATTCCTAAGATCGAAGCGGTGTTAAGCCCCGCCGAGGCGGAGATTCCGGAACATTGCCCTAGTTGCGAACATGTTTTGGCCTGGGACGGCGATTATTTGGTGTGTCCGAATAATTTGTCGTGTCCGGCGCAAATCAGCAATAGCATGGCGCATTTTTTCAAGGTTTTGGCGAATAACGACGGTTTCGGCGGCAAAACCATTGATAAATTGTATCAACACGGCTTGCGTGGCGTGGAAGACATTTACGCTTTGCGGGCGGCGGATTTCGAGGGCATGGGGTTCGGGCCTAAGCAATCGCAAAACCTGGAGGCGCAATTGTTGCGCAGCCGGCAGGAGGCGGTGGAAGATAGCCGATTTTTGGCGGCGTTTGGCGTGTTCCGGTTGGGGTTGGGTAATTGCGAGCGTTTATTGCAGTATTATCCCTTGGCGGAGATTTTTGATTTGACGGAAGAGGATATTTGCCGGGTCGAGGGTTTCGCCGAGAAAACCGCCGCCGTGGCGCGCGCGGGGTTGGCGGCGATTAGGCCGATGTTCGAGCGTTTGCTGGCTTTGGGCTTTAACGTGCAGGCGACGCCGATTGCGGCCGCGCCGCCCGATCATCCCTTGCAAGGCAAAACTTTGGTGTTGACCGGGACCATGCAGGCGGGCGGGCGCGAGGCTTTGGCTAAGCAGGCCAAGGCGCGCGGGGCGAAAGTCGGCGCCGCGGTGTCGGCGAAAACCGATTATTTGGTGGCCGGAGAGGACGCCGGCGCGGCCAAGTTGAGCGCCGCCGAGGCGAAAGGGGTGCGGGTGATAGACGAAGCGGAATTTTTGCGCTTGTTGGCCGGGGAGACGCTATGAAGGCGCGCCTGCCGGCGGTGTTGTGTTTTTCCGGGCATGATCCGAGCGGCGGGGCGGGGGTGCAGGCGGATATTGAGACTATCCGCGCGCTAGGCTGCCATGCGTGCAGCGTGCTGACCGCCTTGACCGAGCAGGATACGCATAACGTGAAGCGGGTGTTTCCGCAACCGGCGGAGCGGATAGCGCGGCAAGCGGAAACGCTGCTGGCCGACATGCCGGTGGCGGCGGTGAAAATCGGCTTGCTGGCGCACGCGGAAACCGCTTTGGCGGTGGCGGAGATTATGGCGCGCCTGCCGGGCGTGCCGCTGGTGTTGGACCCGGTGCTGGCCGCCGGCGGCGGCGCGGATTTGGCGGACAACGCCTTATTGGATGCGGTGCGCGGGCGTTTGCTGCCCTTGGCGCGCATGGTGACGCCTAATAGCCATGAGGCGCGGCGTTTGGCCGGGGTGGAGGATTTGCGCGCCTGCGGCCGTTATTTGCTGGATAAAGGCGCGGAGTTTGCGCTGTTGACCGGCGCGCACGAGCCGGGCGAAGAGGTGCGCAATTTGCTGTTTTTTCCGAATGGCCGGGTGGAGGCGTCCAACTGGCGGCGTTTGCCGGGTGAGTTTCACGGTTCCGGCTGCACCCTGGCCAGCGCGGTGGCCGCCTTGTTGGCGCAGGGTTTGGATGAAGCGACCGCCGCGCACGAGGCGCAGGATTTTACTTGGCAGGCCTTGCAGGCGGCTTACCCTACCGGCTCCGGGCAGGCCAATCCGGACCGTTTGTTTTGGAGCGGCGGATGTTGAGTTTTCCGCGCCGCGGCGTCTACATGATTACCGATTGCGCGGGCAGATTGGCCGCCGAGGTATTGGCCAATGTGGAAGCCGGCCTGCAAGGCGGCGTGGCGGTGGTGCAATACCGGGATAAACAACCTTTGGACGCCTTAGGATTGGCGCGGCGGTTGACGGTTTTATGTCACCGTTACCAAGCGCCGTTGCTGGTTAACGATGATGTGGAGCTGGCGGCGGCGGCCGGCGCGGACGGCGTGCATTTAGGCCGCGATGACGGCGATGTCGCGGCGGCGCGCCGCCGCTTGGGGCCGGGGGCGATTATCGGCGTTTCGTGTTATAACGATGTATCCCGGGCGGCGGAAATGCTGGCGCACGGCGCGGATTATGCGGCGTTCGGCCGCTTTTTTGCTTCAAATTCCAAGCCCATGGCCGCTCCGGCGCAATTGGAGACTTTAATGTCGGCCAAGGGTTTGCTGAAGGCCCCGATTGTGGCGATAGGCGGCGTGACGCCGGAGAACGGCGGGCTGTTGCTGGCGGCCGGGGCGGATGTGTTGGCGGTGATCGGCGGCTTGTCCGGCGCGGACGCCCGGCGGGCGGCGGAGCGTTATGCCGGTTTGTTCGCTCAAGGCCGCGCCACAATGGCGGGCGATCTTGATACAATATCCCAAGATTCTTAAGGTTAGTGATTCGCTTGGTAGCTGCCCCGGCTTTAGGATTCCCGGCCGAAGGCATTTGGTTTTTTTCAGGAAATTCGTAAAATTACGGAGATTTGTTATGTCCGAGCAGGTCACACTGACCCAGTTTATCATTGAGCAACAGCGTGGGTTGCCTGACGCTTCCGGTACTTTCACTTTATTGTTGAACAATATCGTCACCGCGTGCAAGCAAATATCGCACCGGGTGAACCGCGGCGCATTGCTGGGGGTGTTGGGCAGCGCCGGCACGGAGAACGTGCAAGGCGAGGTGCAAAAAAAACTGGATATCATCACCCATGAAATCATCGTCAAGGCCTTGAATTGGAGCGGGCACGTCGGCGGCATGGCGTCCGAGGAAACCGACGACCCAATCAAGATTCCGAAGAAATATCCCAAGGGCAAGTATTTGGTGTTGTTCGATCCGTTGGACGGATCGTCGAACATCGACATTAATTTAACCGTGGGGACGATTTTTTCGATTTTGCGTTGCCGGGAGGGCGTGGACCCGGAAACCGAGGATTTTTTGCGCCGCGGGGCGGAGCAGGTGTGCGCCGGCTTTGTGTTGTACGGGCCGTCGACCATGTTGATACTGACCACCGGCAAAGGCGTGAACGGTTTTACCCTGGATCAGGATATCGGCGAGTTTATTTTGACGCATTGCAATATGCGGATTCCGGAGGAAACCGAGGAGTTTGCGATTAATATGTCCAATCAGCGGTATTGGGAGCCGCCGGTGCGGGAATACATTGAGGAATGCTTGGCCGGCGAAACCGGGCAGCGGGGTAAAAATTTTAATATGCGCTGGGTGGCCTCCCTGGTGGCGGATGTGTACCGGATTTTGAACCGCGGCGGCGTGTTTTTATATCCCGCCGATTTGCGCAACCCGGACAAGCCCGGCAAATTGCGTTTGATGTACGAGGCCAATCCCATGTCGTTTATCATTGAGCAGGCGGGGGGCTTGAGCTCTACCGGGCGGGAGCCTATTTTGGATATCAAGCCGCAAAGCATACATCAACGCACGCCGTTAATCATGGGCTCCAAGCGTGAGGTGGAGCGGATCATCGATTTGCACCGCCGCTTCGACCGCCCCGAGGTTTAACTGTGATGCGCAAGCCGGCTTCCGTTTATTTGTTGAAACAGCCGCCTCCACGCACTAACCAAGTTAGCTGCGCTAATTGCGCCTTGGATCACATTTGCTTGCCGCGCGGTCTGTCGCAAGAAGAAATTGACGATATCAGTCAGGTGGTTAAGGCCAGGAAAGTGCTGCAACGCGGTGAGTTTCTGTATCATGAGGGCGACGATTTTCGCGGCATTTTGGCGATTAAGTCCGGCAGCGCCAAGCTGGTGGCTAGCGACCAGCACGGCAACGAGCATATTGTTAATATCTTGTTGCCCGGAGAGTTGCTGGGCTTTGACGGCTTGCCGGAGGAAAAGCATCATTGCGCGGCGATTGCATTGGAGACCACCAGTTTTTGTCTGTTGCCGGCGGATAATATGGAGGAGTTGTTTCACAATGTGCCGAGTTTAACTAGGGAGTTGTTTAAACATACCGGCGAGATGATGAATCAGGATCGGACTCAGTTAATCCTGGGCAAGCGCCCGGCGGAGGAGCGGATGGCTTACTTTTTGATGAGTTTGTCGGAACGCTTGAAGCGGCGCGGTTTTTCCGCGTCTGAATTCAAATTGTCGCTGACGCGGCAGGAAATCGGCAATCATTTAGGCCTGGCGCTGGAAACGGTGAGCCGCTTGCTGAAGAAATTTCAGGACGAGGATTTGATCGTGGTGCAGAACCGGTTTATTACGATTAAGAATTTGGCGGCCTTGAAGAGTATGTTGGACGCGCCGGAGTAGGGGTGGGATTTCGGCCGTATTGGCTGTTCTTCATCTGATTGTCAAATTGCCGCTGAGTTTTACTGCCTATGTGACCGGAGGGTTTGCTGTCATTTGCTGTCAGTGGAAACTTGCGCCGATTGACAAACAAGTGCTTTGCGATTACAGTGTACGAAGATTTTCGTACATGGAGGGCGTGTGGAAACTGGCTATAAAAAAGCTAGACAAAAAATAATCCAAGCATTATCAGATCAAAACTACCAATTTGCTGAGCGTAATAACATTGATGAAAAGAATTTATTGGCTACCGGGGATGTATCACCCGAAGATGTGATTAAGCTTATCAAGAAAAGCAGTGGTAAGCATCATACTAAGTCACCCCATCATAGAATACCCAGTGTTAGTACGCATATAATAAAAATTGATGGATGGTATATTAAGTTCTATTTTATTGATCCAGATGCGTTCTTTATAAGTGTTCATCCTTATTAAGACGAAAAGTTTTTGAGCTAATTGAAATTGCATAAG
>CAIYSZ010000011.1 GCA_903928965.1 uncultured Pseudomonadota bacterium
ATGGGTAACTGTCTGATAAATCGTAAGTTATTTTTCGGCTACGCAGTTGGTGACGCGAAGTGAGAGCTTAGGCGCTAAGTCATTGTAGCAAAAGAAAGAAATTATTTAATCTCCTCTTGACTAACGTGTGAATCAAAACTATAGTGGTATGGAAATGAAGTTTTGTGGGAAATTTTGGAGATTTCGGGGGAGTAGGTGTGTTTCGTGGCGCGACGACGATCAGTTTGGATGCGAAAGGGCGGGTGGCGATTCCTACTCGTTATCGCGACGAATTGGTGGATTGTTGCGAACGCCAGTTGGTATTGACCGTGGCGGTGAACGAAAAGGGCAAGGGCGAGCCGGGTTGTTTATGGCTGTATCCCTTGCCGGAATGGGAAGCGTTGGAGCAAACCATTAATAAACTGCCTACCTTGAACAAAATAGCCAATCGTCTGCGCCGGTTCGTCATCGGCAACGCTTCGGAATGCGAGATGGATAATCAGGGGCGCTTGTTGTTGCCGGAGCATTTGCGCGTTTACGCGGATTTGGATAAACAAGTGGTGTTGGTCGGGCAATTGAAAAAGTTCGAGATTTGGAACGAAGAGCTTTGGCGTCGAAACGTCGACGATTGGATGGAGGATGGCGACGACACCGAAGGATTGGAACAATTGGGCGCGTTGTCGTTTTGATGTCCATGTCCGGGCATCAAACGGTTTTACTCGACGAGGCCTTGCGCTCTTTGCGGATTCGGCCCGGCGGCGTTTATATCGATGCTACCTTTGGCCGCGGCGGGCATAGCCGCGGAATGTTGCAAGCATTGGGCGCGGACGGTCGCGTGTTGGCGTTCGACCGCGACCCGGAGGCGATCAATAGCCCTGAAGCCATGGAATTAAGCCGGGATTCCCGTTTTACCTTGGTGCAAGCCTGCTTCGCGGAGATGGGCGCTCAGGCGGCGGCTAGAGGCTTAAACGGCAAGGTGAGCGGGGTGTTGCTGGATTTGGGCGTGTCTTCGCCGCAGTTGGATGCGGCCGGACGAGGATTTAGTTTCATGCGTGACGGCGGGTTGGATATGCGTATGGACACCACTCGCGGAATGACCGCTGCCGAGTATTTGCGGCTAGTGGACGAGGCGGAGCTGGCCAGGGTGCTGTTTGAATACGGCGAGGAGCGTCATGCGAGGCGTATTGCGCGGGCTATCGTGGAGCAGCGCCGGCGGGGGCCGCTGGAAACCACCAGTCAATTGGCCGATTTAATCAAGGCCTGCGCTCCGGCCACGGAAAAACATAAGCATCCGGCCACGCGGACGTTTCAGGCGATACGTATCGAGATCAATCAGGAACTAGAACAATTACGGCAGGGATTGACGCAGGCGGTCGATTTGCTGGAGCCGGGAGGGCGTTTGGCGGTGATTGCGTTTCATTCCTTGGAGGACCGGCTGGTCAAGCGTTTTATTCGTACCGAGACAGGCCGGAAATTCAATCCCGGTCGCTTACCGGTGCGCGAGGAGTTGATTGAGCGAGGGCGTCTGCAAGGGATGGGCAAGCCGATCAAGCCGGGAGATTCTGAAGTGGCGCGCAATCCGCGGGCGCGGAGCGCGGTGATGCGGGTGGCGGAGAAAGTGTGATGGCGATATTTAAAAACTTGCTGACGTCGTTGTTAATCGCTTTTTTAGTTCTGTCGGCGATTGCGGTGGTGTATAGCCGTTATCAGTTCCGGTCTTTATTCGTGGAGATTCAGAAAAAAGAGCAGGAATTGGACGAATACGAAGTGGAGTGGGGGCAGTTGCAATTGGAGTTGACGACCTTGACCGAGGAAAATCGGGTGGAAGTCGAGGCCAGAAATCGTCTGCAATTGGTTTTGCCGCCGCGGGACAAGATTATTTATCTGAGAATGAAACCCTAAATGTATACGGCAAGCAGCATTAATCTAGATAGGTATCGGGACAATTTGTCCGCGCGGCGTCAATATATGCGTTACGCGATGATCGTGGTGATGATCGCCTTAGTGATGCGCGCGGTGTACTTGCAGGTGTTGAGCAAGGATTTTTTGCAGAATAAAGGCGACCGCCAATATTTGGAATCCATGCCGGTGACCGCTTACCGCGGCCAAATCCGTGACCGTAACGGCGAACCCTTGGCGATTAGCGCGCCGGTGCAGTCGATTTGGATTAACGGCTCCCAAATTAAGGAAAACGATTGGGAGAAGATTGATGAAATGGCGCGGATTTTGTCTCTGCCGGAGCAAGAGACCCGCTCCCTGATCAAAAAACAAAGCAAGAAAAAGTTTTTCTATTTGAAGCGGCAAATCAATCCTAGCTTGGCGGAGCAAATTTCGGCGCTCAATATCAATGGCGTTTACGTGCAACGCGAGTTCAAGCGTTATTACCCGGCCGGCGCGGTGTCGGCGCATTTATTGGGTTTTACCAATATTGACGATCAAGGCCAGGAAGGCTTGGAATTGGAGTACAACCAGCGTTTGCAAGGCGCTCAGGGCGCCAAGCGGGTGATTAAGGACGGCAAGGGCCGGGTGGTGCAGGAGGTGGAAAATATCTCCGAGGCTGTGCCGGGACAAGATTTGGCATTGACCATAGATGAGCGGATTCAATATTTGGCGTTTCGCGAATTGCTGGCCGCGATGCGGGACAATCAAGCAAAATCCGCGTCCTTAGTGGTGTTGGACGCCAAAAACGGAGACGTGTTGGCGGCGGCTAGCCAGCCTACGTTCAACCCGAACAACCGCAAGGATTACAACGGCGAGTCTTTCCGCAACCGTTCCATGGTGGATAGTTTTGAACCGGGTTCCACGGTAAAGCCGTTTGTGGTCGCCGCCGCTCTTGACGGCGGTTACGTGCGTCCCGACGCGGTGTTTGAGACGCACGGCGTTTATCATTTGGGCCGTAACGTGGTGAAGGACGTGCATAATTATGGTTTTCTGGATTTAACCCATGTGTTGACCAAATCCAGCAATATCGCGGTGACGCAAATCGCGATGCGCATTCCGCCTAAGGAATTTTGGAGTGTTTACAAGAATTTGGGCTTCGGGTCGGGTTCGATGATCGGTTTTCCGGGCGAGGCCAGCGGCGCTTTGCTGGATTACCAGAATTGGCATGAATTCGATCAGGCCACGCTGTCGTTCGGTTACGGCGTGTCCACCTCCTTGTTGCAATTGGCGCGCGCCTATACCGCGCTCGCGGACGACGGGGTGGTGCACTCATTGAGTTTGTTGCAGCGCGACGAAGATCCGGAGCAGCGCCGGCTGTTCAAGCCGGAAACCGCCAGAAGAGTGCGGGAGATGCTGGAGCAGGTGACCGGTAAGGAAGGGACGGCCTATTTGGCGCGGGTCGAGGGTTACCGGGTGGCCGGCAAGACCGGGACGGTGAAAAAGGCGATCAAGGGCGGCGGTTATTCCGAGGATAAGTATTTGTCGGTGTTTGTCGGCATGGCGCCGGCCAGCGCGCCGCGTTTTATCGTGGCGGTGGTGGTGGACGAACCCAGCGCCGGACATTATTACGGCGGCCAAGTGGCGGCGCCGGTGTTTTCTAAGGTGATGGGCGGTGTGCTAAGAATGTACGGCGTAGAGCCGGATGGTTTGGAAAATATGCGCTTGCTGGTGAGTAAGCGATGAGGCTGAGCGAATTATTGGCTGATGAATATCCCGCGCCGCCGGATATTGAGGTGACTGGGTTGGCGCTGAACAGCGCCGATGTCAGGCCGGGCTACGGATTTTTCGCCTTGGCCGGATTCAAGCAGGATGGATTGCGTTATGGCGGACAGGCTTTGGCGAACGGCGCGGCGGTGGTGATGTACGATCCCGAGGCCAGCGATCCCGCTTTGATCGGCGAGGCGGCGAATGTTCATTCATCCAGGGTGTATTTGCCGCTGGCCGGGTTGGCTGCCAAGGTGGGAGAACTAGCCGCGCGGTTTTATGGCCGGCCTTCGGAAAAAATGGCGGTGATCGGGGTTACCGGCACCAACGGCAAATCCACCTGCACGCATTTGCTGGCGCAATGCCTGCCGGATTGCGGCGTGGCCGGCACTTTGGGTTGGGGGCGTTTGCCGGATTTGACGCCGTTGGTGAATACTACCCCGGATGCGTTGACCATGCAATCCATACTGGCGGATTTTTATGCGCGCGGCTTGAAAATCGCGGCGATAGAGGCTTCGTCGCACGGTTTGGCGCAAGGCCGTTTGCGCGGGGTGCGTTTCGCCGGCGCGGTGTTCACCAATTTGAGCCGGGATCATTTGGATTACCATGCTTCGATGGATGAGTATTTTCGGGCGAAGTCGTTGCTGTTTACGCAGCCGGATTTACCGTTTGCGGTGATTAATCTGGATGATGCCCACGGCGCGCGCTTGCCGGGGATTTTGCCGGTGGGGGCGCGTTGCTTGACTTATAGCTGCGCCGGCGCGCGGACGGCCGGCGCGGAAGCGGTGTGCGCCGAGGACGCGCGCTTTACTCCGGAAGGGGCGCATTTTAATGCGGTATGGAACGGGCAAGCGGTCCCTGCGTTTATCCCCTTATTGGGCGAGTTTAATTTACAGAATGCCTTGGCGGCGTTGGCGGTGATGCTGGCGCTTGGCGTCGAGTTGCCGGAGGCGGCGGCCAGACTGGCGCGGGCGCGGCCTTGCCAAGGACGCATGGAAATGTTGGGCGGCGGCCCGCAGCCGCTGGTGATCGTGGATTATGCGCATACGCCCGACGCTCTGGCGAAAACCCTGCGCGCGATACGCCATGCCGGCGCGTTGACCGTGGTGTTTGGTTGCGGCGGCGACCGGGATGCGGGCAAACGGCCTTTGATGGGGGAGATAGCCGAGTCTTACGCCGACCGGGTGATTTTGACCGATGATAATCCCCGCTCCGAGGCGGCGGAAAATATCATTCAAGATATTTTGGCCGGTTGCCGGAGCGCTCAGGTGATGCACGACAGGGCGCTGGCCATCGCGGAAGCGATAGCCGCGGCCGCGGCGGGCGACGTGGTTTTAATCGCGGGCAAGGGTCACGAGCAGTATCAGGAAATCAAAGGGCAAAAATTTCCGTTTAGCGATCAGGAGGCCGCGCGGCGGGCTTTGGCGGCGTGGAGTGAACATCATGAAATTAAGATTTAGCGAGATAGCAGCCGCGGTCGGCGGCGAATTGTTGGGCGCGGACGGCTGGGCTGACAGCGTAGGGACCGATAGCCGCGCGCCGCAAGCGGGCGGTTTATTTGTGGCTTTGCCGGGTGAACGCTTTGACGGACACGATTTCGCGGCCGCGGCGGTGGAGGCCGGCGCGGCCGCGGTGCTGGCGCAACGTCCTACTTCGGCGGCCGCGGCGCATATTTTGGTCGCCGACAGTTTGCAAGCCTTGGCTGAATTGGCCGGGTTCTGGCGCGGGCGTATGCCGGCGCGAGTGGTCGGTGTTACCGGCAGCAACGGCAAGACCACGGTCAAGGAAATGATCGCGGCGATTTTGGCTACGCAAGGGGACACTTTGGCCACGCAAGGCAATCTAAATAACCATATCGGGGCGCCGTTGACCCTGTTGCGCTTGCGGCCGGAGCATAGATTCGCGGTGGTCGAGATGGGCGCTAATCATGCGGGCGAGATTGCGCATATTGCCGCTTATGCCAAGCCGGATATCAGTGTTATCACCAACGCCGGGCCGGCGCACATCGCCGGTTTCGGCGATGTGGCGGGCGTGGCGCGCGCCAAGGGCGAGATTATCCAGGCCCTGGGGCCGGCCGGCGCGGCGGTGTTGAACCGGGACGACGAGTTTTACCCGTTTTGGCGCGGTTTGGCCGGCGGACGGGATGCGCTAAGTTTCGGTTTGCACGGCGAAGCGGACGTGCGGGCGGAGGATATCTGTTTTTCGCGGACAAGAAGGGGCGGCGAAGAGAGCGACTACGTTACCCGTTTCCTATTAAGCTTGAGCGGCGAACGCATTGAAATCGAATTGGGTTTGCTGGGCCGGCACAACGTCGTCAACGCGGCGGCGGCGGCGGCGGTTGCATGGCGTTGCGGCGTGGATTTGCCAGGCATCAAGCGCGGCCTGGAGCAATTGCGTCCGGTGACCGGGCGGTTGCAGCCATTGCCGGGGCGCGGCGGAGTATTGGTGATTGATGATACTTATAACGCTAATCCGGCTTCGTTGGCCGCGGCGTTGCAGGTGTTGGACCCCGCGCGGGAGAATTGGTTGGCGCTGGGCGCGTTTGCCGAATTGGGAGAGGATAGCCCGGCCTTGCATCGCGAGATAGGGTTGTTGTTGAACCGGATGCCGGTCACGCGCCTTTTCGCGCAAGGAGAAGGGGCGGAGCATACGGTGGCGGCGTTTGCCGGGGATGGGCGGTTTTTCGCGGATCAGGCGCAATTGATTGAGGCTTTGCTGCAAGCGCTGACCGGCCGGGAGACATTGTTGATTAAAGGATCGAGGTCGCAACGGATGGAGCGCGTGGCGGCGGCCTTGGTCGATAACTATAGAGCTGCATAATGTTACTTTTACTTGTTGATTATTTAATCGGTATCGATAGCGGATTCCGCGTTTTGCATTATTTGACCTTCCGCACCATTTTGGGGGTGTTGAGCGCGTTGGCGATTTCTTGGTTTATCGGTCCGATCATGATCAGAAAATTGACCAGCAATAAAATCGGGCAAAGTGTGCGCGAGGATGGCCCGCAAAGTCATTTTTCAAAAAAAGGCACGCCGACCATGGGCGGAACCATGATTTTATTCGCCATCGCCAGCAGTACCTTGCTCTGCGGCGATTTATCCAACCGCTATGTGTGGGTGGTGTTGTTGGTCACTTTGGCGCACGGGGTGATCGGTTTCGTGGACGATTATAAAAAAGTGATGCTGGGCAATAGCGCCGGATTAGCGGCGCGTTGGAAGTTTTTTTGGCAATCGGTGGTGGCTTTGGGCGCGGCCGGCTATTTGTATACGAGTGCGCAGTTGCCGGCGGAGACTCAGTATATCGTGCCGTTTTTCAAAAGCATTACCCTGGATTTAGGCTGGGCTTATATTTTGGTGACTTATTTGGTCATCGTGGGGTCCAGCAACGCCGTGAATTTGACCGACGGTTTGGACGGTTTGGCGATTGGGCCGACGGTCATGATCGCCGCGGCCCTGGGCATTTTCGCTTATTTGTCGGGACATAGCAGTTTTGCGCAATATTTGGCGATTCCGCATTTGCCGAAGTCCGGGGAGCTGGTGGTCTTTTGCGGGGCGCTGGTCGGGTCTGGATTGGGATTTTTGTGGTTTAACGCTTATCCGGCCATGGTGTTCATGGGCGACGTCGGGGCCCTGGCCTTGGGTGCGGCCCTGGGCGTGTTGGCCGTGTTGGTGCGCCAGGAAATCGTGTTGTTGATCATGAGCGGCGTGTTCGTGATGGAGACTATTTCAGTCATTATTCAAGTGGCTTCGTATAAAACGCGCAAGAAACGGGTGTTTCTGATGGCGCCGATTCATCATCATTTTGAATTAAAGGGTTGGCCGGAGCCGCGCATCATTGTGCGTTTTTGGATTATTTCCCTGGTATTGGTGTTGATCGGTTTGGCGACCTTGAAACTGAGGTAAACGCCGTGATGGAGCGTTTGTTGCTTAAATTGGCCGAGCATTTTCAATTAACGCCTGAGAAGTCGCGTTTATTGATTGTCGGTTTGGGCGCCACCGGTTTTTCCGCGGCGCGTTTTTTGCACCAGACCCCGATTCGTTTCGCCGTGATCGACAGCCGCCCGCATCCGCCGCTAATAGACGACTTGCGCGAGGAATTGCCGGATACTCCGGTGTTCGTCGGCGGTTTTAATCAAGCCGCGTTTGAGGTGGCGACGCATATTTTGGCTAGTCCGGGAGCCGGTTTGCATGAGGCGGCCATCCGCAAGGCGGAGGCGAACGGCGCGGTGATTATCGGCGACATTGATTTATTCATGTGCGCCACGGAGCGGCCGGTCATCGCATTGACCGGAACCTATGGCAAGGGCATGACCTCGGCGATTTTGGCCGAGATGGCCGCGGCGGTCGGCTTGAGGCCGGCGCTGGGCGGACATTTCGCGGCGCCGGCGCTGGATTTGTTGCGCCAGGAAGCCGATGTGTCGATTTTGAGGCTGACTAATATGCAGTTGGAGCGCACCCGTTTATTAAACGCCAGGGCGGCCGCGGTGTTGAACGTGTCTCCGGATCATGTCGGCGGGCCGGAATTGGCCGCCTTGAAGCGGCGGATTTTTCAGGGCGACGGGGTCATGGTGTTGAATGCGGACGATCCGGCGGTGATCGCGATGCGGACGCCGGAGCGGCGGCATTTTAGTTTTTCGGTGAAGCAGGAGGCTGATTTTTACTTGCGCCGCGGCGGCGGGCCGGATTGTTTGATGTTTAGGCGGCAAACCTTGCTGCGGGTGGACGAGACGCGGTTGGAAGGCTTGCCTCACATCGCCAACGCTTTGGCGGCTCTGGCTCTGGCTCACGCCATGGGTTGGGATTTGGCGGCGGTTTGCGGCGCGTTGAGAAATTTCAAGGGACTGCCGCATAGCATGCAAAAAGTGGCAGAGGTGGACGGCGTGTTGTGGGTGAATGACGCAAAATCCACTAGCGCGCAAGCGTGTATCGCCGCGCTGGAAAATTATGATCGCAAGGTGATTTTGATTGCCGGCGCGGCGGCGGAAGTGGAGCCGCCTGATTTGGCGGTCGCGGTAAAAGCCAGGACCAAGGCGCTGATTTTGTTCGGAGAAAAAGCCGGAGGGTTGGCGGCCGCCGTAGGCGGGGCCTTGCCGGTGATTGAGGTGAGCAATGTCAGGGCCGCGGTGCGGCAAGCATTGCGGCTTGCGGCGCCGGGTGACGTGGTGTTGCTGGCGCCGGCTTGCCGCGACAACGACCGGCGTACCGGTTACGCCGAGACCGGAAATAAATTTATCGAATCAGTTCTGGAGTGTGCGCCATGTTGAATAATTATGAAAAAAAGCGCCGCATCGCGGTGCGCTATATCGATCAGCCTTTGTTATTGGCGATGTGCAGTTTGTTGAGCCTAGGGTTTGTGTTGGTAACTTCGGCGTCCTTGCATATCGGCGTCAAGGTATTGAACGACATATCCAATTTTCCGCTTAAGCAGTTGGCGCACATCATTTTAGGCTTGGGTTTTGGGGCGGCGGCGGCTCAAATCGAGATGCGTACTTGGGAGAAACTCGGGCCGCGCTTGTTTATCGCCGGCCTGATTTTATTAGTGATGGTGCTGGTGCCGCACATCGGCGTCCGCGTCAACGGCAGCGCGCGTTGGTTGTCGCTGTTCGGGATACGGGTGCAGGCGTCGGAGGTCATGAAGTTCATCGCGGTGATTTATATCGCCGGCTATATCAACCGGAAATACGACTATGTGCGCCGTTCGCATTTTGCTTTGTTCGCGCCTTTGTTCTGGTGTTTTCTGGCGGGTGTATTGTTGTTGCTGGAGCCGGATTTCGGGTCGGTGGTGGTGATTATGGTGATCGCCATGAGCATGATGTATTTGGCCGGGGCCAGATTGCCGCAATTTGTGGTGTTGTCCGGAGTGGGGGCCGCTGCCGGCGGCATGCTGATTCTGCATTCTTCTTATCGGATGGCTAGGGTGCTGAGTTTTCGCAATCCGTGGGAGGATGCGCAAAACAGCGGCTTCCAGTTGTCGCAGGCTTTGATCGCTTTCGGCCGCGGCGAATTCACCGGCGTCGGATTGGGCAACGGTTTGCAAAAATTGTTTTATTTGCCGGAAGCGCATACCGATTTTTTATTTTCGGTGTTGGGCGAGGAAATGGGTTTGGTGGGCGTGCTGGCGGTGATAGGCTTGTTCACGGTGTTCTCGTTGCGCGCGATATGGATAGGCGAACAGGCGGAAAAAGCCGGTCAGCGATTTTCTTCCCTGGTGGCTTATGGTTTGGCGGTTTGGTTCGGATTTCAGGCTTTCGTTAATATGGGCGTGAACATGGGCATGCTGCCAACCAAGGGTTTAACCTTGCCGTTAATGAGTTATGGCGGCGGCAGTATGATCGTGATGTGCATTTCGGCGGCGGTGTTGTTTCGCATTCATTACGAGACGGCGGCGCAAGGCAAGAATTCAGCCGAGGGGACGGCATGAGCCGGCGCATCGTGATTATGGCGGGAGGCACCGGCGGACACGTGTTTCCGGCCTTGGCGGTGGCGCGGGAGTTGGCGGCGCGGGGTTGGAACGTAAGTTGGCTCGGTACGCGCGCCGGTTTGGAGCAACGCGTGACCGCGGCGCACGGTATTGAGATCGATTATTTAGCGGTGGCCGGAGTGCGCGGCAAGGCAGCCCGGACTAAGGCCGCCGCCGGTTTTCGTTTTATTTTGGCTTGCTGGCAGGCTTTGAGGCATTTACTTCGTCGCAAGCCGCGGGTGGTGTTGGGCATGGGCGGTTTTGTCGCCGCGCCGGGCGGTTTGATGGCGCGCTGTTTGTCGATTCCGTTGGTGATACACGAACAAAACCGCGCGCCGGGCACGAGCAACCGTTTATTGTTGAAATTGGCCGCGCCTACGGTTTTGCAAGCGTTTCCGGAGAGTTTTCCGGTGTCTAGCCGGGCGCAAACGGTAGGTAATCCGTTGCGCGCGGAATTTTTGAGCTTGCCGGAAAAAGCCAGCGATATTTGGCGTGTAAGTTGCGGTCGGCCTTTAAGAATCTTGGTGATTGGCGGCAGTCTAGGGGCGCAAATTTTGAATGAAACCATTCCGGAAGCTTTGGCCGACATGGAAAATATTGAGGTGTTGCATCAAACTGGCGCTAAAATGCACCAACAGGTGGCGGATCGCTACCGAGAGTTGGGCCTGGCGGCGGAGGTCAATCCGTTTATCGAGGATATGGCGGCGGCTTATCAGTGGGCGGATTTGGCGGTTTGCCGCGCCGGGGCGATGACGGTGAGTGAATTGGCGGCGGCGGGCTTGCCGGCGATTCTGACGCCGTTTCCGTATGCCATTGACGATCATCAGACCGCTAATGCCCGCTATTTGTGCGATGGCGGCGGGGCCGTGCTGTTGCCGCAACCCGAATTGAGTCCGCTCAATTTGCGAGCGGCCATTAATGCCATTAAACCGGAGTTGGAGGCTATGAGTCTTGCGGTCAAAGCGTTGGCCCGTTTGGAGGCGACGCAAATAGTAGCGGATATTTGCGCGCGGGAGGCGTTAAAATGAACAGTTCAGCGCGCGATATGAGCGCTTATGGCTTGGGAAACATCAAAAAGATTCACTTCGTCGGCATCGGCGGCAGCGGTATGAACGGCATTGCCGAGGTGTTGCTCAATTTGGGCTATCAGATTTCCGGTTCGGATATCAAGGAATCGCCGGCCACCGAGCGGCTGCGCGATCTGGGGGCGGCCATTTTTATCGGCCACGCCGCGGAGAATGCCGCCGACGCGGACGTGGTGGTGACGTCCACCGCCGTCAGCCAGGATAATCCCGAGGTGAACAAGGCGCTTAGTCAGCGGATTCCCGTGATTCCGCGGGCCGAGATGTTGGCGGAATTGATGCGTTTCCGCTTTGGGGTGGCGGTGGCCGGTACGCACGGCAAGACCACTACGACCAGTTTAATTACCATGATGCTGGCGGAGGGCGGTTTCGATCCGACTTTTGTGATCGGCGGCCGCCTGAACAGCGCCGGGGCCAATGCAAAATTGGGCTTGGGCAAGTATTTAGTGGCGGAAGCGGATGAAAGCGACGCTTCGTTTCTATATTTGCAGCCAATGGTGGCTGTGGTGACTAATATTGATCAAGATCATATGGAAACCTACGGCGGGAGTTATAATCGCCTTAAGGACACGTTTATCAAATTCTTACACCAATTGCCTTTTTACGGTTTGGCGGTGTTATGCGCGGATGATCCCGGCGTGCGGGAAATTTTGCCGAGTATTTCCAAACCGGTTAAATCCTATGGCGTGGATGAGGCGGCCGATACCCGCGCGGTTGAGATTCGGCGCGATGGTTTGCGTACGCATTTCACCGTGCTGCGGCGGGGCGGATTTACGCCCTTGCCGGTGACGTTGAATCTACCGGGGTGGCATAATATGTTAAACGCCTTGGCGGCGGTGACGGTCGCCACCAGTTTGGGCGTGGCGGACGCGGCTATCGTGAAAAGTCTGGCGGAATTCCGCGGTGTGGGACGCCGTTTTCAAATCAATGGCGATCTTAGCTTTAACGATGGCTGCTTGACCTTGGTGGATGATTACGGTCACCATCCGCGGGAATTGGAAGCCACGCTGGAAGCCATGCGGCAAGCCTGGCCGGCGCGGCGCAAGGTGGTGGTGTTTCAGCCGCACCGTTACACGCGCACCCGGGATTTATTCGAGGATTTCGTCGCGGTGTTGTCCGGCGTCGATTTGTTGATTTTATTAGACGTGTACTCGGCCGGCGAAGCGCCGATACCCGGCGCGGACGCTAAAGCTTTGTGCCGTTCGATTCGAGTGCGCGGGCAGGTGGACCCAGTGTTTGTGCAAAACCGTGCCGAGTTGGCGCGGATATTGGCCGGCATCGTGCGGGCGGATGACGTGATTTTAACCCTGGGCGCTGGAAATGTCGGGCAAATAGCCGCCGAGTTGCCGCGGGAACTGGCGGAGGCCTTGCATGGCGTCGTCGTCGCGGGCGGTTAAAGGGCGAATGCTGGTGAATGAGCCGATGGCCAAATATACCAGTTGGCGCATCGGCGGTCCGGCTGAGCGGATGTATATTCCTCGCGACAAGGCCGATTTGGTGGCTTTTATCCAGGCTTTGCCGGCGGATGAGCCGGTGTTTTGGTTCGGGCTGGGCAGTAATTTGCTGGTGGGCGACGGCGGCATTAAGGGCACGGTGGTGAATACGCGCAATCGCCTGAAGGTCATGCGCTTAGTCGATGAAAACCGGGTGTATGCCGAAGCCGGCGCTCCTTGCGCCTTGGTGGCCAGGTTTTGCTGCGATGCCGGTTTGGTTGGCGCCGAGTTTTTGGCGGGTATTCCCGGTACCCTGGGCGGGGCGTTGAAAATGAACGCCGGGGCTTTTGGCGGCGAAACCTGGCGAATCGTGGAACAGGTTGAGACGATCAATGGGCGCGGCGAAGTGCGCCTGAGGCCGAAACAGGATTTTCAAACGGCTTACCGTTCGGTGCGCGGTTTTCCCGATGAGTGGTTTTTGGCGAGCTGGTTGCGATTGGAGCCGGGGGACGGCGCTGAAGGGCAACGCCGGATCAAGGCGTTGTTGGAGCGGCGTAACGCCACGCAACCGACCAATAAACCGTCTTGCGGCTCGGTGTTCAAGAATCCGCCGGGCGATTTTGCCGGTCGTTTGATTGAGGCTTGCGGTTTGAAGGGGCTGACGATCGGCGGCGCTCAGGTTTCGGATAAACATGCAAATTTTATTGTTAATTTAGGCGGCGCCAGCGCGGCGGATGTGGAAATGTTAATTGAAACGATACAAGACCGGGTGTTCAATACGTTCGGCGTGGAATTGCAAACCGAGGTATGCCGGGTGGGAGAGCCATGAAGCCGCAGCTTGATAGTAAAAGCGGGATTAAGCCGCAACTTGATAGTATTAGCGGCATTAAGCCGCTTAGAGTATCCCAGGCCGCCGATTTTGGTCGAGTGGCGGTTTTGATGGGCGGTTGGGCCGCGGAGCGTGAAATTTCCTTGCGTAGCGGCCGGGCGGTGCATGCCGCCTTGCTGGCGCGGGGCGTGGATGCGCTGGCGGTGGACGTGCGGCATGAAGCGGATTTGTTGGATGCGCTCGACTCGTTGCGAGCGGACCGGGTGTTTAACATTATTCATGGCCGCGGCGGCGAGGATGGGGTGTTGCAGGCGGCGTTGCAGCTGGCGGGCTTGCCTTACACCGGTTCCGGCGTGTTGGCTTCCGCTTTGTCCATGCATAAACCGCTGACTAAACTGTGTTGGCGTGGTTTGGATTTACCGACCCCGAATTGGTGCGCATTGCGCGATGAAGGCGATATTGAGCCGTGCTTGGCCGCCTTGGGCGCGCCCGTGATTGTGAAACCGGCGCGCGAGGGTTCCAGCATCGGTATGAGTAAAGCGCGCGACGCCGCGGAGTTGGCGCGGGCGTGGCGCGTGGCGCGAGAATATTGCGCCGAGGTTTATGCCGAAAGCTGGATCACCGGCCGCGAATACACGATTGGGGTATTGGACGGCGAGGCCTTGCCGGTGATTCGCCTGGAGACGCCGAACCAGTTTTACGATTACGACGCCAAATACTGCGCCGGCACTACCCAATATCATTGTCCTTGCGGTTTGAGCTCGGAACAGGAACGGGAATTGCAGGATTTAGCCATGCGAGCTTGTCAAGGATTGGGAATTGGCGGATGGGCGCGGGTGGACGCGTTTATTGACGCCCATGGCTCACCGTGGCTGATTGAGGTGAATACGGTTCCGGGCATGACCGACCACAGTTTGGTGCCTATGGCGGCAAAAGCGGCGGGCGTGGATTTTGAAGAGCTGGTATGGCGAATATTGGAGACCAGCATGGCGGATCAAGGTGGTCAGGCTTAGTCTTAGTTTGCTGCTGCTTGGACTTTGCCTCGCCGCGGGTTTTGAATTCGGCGGCTGGGGGAAGCTGAAGTTTCAAAGCAGTCCGATCCGCTATGTCAAGGTGGAAGGGGCTTTCCAGTACATTAGCAAGGAAGGTTTGAAACAAGTGCTAACGCCTTATGTTGAAAAGGGTTATTATCACGCTGACATGCCTGCGATTCAGCGGGCGTTGCAGGCGATGCCACTGGTGCTGAGGGCCGATGTGAAGCGGGTGTGGCCGGACTCGGTCTATATCAAGATTATCGAATATAAGCCGGTGGTGCGTTGGGGCGACCGCGCGGTGTTGACTAAGCAAGGCGAAATTTTGTATCCGGAAAATATGGCGGCGTTTCAGCATTTGCCGTTGATCACCGGCCCCGAAGGGCAGGAGAGGAAATGGCTGGAAGTGATGAAAGGGGTGTATCTGGAGTTGCGGGATAAGTCTTTGCAATTGGCGGAATTTCACGTCAACGAACGCCAAGCTTGGCGTATCAGGCTGGCCAACGGCTTGGAAATGGAATTGGGCAGCCGTTCGCCTTTGCAAAACATGCACCGGTTTTTGAACACCTTGGAACTGTTGGGGGGCGGGCAACTTGCATTGATGGAGCGGGTGGATACCCGTTATCCAAACGGTTACGCCGTGACTTGGCGGCCCGGAATGGCGGATACGGCTTGGCAGTCGTTGATGGAAAAAATTAAATACTGATGCATAGAATACCTAACATTATCATGGCTAGAAAATCAGATAAAAACATTTTTGTAGGGTTGGATATCGGCACTAGCAAAGTCGCCGCGATTGTCGGGGAATACCGCGGCGGCGATGAAATTGAAGTGATCGGCATCGGAACCGCCCCATCCAAAGGCTTGAAAAAAGGGATAGTGGTGAATTTGGAGTCCACGGTGCATTCGATTCAACGCGCCGTCGAGGAGGCTGAGTTGATGGCGGGCTGCGAAATCAAATCGGTTTACGCCGGTATCGCCGGCAGCCATATCAAGAGCCTGAATTCCCACGGCATCGTGGCGATCAAGGAAAAGGAGGTCACGCAGCACGATATCGACCGGGTGATTGATTCGGCGCGGGCGGTGGCGATTCCGGCGGATCAGAAAATTCTGCATATATTGCCGCAGGAGTTTGTCATTGATCAGCAGGAGGGTATCAAGGAGCCGATCGGCATGTCCGGCATTCGCTTGGAGGCCAAGGTGCATATGGTGACCAGTAGCGTCAGCGCGGAGCAGAACATTGTAAAATGCATACGCCGTTGCGGTTTGGACGTGGACGATATTGTATTGGAGCAGTTGGCTTCTTGCTCAGCGGTGTTGACCGAGGACGAAAAGGATTTGGGCGTGTGTTTGATCGATATCGGCGGCGGCACCACCGATTTAGCCATTTTTTCGGAAGGGGCGATTAAGCATACGGCGGTGATTCCCATCGCCGGCGATCAAGTAACCAATGACATCGCGGTGGCTTTGCGCACCCCTACCAAAAACGCCGAGGAGATCAAGCGCCGCCATGCTTGCGCTTTGACTCAGTTGGCCGAAAACGAAAAGATGATTGAAGTGCCGAGCATAGGCGACCGCGAGCCGCGCAAAATTTCGGCGCAGAATTTAGCGGAGATTGTGGAGCCGCGGTTCGAGGAATTGATGCTGCTGGTGCAGGCCGAGTTGCGCCGCAGCGGCTACGAGGATTTAATCGCCGCGGGTATGGTTATTACCGGCGGCAGTTCACAGGTTAAGGGATTGGTGGAATTGGCCGAAGAAATTTTTCATATGCCGGTGCGGGTGGGTACGCCGATGCATGTGGCCGGATTGACCGACGTGGCGCAAAATCCGATTTATTCCACCGCGGTCGGTTTGTTGTTGTACGGCAAGGATCACCACGGCCGGGCAATGGGGTTGAACGACGGCGACGCCGGGTGGCTGACGAAAATCAAGAATTGGTTTCAGGGTAATTTTTAAGTTGGTTTCAAAGGGGTTACGGTCATGATATACGAATTGATGGACAATAGCGGCAATGCAGTCATTAAGGTAATCGGGATTGGCGGCGGCGGAGGCAATGCTGTGAATCACATGGTAAACGCGGGTATTGAAGGGGTGCATTTCATTAGCGCCAATACCGATGCGCAGGCGCTAAAGCAAATGAATGTGGACACGATTATTCAATTGGGCGCTGATTTAACCAAGGGTTTGGGCGCCGGCACTCGCCCGGACATTGGCCGCGCGGCCGCCGAGGAAACTCGTGAACGCATACGCGAGGTGCTGAGCGGCGCGGATATGGTGTTTTTAACCGCCGGCATGGGCGGCGGCACCGGCACCGGGGCGATTACCGTGTTTGCGGAAATCGCCAAGGAATTGGGCGTGCTAACGGTGGCGGTGGTGTCCAAGCCGTTTGATTTTGAAGGAGCCAAGAAAAAATCAGTGGCTGAGAACGGCTTGCGTGAATTGGAAAAATTAGTGGATTCGCTGATTATCATTCCTAACCAAAAGTTGTTGCCGACCTTGGGCAATAATCGTTCGCTGGTGGAGTCGTTCCGCGTGGCTAACGACGTGTTGCAGGATGCGGTGCAGGGCATTACCGAGTTGATTACCCATCCGGGCTTGATGAACGTGGATTTCGCCGACGTGAAAACCGTGATGTCGAACATGGGCAGCGCCATTATGGGCACCGGCATCGCCAACGGTGAAAACCGGGCGCGTTTGGCGGCGGAAAAAGCGATTGCTTGCCCGTTGCTTGAGGATATCAATTTGCACGGC
Source organism: uncultured Pseudomonadota bacterium (assembly GCA_903928965.1). Taxonomy (GTDB): domain Bacteria; phylum Pseudomonadota; class Gammaproteobacteria; order Methylococcales; family Methylomonadaceae; genus Methylomonas. The sequence goes on from CAIYSZ010000011.1 coordinate 17,210, forward strand.
GCGCGCGGCATTTTGGTCAATGTGACTTCCAATGGCGATTTAGGGCTGCACGAGTTCGATGAGATCGGCGGTATTATGCATAAATTCGCTTCCGAGGATGCGGATATCAAAATCGGTATGGCGGTGAATCCGGAAATGGGCGCTGAAATCAAGGTGACAGTGGTGGCTACCGGTATGGGTGAGCGCCGCGCGCCCGCGCCTATCAATTTGCTGGTGCAGAAAGTGACGGTGGGCGAGGCGAATTTCAATGAATTGAGCAAGCCTGCGTTTAGCCGCCAACAACGCGCCGAACCCGTCCGGGAAAGCCGCTTCGGCGCGCAACCCAAAAGCGGCGAAATTGATTTGGATAATCTGGATGTGCCGGCTTTTTTGCGCCGGCAAGCGGATTAGGCGAATTTGCCGGGCAGCGGGGAGGAGCGGGCGTGTAATTCTGTGATAGACTTTTCCCCTTAGCTTTTTTAATTCGATTTGGGTTTCATGATTAAACAGCGTACGTTAAAAAATACCATTCGCGCCACCGGCGTGGGTTTGCACACCGGTGACAAGGTTTATTTGACTTTGCATCCTTCCGAACCGGACACCGGAATCCGGTTTCGGCGCGTGGATTTGCCCGAACCGGTGATGATAGAGGCGCGCCCGGAAAACGTGGGCGAGACTAAGTTGTCAACCACTTTGGTGCGCGACGGGGTTAAGGTTTCCACCGTTGAGCATTTGTTGTCGGCCTTGGCCGGCCTTGGCATTGACAATGCGATTGTGGATGTAAGCGCCGGCGAGGTGCCGATCATGGACGGCAGCGCCGGTCCGTTTGTTTTTTTATTGCAGTCCGCCGGTGTGATGGAGCAGGACGCGCCTAAGCAATATATTCGCATCAAGCGCTCCATTCGGGTGGAGGATGGCGATAAATGGGCCGCGTTCGAGCCGTTCGACGGTTTTAAGGTGACTTTTACCATTGATTTTGAGCATCCGGCTTTTTCAGAGCATTTGAAAACCGCGGTGATGGATTTTTCCTCTACTACGTTTGTGAAAGAGGTGAGCCGCGCCCGCACGTTCGGTTTTATGAAGGATATTCAATTCTTGCGGGCGAATAATCTGGCTTTGGGCGGCAGTTTGGACAACGCCATCGTGGTGGACGACGATAAGGTGTTGAACGAGGACGGTTTGCGCTATGCCGATGAATTTGTCAAGCATAAGATTTTAGACGCCATTGGCGACTTGTATTTGCTGGGGCATAGTTTGATCGGCGAGTATCAGGGATTCAAGTCCGGACATGCCTTGAACAATAAGTTGTTGTTGACGTTGATCAACGCCACGGACGCTTGGGAAAAGGTGACCTTTGCCGACGCCGAGGATGCGCCGATTTTATTCATGCGTACCGCTTCCGCTTCGGGCGGATAATCGCGGCCGCGAAGCTTAGGGGTTTGGTCCGGCGCGGGATGCGAAGCCGGACGGCGGAGGCTATAATTGCTATATAGTGATATGGCATAGGCGGAGATAAGGTGATGTACGAGGCGTTAGAAACGGCTGAAAACGTTAGTGGCCTGCGGCGGGTGGTAATCGATCCGGTGTCGCGGGTCGAGGGCCACGGCAAGGTGACTTTATTGTTGGACGCGGAAAACCAGGTTAAACAGGCTCGCCTGCATATCGTAGAGTTTAGAGGGTTCGAGAAGTTCATTCAGGGCCGCCCGTATTGGGAGTTGCCGGTGATGGTGCAGCGTTTGTGCGGCATTTGTCCGGTGAGCCACCATTTGGCGGCGGCGAAGGCGATTGATCAATTGGTAGGCGTGGACCCGCAAGATTTGCCGGAAACGGCGGATAAGATTCGGCATCTGTTGCACTATGGCCAGGTTTTGCAGTCGCATGCGCTGCATTTCTTTCATTTATCCAGTCCTGATTTGCTATACGGTTTCGATAGCGACATCGCTAAACGCAATATTATCGCCGTGTTGGCGGATTTTCCGGAAGTCGGTTTACAAGGCGTTAAGCTGCGCAAATATGGGCAGGAAGTGATCCGTGCGATTTCCGGTAAACGGGTGCATGGGGCGGCGGCGTTGCCCGGCGGGGTGGTCAAGGCCTTAAACCTGGAAGAGCGCGATTATTTGCTGCAAGATATCGAGGATATCGTTAGCTGGGCGGAGCAGGCGGTAGGTTTGATCCAGCGGGTGCACGAAAGTAATTTGCCTCTGTATGACGATTTTGCCACCATCCGCAGCCATTATTTGGGCTTGATTGCGCCTGACGGCGGATTGGAGCTATACCATGGCGGCTTGCGGGCAAAGAACGACCGCGGCGAAACGTTGTTGGATCATTTTGACTATACTCGTTATGAGGAAGCGATTCAGGAAGAGGTTCGCTCTTGGACTTATATGAAGTTTCCGTTTTTGACCGCTTTAGGCCCGACCTTGGGTTGGTACCGGGTAGGGCCTTTGGCGCGGGTGAATAATTGTGATTTTATCGCCACGCCGTTGGCGGAAGCGGCGCGCTTAAGCTTTAAACAGCATAGCGTTGAGTGTATGGTGCATAGCACCTTGGCGTTTCATTGGGCGCGTTTGATTGAGTTATTGCATTGTGCTGAACGTATCCGCGAGTTGTTGTTGGATCCGGCGATTCTGGGCCGGGAGCTGTTGGCGAAAGGGGAAAAACGACACGAGGGCATAGGGGTGATTGAAGCGCCGCGCGGCACTTTGTTTCACCATTATCAAGTCGATGAGCAGGGTTTGGTGACCAAGGCTAATTTGATTGTGTCCACCACGAGTAATAATCAGGCGATGAATGAGTCGGTGCGGCAAGTGGCGTCGGTTTATTTATCCGGCCGTGAATTAAGCGAGCCGTTGTTGAACAATATTGAGGTGGCGATTCGCGCCTATGATCCCTGTTTGTCTTGCGCCACTCACGCGGTTGGCAAAATGCCGTTGCGCTTGGAGTTGGTTGATGCCGCCGGGAATGTGGTGGACAGCGCGTCACGGAGCGCGGACGGCGGTTTTGCGCATTGAAGGCTGTGGTCAAGCCTTTGCTGGCGATAGGTTACGGTAATCCAGGCCGGGGCGACGACGCCTTGGGTTTGCTGTTGCTGGATAAACTGGCGGCGGAAGCGGATTTGAGCGATATTGACTTGTTGAGCGATTTCCAATTGCAGATCGAATATGCGTTGGAGTTGCGGGATCGGCGTCAAGTTTGGTTTTTTGACGCTTCCGTGTCGGGGACGGCGCCCTTTTGCTGCACGCAATTGCAGGCCGAATATGACCGGAGTTATAGTAGTCACGCCTTAAGCCCGGCTGCCTTGTTGCAGGTTTATTGGACGGTTTGCGGCGCGCCGCCGCCGCCGGCTTTTTTGTTGAGCGTGCGGGGAGAAGCGTTTGCTCTCGGCGATCCTGTGTCCGCCGCCGCCGAGTTCAATCTAAGCGCGGCGTGGGAATTTTTGCGCTTGCAATGGCCTGGGGCGAGCTTAAAGCGACAGGATAAAAATGATGATTGATGAAGAGCGGCCATGTTCGAGCCTACGCAAATGTTTGAGTTAAAAGAATTCGGTAACGTCTTGCTGCTGAGCATGACGGAAAAGCGCTTGGACGCCAGCATGTCTAACGCTTTTAAGCTAAAGTTATTTGAATTGGTCAATAATGGTCAGCACCTGGTTTTGCTGGATTTGGCGGACGTGGATTTTATAGATAGTAGCGGTTTGGGCGTGTTGGTCAGTTGCTTGAAAAAATTTGCGAGCGTGAACGGCAAGCTTGTTTTGTGCGGTTTGCAGCCGGCGGTAGTTTCCATGTTTAAATTGACGCGCATGGACCGGGTGTTTCCGATTTATCCTGACGCGGACTCAGCCTTGGCCGTTTTTTGACGCTTCAATATTTTCTAGGTACGGATAGATATGAATAATGCGATCCTAGTTGACCAACCTGATTTGGAAGGCGTCGGCAACTGCGTTGGTCAAGTCAATTTTACGATTTTGAATCGCTTTGAGGACGTTAGGTTGCTGGCTATCGCTATTGGCGCGATTGCTAAATTGAATTTTAACGATGAGGCTAGCGCAAGAATCGAGTTGGCTTTGGCGGAGGCGTTGAATAATGTGGTGGAGCATGCTTACGCCGGTGTGGCGGAAGGCGCGGCGGAAATTACGGTGCATTATTGTTTGTATGCGGATAAATCCTTGCTTAGGGTGATTGATCGCGGCGCGACCATGCCGCCGGATTGCATTGCGCGCCTTTGCGGCCCTGCGTGCGAGATTAGCGAGGAAGACGAACCGGGTTGGCCGCCGGTGGAGGAATTGCCGGAAGGCGGCTTTGGGCTGGGGCTCATTAGAAATTGCATGTCCTTGGTCGGCTATGGTGCGTCGGAAGGGTGTAATTGTTTGGTGATGGTGAAGCATTTTGCTTAAAGGCCGGCGGCTTGGATGTCAGGCCGGGTTTATCGGTTTTTTTCGTTGATCAATGCTTGGTCGGTAATGATTTTTAATAAATGGGCTAGGTTGGCGTAGAGGTCCTGGTATTCAGGATGTCGGTCAATGAGGGGCATGATTTGCCTTGTGTGTTGGATAAATTCTTCCAGCACTTGTTGGTCCCAGTTGTCGAGGAGGGCGCCGGTTTCCAGACGTTGCAATATGTCCTCGGTTTTTGGTATGACGTCTTCGTTTAATTGCTCCAGTAGTACTATCGCGATGCCTAAATCGTCGTGTGTATGTTGCATGTTCGGGATCTCGGTGGGGGCAAGGGTTTGTATTTTAAAGTTGCGATTAACACTCGGCTAAAATTTCGTGGATTAGTTCCGGGCCGCGGTAGATAAGGCCGCTGTAAATTTGCACTAGACTGGCCCCGGCGGCGAGTTTATCCTTGGCATCCGCTGCGGAGAGCACGCCGCCGGCGGCTATGATGGGGATTTTGCCTTGCAGGGTTTGCGCCAGAACGTTCACTACGTGGTCGGCTTGCGTTTTTAGCGGCCTGCCACTGAGTCCGCCTGCTTGGTTGGCCAGGGGGTGGTTTTGCACCTTGTCGCGGCGCAAGGTTGTGTTGGCGGCTATTACCGCTTCTATTTCATATTCTAGCAGTAATTCGGCAATCTGGGCGATTTCCGGGTCGCTTAGGTCCGGAGCGATTTTAACGGCGAGCGGTGTGCGGCGGCCGTGTTGGGTTTGCAGCCTTAGTTGTTCGTTTTTTAGGGCTTCAAGCAGCGATTTCAGTTCGCTGCTTTGTTGCAATTGGCGTAGGTTTTGGGTGTTGGGAGATGAGATGTTGACGGTGATGTAGTCTGCATACGGGTAGGCTTTGCGCAAGCCGGTCAAATAGTCGGCGGCGGCGTTTTGGATGGGGGTGTCGGCGTTCTTGCCGATGTTGATGCCCAGTATGCCGGTATAGTGGCGGCGGCGGACGTTTTCCAGTAAATGCTCCAGCCCTAGGTTGTTGAATCCCATGCGGTTGATGATGGCTTGCTGTTCCGGGAGCCGGAATAGGCGCGGTTTGGGATTGCCGGGTTGCGGGCGCGGGGTGACGGTGCCGATTTCTATGCCGCCGAAGCCGAGCGCGCCCAAGGCGTCTAGGTAGTCGCCGTTTTTATCCAAACCGGCGGCTAGCCCTAGCCGGTTGGGGAAGTTCAAGCCCATGACCGTAACCGGCTTGCCCGCCGGCGGCGGCGGGAACAGCGGCAGCCGGCTTAGCCGCGCTAGATTTAAGGCCTCTAGGGTCAAGTGGTGAGCGGTTTCCGGGTCAAGTTGGAACAGCAGCGGTTTTAGCCAGGGGTAGAGGTTCATAGCTTGAATTTATGGCGTTAATTGATAGGGGGCGGGGTCGAAGGCCGGCGGGCGCGCTAATAGAATATCGCTAAGCAGTTGCGCGGAAGCCGGGCCCATGACCAGGCCGTTGCGAAAATGGCCGGCGTTGAGGCTGAGGTTGTCGGCGGCCGGGTGGCGGCAGATGAACGGCACGCCGTTGGGGGCGCCGGGACGCAAGCCGGCCCAGTGGTGGGCGACCGGGAAGCGCCTAAGCTCCGGCAACAGGTCGACGGCGAAAGCGTGCAGGCGCTCGCTAGCGGCGGCGGTGACGGTTTTGTCGAAGCCTGTGCTTTCCACGGTGCTGCCGGCCAGGATTTTGCCGTCGCGGCGTGGTATCAGGTAATGTTCGCCGTGCAGTATCATGTGTTCCAGCAGGCCGGGCGGAGCGTCGAAGGCCAGCATTTGGCCCTTGACCGGTTCAATGGACGGAGGCTGGCCGGGCAGGCGGGCTAGCAGTTCGCCTGTCCATGCGCCGCTGCAGACGATGAGTTCGTTGAAGTCTATGCGCTGGCCGCCCGCAATGAGGGCTTGGGCGCGGCGGTTTTCGATGTGCAGGGGCGCGATTTCGGTGTGTTCAATAAAATTTACGCCGATTTGGCGTAAATAGTGTTGCAGCGCTTGCAGTAAGCGGGGGTTTCGGATTTGGGCTATCCGCGGCAGCCATAGCGGCTGGTCGAAATGCGCGCCGAAACGTTGTGTTTGCGCGGCGGGCGGGGCGGCGTGCGCTTGCCCGTTTTGCCGGCACCATGCTAGGGCCTCGTCCAGGTCTGGAGTTTGGCTGATCAGCATGCCGCAAGGCGTCCATTCGGCGTCAATGCCTGTAGCTTGCAATAATTGCTGGTGTAATTCCGGAAATTTTGGCAAGCTATGCCGCACCAAGGTGGAAATGGCCGGCGCTTGCCGCCATGGATACAAGGGGAGCAGGATGCCGCCGCCGGCCCAGGAGGATTCTCGGCCGGCGGCGGATTTGTCCAAGATGGCGACTTCGCGTCCGGCAAGGCGCAGTTCGCGCGCGGTCAGCATGCCGCTGACGCCGGCGCCGATGATGACGATTTCGCTGAACGTTGGCATGGGGCACCGTGGGAGTTGCGGGAGAGACATAATAATTAATAAGGGAAGCGTGACGCTTACATTTTGACAATTTTAAACCTGTTGTAAACAGGTTGTTGTTTTTTTTTGACAAATAAATGCCGAATGTTACGTTGTTTTTCCATATTATTGATATAAATCAATTTTTGCAGCTAAAAAATTACTTAAAATCACTTGTAAGCTTAGGTATTTGCTGCTAGTATTGCCAATGCGTATAAATCCTGTGTTGCTGCCACGCAAAAATGCAGTCTTTACAATAACAACCCGAGGAGGGTCTAACAATGACATTGAATAAAACCAAATTAGCCATCGGCGTAGCGGCCGCGTTTTCTCTGACCGCGATGACCGCTCATGCGGACGCTGCCAGCGCCAGTGCAAAACGCACCGCTGATGAAGCCGCGCAAAAAGCGCAAGCCTTGGAAGCGCAATTGCAACAAATGTCCAGCATGATGCAATCCATGCAGGCTGAATTGAACCGGGTTAAAGCCGCTTCCGAACAAGCCGCCGCTGCTTCCGCAAAAGCTTCCACCGCTTCCGCCAAGGTTGAGGAGTTGGATCAATGGATGGCTTCCGTGAAAAGCACTCCGGAGCCGGTTTCCGCTAAAGACAATTTGGTTGCGGTACGCGGCGGCTGGGAAGTGTTGGATCACGCCCGCGCCAATTCCAACGGCGCTTTGGACCCAGGCGGCGTTTTGTCTAGCAACGCCAATGCGCAAGGTTATTATTTCGGCGGCGCGTTCGACTATAACGTGAACAATGATTTGTTCGGCGTTATGGATGATACTTCCTTCCAAGTTGAGTTGGGCTTTGAATATTCTCAATTCGGCCGCGGCGCCAACGCTTTGTCCGCTACTTATTTGGGCGGCGGCGTGGTTAACCCGTCTACCTCTACCGACGCGCGTCTGCGTTTGAACGCTTCGCCAAAAATCAAATTTAACCACGGCGGCAAATTGCGTCCTTGGTTGATTCCTGTCGGTTTGGAAATCAACATCCTGGGCGTGCCTTCCAACGCGGTTTCCGTTTTGAACTCAGGCATGCAATTCGGCGGTGGCGCGGAATATGACATTTGGAGAGGCATCGTATTAGGTACCGACGTACGTTACCACTACGCCACCAGCAACGTCGACGGCGTTAACACCAACGGCGTTAGCACCGGCGGTTATATCGGCTTCAAATTCTAATTTGATCTCGTAGCCGAAAGCGAAAGAGGGAGGCGGCCGTCAACGTCTCCCTTTTTTTGTGGGTGGTTGGTGGGAAATTACTTTGTGGGAGAGCTATAGTTGTCAATACCTGATTTTCAAAGTTTAATGTTTCCTGTTTTGCGGTTGGCTGGCGTGGGCGAGGTGAAAATTTCCGACGTGGTGGAAAAGCTGGCGGATGAGTTAGCTTTGTCGGCTGAAGACCGTTCTCATCTTCTACCATCTGGAAAACAAACAACTTTTGCTAATCGGGTAAACTGGGCAAAGAGTTATTTGGGGAAAGCTGGTTTGGTTGTATTGACCAAGCGGGCTCATTTCCGAATTACTGCGGAAGGGCGTGAAGTTTTGGTGGTCCCCCCCCGAACGTATTGACATTAAGTATCTGACGCCTTTCCTAGGCTTTCAGCAATTCCGTTACGGGAAGGATGAGGGCGATGCCGACGACTTGGGGTCTTCGCTTAATGCCGATGACAAATTTTTAACTCTGACCCCGGATGAGGTCATGCGCGATGCGCATCGTCGACTGGATGTTGCCTTGGCGGAGGAATTGATGCAACGCATTCGTGCCGGTACACCCGCGTTTTTTGAAAGCTTGGTGGTGCGTCTGCTGGTGGGGATGGGATATGGAGGTTCAGCCGCCGATATCAGTAAGGCGCTTGTAGGCGGCGTTGATGGCGTTATTGATCAAGACCCGCTCGGTCTTGACCGTATCTGTGTGCAGGCAAAACGCTATGCTGATGGCAACACGGTTAGCGCAAGCGCCATTCGCGACTTTTTTGGTAGTCTAGACCGGTTCAAGGCTACCAAGGGATTGTTTGTCACCGCTTCGACTTTTTCCACCGAGGCCAGGAATACTGCAGGTCTACTTAGTAAACGGATTGTGCTCATCGACGGAGAACAATTTACTCGCTTGATGATCCGTCATGGTATTGGTTGCCGCATTGAAGAGACTTTATATGTCAGGAAGGTGGATGAGGAGTTTTTTGAGTAAATATTTACCTTTTTAAACAGGCTACAGCTACTAAATCAAGCGGGGTTGCTTTAGAATAGTGTTTAGTTTGGGGAGTTTTTGGCGAGTCGATAAACATGTTAAGTACCTAAGCATAAATTTTTCGGTATTCGTTTGATTAATAATCAATGAATTATGGTGTTGTGATGCCTGGTTTATTATGCTTACCTACTTAAGGAAATGGGGGGTCGTATCCTTGGTTGTTATTAGGTAGCACCTAAAGAAAGGAAATTATATATGAATCACGAGAATCTCAACTTCACGCTCGGAATAAACAAAAAACCTGCTTCCTCGCGCGTTCTGTTGGAAAATCTTCGGCAATTAGAAGGACTAACAGGAGAGGTATTTACTGGATATCCTTTAATTGCTACTCCACAAGGAAAGTATACCGTTGATGCTACGCTTGTAAGTCAGACCAAGGGTCTAATATTCTTTGATTTAATCGAAGGAGGCGATATTGGGAATTACGACGACAGACAAGATGACATAGCCACCAAAATTGAAGCCAAATTGAAACTTCACCGCGAATTGGTCGTGCGACGGGAGTTAATTGTACCTGTTTCCGTCGTTACTTTTGCTCCTGGAGTGATGAACTTGCAGAAACTAATTATTGATGGCTATCCTCTGGCAAATGAAAATAATTTTGTAACAGTATTATCTGAAATTAATTGGTTGAATGGTGATAATCAGATATATCGGATGGTACTTTCGGCTATAGAAAGCCTTAGTTCAATTCGGAAAAGCCGTTCAAAACGAGAGGTACTGCGAAATGATTCAAGAGGGGCAAAACTTAAGGAACTAGAAGACTCGATAGCTACTCTTGATCACCGACAAAATAAAGCCGTTATTGAAACCGTAGAAGGTGTGCAAAGAATACGTGGACTAGCGGGTTCGGGAAAGACTATTGTCTTGGCGCTTAAAGCTGCTTACTTACATACTCAATTCCCAGATTGGCGGATTGCAGTCACATTTCATACTCGATCATTGAAGGGGCAGTTTAAACGTCTCATCAATAACTTTTGCATAGAAAAAAGCGGAGAGGAACCTGATTGGACAAAGCTTCGTATTGTCAATGCTTGGGGTGCCCCAGGCGGTAACGAACGTGACGGCATATATTATGAGTTTTGCCGCACTACCGGCCAAACATTTTATGACTTTAAAAGCGCCTCGTTCAAATTTGGTGGAAGTGATAAAGCTTTCGATGGAGCCTGCCAAGCAGCATTAGCGGGCATTTCTCAACCACTTGACCTCTATGATATAATAATTACTGACGAGGCGCAAGATTTTTCGCCAAGCTTTCTCCGTCTTTGTTTCACAATGCTGCGACAGCCGAAGCGCCTAGTTTATGCATATGATGAACTTCAAAATCTATCAGGCTCATCGGTTCCACCTCCAGAGGAAATTTTTGGCAACGATGACCATGGAAAGCCACTAGTCACGCTTGGAGATGATGGTCGAAGGGATGTTATACTCCAAAGATGTTATCGCAACTCAAGGCCTGTCTTGGTAACGGCTCATGCATTAGGTTTTGGTATCTATCGCCCTACTCCAGCAGGAGGTAAGACTGGGTTGGTGCAGATGTTTGATCATTCGGCTTTATGGGAAGAAATTGGATATCACATAAGAGAAGGTCAATTAAAGAAAAACTATCGCGTGGTGCTAGAACGTACCGATGATACAAGCCCACGATTTCTTGAAGAGCATTCATCTATTGACGATCTTGTTCATTTTGAATGTTTCAAAAATGAAATCGATCAAAATGAATGGCTTATCGATCAAATTTGTAAAAACCTGAATACGGATGACCTTCGTCACGATGATATTGTTGTCATTCATCCAAACCCTATCACAGCTAGAAATAATACCGGCCCTATTAGAAAAAAACTTTATGAGCTGGGTATTCAAACCCATCTGGCCGGTGTTGATACTGAAGCAGATGTTTTTTTTCGTACTGATATTCCTTCTGTCACATTTACGGGAATTTACCGTGCCAAGGGAAATGAAGCCGGAATGGTGTACGTTATTAATGCCCAAGATTGCGATGGGACAGGTAAAGGTCTTTCTAATCTAAGAAATAGAATTTTTACCGCAATTACTCGAAGTAAAGCCTGGGTACGAGTCATCGGGCATGGATCGGGAATGCAAAATTTGATTAATGAGTTTCAAGAATTAAAAAACAAGGGCTTTGTACTTGACTTCACGTATCCTAGTGACGAACTTCTTGGCAAATTAAGAATTGTTCATCGTGACCTTTCTACAGAGGAGAAAAAGCGATTAGAACAAAAGAAAAGCCAGCTTGCAAACCTCGTGAAAGATTTGGAAAGTGGGGAATTGTTATTGGAAGATCTTGATGAAAACACTAAATCAACACTTTTAAGCCTTCTCGGAGGCGAAAGATGAAGGCTCCAATAAAAACGCTAAATATAAAGACTGATCTTGATGAAATTATTGCCAATCTACTAGAAAAGGGTATTTGTGATGACACAAATTTCTCGGTTATAAAGAAAAATCAATACTGGGAAGTAACCTTTTCGGGGGCTGAATATATTTCAATTGCGCTTGGTGATATAGATTATTCAGATATTTATCAAGAGTTATTACTTAAGCGATCTTACAATATTAGGTTTGTGGATGGGGCTTTGTTACAGTTTATGTACCGGTTTAAAGATGAGCGGCTAATTCAGCATAGATTGGCTTTCTATCCATCACCAAATCTACGGCCTTTTCAGGATGATTCAGATTCTTATATGCGAGACGAATTGTTTATTGAAATCGTGCAAAGACGGATAGTTCCGTTCCCTATTAGGTGTGATTTCGATGATCGTGCTGAGGTGGCTATTGATATTGATCATCCCAAAAGTCATCTTACTTTAGGGGATGTTAAAGGTTGCAGGATACCAGTTACTTCACCTTTAACCCCGCGCTGGTTTGTAGAGTTTATACTTCGCAATTTCTATAAGACTGATAAGCATGATTTTGTTGGATGCCTACCAAGACATCGAATGCAATTTGACCACACAATAACAGGTAACGAACGAAATATAATTCATTTAGCTATCCCAGTTTTTTCAGTTTCCTAGTTAAGGAACCTCTGATTAAATCAGTTTTTCAAGCAAACATTGGTCTCAAGCTGTTGATTTCAATAGGGCTAAATTTTGAGGCAACGAATAAATCAGAGGTTCCTTAAGTGCTTAAATGGTATTTGCCCGGAATTTTTATATCATTAAGATTGAATGTTTGGTCTATTTCTTTGACCGATTCTAGATATTTTCACCCAACCAAATAACAGCAAGATCAATTTCAACGCATACGATTTATAATAACCCATGCTCGGCGAAGGAATACGGCGGGCCGTCGCCGACGATGAAGTGGTCCAGCACGCGGATGTCGAATAGGCTTAAGGCTTGGCGCAGTTTTTCGGTGATGTGGCGGTCGGCTTGGCTGGGTTCGCTGACGCCGGAGGGGTGGTTGTGGGCGAAGATGACGGCGGCGGCATGGTGGTGCAGGGCGCGTTGGGCGACTTCGCGCGGGTAGACGCTGGCCCCGTCGATTGTGCCGCGGAACAAGGGTTCCCAGACAATGACGCGGTGTTGGTTGTCGAGGAACAGGCAGGCGAAGACTTCGTAGCTCAGGCCGCGCAGTTGCGCCGAAAGGTAGGCGCGGGTGACGTCGGGGCTGGTGAGGGCGCTGCCGCGGCGCAGGATTTCGGAAAAATGGCGGCGCGCCATTTCCAACACCGCTTGCAGTTGCGCGTATTTGGCTTGTCCTAGGCCGTGGCTCTGGCAAAAGTGCGCTTGTTCGGCGCTGAGCAGGGCTTGCAGCGAGCCGAATTGGTCGAGTAGGTCCTTGGCCATGTCCACCGCCGATTTGCCGGCGACGCCGGTACGTAGGAAAATGGCAAGGAGTTCGGCGTCGGTCAGCGCTCCAGCGCCGCGTTGCAGGAGTTTTTCTCGCGGGCGTTCGTCGGCGGGCCAATCCTTAATACTCATGCGCGGCTCCCTTGGGCCTGAGGGTTGATGTAGGTTCTATTATAATGGCTAACGGGTTGCGGTAAAGTAAATTCACGATGAAACATATTTTGTTGGTGGTCTGCGGCGGAGTGGCCGCGTATAAGGCGGCGGAGTTGACGCGCCTGTTGCGGCGCGGCGGTGCGCGGGTGCGGGTGGTGATGACGGAGCATGCGCAAAAATTCGTTGCGCCGTTGTTGTTTCAAGCCTTGAGCGGCGAGGCGGTGCATACCCAATTGTTGGATGCCGGCCAGGAGAGCGCTATGGGGCATATTGAGTTGGCTCGCTGGGCGGACGCGGTGATCGTGGCGCCGGCCACGGCGAATTTTATGGCTAAGCTGGCGGGGGGCTTGGCGGACGATTTGGCCGGCGCGTTGTTGTTGGCCGCGGAATGTCCGGTGTTTGCGGCCCCGGCGATGAATCAAGCCATGTGGCGGCATGCGGCCACGCAAGAGAATGCGGCGATTCTGCGGCGGCGGGGGGTGGAATTGATCGGCCCGGAGGCCGGTGAGCAGGCCTGCGGCGAAACCGGTTTTGGGCGCATGAGCGAGCCGGAGGCGATTTGCCGCCGTTTATTGGAGGCTTGGCCGCCGGCGCTGGCCGGCTTGCGGGTGGTGGTAAGCGCCGGGCCAACCCGCGAACCGTTGGACCCGGTGCGTTTTTTAAGCAACCGGAGTTCCGGCAAGATGGGTTACGCCTTGGCCGAGGCCGCCCGACGCCTGGGGGCTGAGGTGGATTTGGTCAGCGGCCCGGTAGCCTTGCCGCCGCCGCATGGGGTGAGGTTGACGCGGGTGGAGACGGCGGCGGAGATGGCGGCGGCGGTGTTGCCGCTGGCGGCGCGGGCGGATATTTATATCGGCGCGGCGGCGGTGGCGGATTACCGGCCGGCGGAGCCGAACGCGCGGAAGATGAAGAAGTCGGCGGAAGGCGCGGTGCTTAATCTTGTTCCCAACCCGGATATTCTCGCGGCGGTGGCGGCCTTGCCGGAAAAGCCGTTTACCTTAGGCTTCGCCGCCGAGACCGATGATCTGGAGCGGTATGCGTTGGGTAAATTGGCGGCGAAAAAGTTGGATATGATCGCCGCCAATTGGGTCGGCCGCGCTGAAGGCGGTTTCGACAGCGATGAAAACGCCCTGCATGTGTTTTGGCCGGGCGGCGATCAATTTTTGGAGCTGGGTTCCAAGGCGGAACTGGCGCGGCGTTTGTTGCTGTTGGTCGCGGAGCGGTTTACGGGTTGCTCCATGGGGCCACCGGCACGGTAGATATGCTGTTGGCCGGCGCGCCATCAATGAGTTTGCGGCTGACGGCGACGTAAACCAGGGTTTTATGCGCGTCATCCCACAGGCGGACTACTTTGGTTTCCTTGAATAGGATTGAAGTGTCCTCGGAGAACACGGTTTCGTCCTTGGGCAAGTTGGCGGGCAGGCTGATCGGCCCGGTTTGGCGGCAAGACAGGGAGAATTGGGACGGGTCTTGGGCGAGGCCGAAGGTTCCAGCCAGACCGCCGGTGCGGGCTTGGCTGACATGGCAGGTGACGCCGGGGACCTTGGGGTCGGAGAAGGCGTCGACGCAGACTTGGTGGTTGGCGCCGATGAGTTTCCAGGCGGTGGTGATGCAGCCGATGCTGTCGGCGTGGGCCGGGCCGGCGGCGAGCAGGGCGGCGAGTAATGGCAATTTTTTCATGGCGGCGAGTCGGGGATGGTTTACATTGCTTAAATTATACCGCCGGCCTGGCTTAGTTGTTGGATTTATTGGGCTGTCGACGTTAGCGAATGTCTTTTCTTAACTGCTCAAGTTTGGCGGCTCTGAGCTGAACTTGTGCATCCATCATCATTGCTGCGCTGGCGTTTTTCGTGTATGGCTTTGCCAAAAACCAACAGGCGAACATTGACAATGATGAGCTGCTAGCATTGCGGAAATTAGCAGGTATTATGCTGAGCTATGATGCGGTAGATTTCCACGCGTTCGCCGTCTTTGACCACCGTATCAAGTTTGGTGATTTTGCCGAAAATGCCTACGTTCATGGTTCGACTCCTTGCATCAGGGCTGCCACGGCGGCGGTTTGGCCGGCTTTTTGCAGACGTTGTTCGATCTGGGGTTTGCCGGCGATCATGACGCCGATTACGAATATGGCTTTGTTCAGTCATATTAAGCGGGTCAGGTTTTTCCATAATTTCGGATATCACCAACCGGTAACCGTCTTATATCGCTGGTTTCAAATCATTCATTTCTTCAATACGAAGCATTCTTATATCTCGAATAGAGGGCTTAAACCAAGGGTAAGCATTGCTAAGTTGTTGAGTGGCAAGAACACATTTAACCGCATTTATGGATTCATCTCCAAAATAAACGCTTCCTTGTTGCCAATTGAACCCAAGCGGTTCCAAGACCTTGCGTATATCATGATATGCATTATTATAAGAGGCGGTGGGGTAAGACTGTTTCAAAGTCTCTGTGTCTAAATCAAATGCAATGGCATAAATCACCATAACCAAGATTAGCGGGAATTGTCAAGTTCTTAGCATTATACAGCAATTTTTTAAGTCTTGCCCTTTATGCTATTAGCATATTAACCAAGCAGCGAAGTCACTTAATCCCTTGCAGTTCGTGATATTTGGCGATGGATTGAATAAGGGCGTCGCTGGGTTCCGGTGGGTTGATGATGGCTTCGGCGAATAGGCGTTGATCTTCGGCGGACAGCCGGATAATTTCCGTGGATTCTATGGTCTCGCGGGCGGCTGCGCATGAAGCCGTTACCACAAAATCGGTCAATGTGCGGCCTTGAATCTCGGCGGCGCGTTTTAGCATTGCGTAGGCGTCCGGCGGCAAACGCGCTTCGAGGCGGGCGGTAGGGAGGGGGGCGTTTGCTGTTTCTCATGGTTTTATTTTATACGGCAATCCGCCGTAAAAATCAATGAGAAAAGAAAGCCGCGTCCTCAGTCCGCCGCGACCCGCCGCCGTTGCACTTGGTTGGGGTCGGCGGTGATTTTGCGGTAGATTTCCACGCGTTCGCCGTCTTTGACCACGGTGTCCAGTTTGGTGATTTTGCCGAAGACGCCGACTTTTTGGGTTTGCAGGTCGATGTCCGGAAATTGGTCTTTGATGCCGGATAGGTTGATGACTTCGGCGATGGTGCTGTTTTCCGGCACGTCAATGCGCAGCCAGATTTGTTTGTCCGCCAGCGCGTAACAAATGCCTACGTTCATGGTTCGACTCCTTGGATCAGGGCGGATTCAATGGCGGTTTGTCCGGCCGGTTGCAGCCGTTTTTCGATCAGGCGCTTGCCGGCGATCATGAAGCCGAGCACGATGAAGCCGCCGGGCGGTAGCGCGGTTAGTAAAAAGCCTTTGTAGTTGGGTATGACGGTGGTTTCCAGGAATTTGAAACCTTCGCCGAGCAGGAGCGAGGCGTGGGCGAACAGAGTGCCTTGGGCGCTGATTTCACGTAATGCGCCGAGCATGACTAGGGTGAAGGTGAAACCGGCGCCCATCATCAGGCCGTCCCATACCGAGGGCAGCAGAGGCTGTTTGGAGGCGAAGGCTTCGGCGCGGCCGAGTATGACGCAGTTGGTGACGATCAAGGGAATGAACAGGCCCAGCACTTTGTGCAGTTCGTGCAGCCAGGCGTTGAGGAACAGGTCCACCAGGGTGACCAGGGCGGCGATCAGCAGCACGAAGATGGGGATGCGGATTTCGGCCGGTATCAAGTGGCGGCTCAGGGATACGGCGGCGTTGGAGGCGGCCATCACCGCCAGCGTGGCCAGGCCCATGCCCAGGCCGTTGGCGGCGGAGCTGGTGACCGCCAGCAGCGGGCACAGGGCTAGGTTTTGCGTCAGCACGACGTTGTTGTCCCACAGGCCGTCGCGTGCGATTTTGCGGTAGGGCGCGGTGAATAAGACTGCTAATTGCATATGGCCTCCCTTAAGGCGCGTCGATAAATTCGGAGCGGTGGGCCTGAAAGAAATCCAGGCCGCGTTTGATGGCTTGCACCACTTTGCGCGGGGTGATGGTGGCGCCGCTGAATTGGTCGAACGCGCCGCCGTCTTTTTTCACCGCCCATTGCTCCACGGTAAGGTTGTCCAGGGATTTGCCGTTAAAAGACAATACCCAGGGCGATTTAGTGATTTCGATTTTGTCGCCCAGGCCCGGCGTTTCGATGTGGGCAACCACGCGCACGCCTAGGATTTCGCCGTCGCGCGACACGCCCATGACTAGGCTAATGGGGCCGGCGTAACCGTCCGGGGCGACGAATTTGAAGCAGATGGCGCTAACCTGGCCTTGTTTTTTGGCTAGATAAACCGTGGTGACGGGCTGCCCGAGGCTGGTTTGGGTGTCGGCGACGGCGCGGGTGTCGGTCAGCAAGTCGTTGTCGTGGACGTCCGCCGGCACCACTTGCTCCAGACTGGCTTGCAGGTCTTCCTGCTGGCGCTGGGCGATGACGCCGCGGGTGGACAAGTCGGCGACGCCGAGCAGCAGCGCGGCCAGAAAGGCGAAGCCGGCCAGCACCCCGGTTTGGAAGCGCAGTTGCGGTCGCAGGCGCTCCAGATTGTCCGGTTGCAACCACAGCGCCAATTTTTCGCGCAGTCCGCGATAGGCGGTCAGGGCTTGTTTCAGCGTCGGATGGTCGATGGCTGCTTTGTTCATGATTTTGACTCAGGGAATTAATGCGAGATGTCTAACGGCTTGCCGTTGCGGTAGCGGCCGTAGATGCGCGGTTTAATGTAATGGTCGATCAGCGGGGTGACCGCGTTCATTAATAGTATGGCGAAGCCGCTGCCTTCCGGGTAGCCGCCCCAGGCGCGGATGATGTAAATCAGTACGCCGCAGCCGGCCCCGAAAATCATTTGGCCGAGCGGGGTGTTGGGCGAGGTGACGTAATCGGTGGCGATGAAGAAGGCGATCAAGATCAGCGCGCCGGAATTCAGGTGCGTCCATGGGTCAAGGTAGCGGCCGGGGTTCAGCAAATGGCCGATGAGGGCCAGAATGAACACCGTGCCGAGCAGGGAGCCGGGGGCATGCCATTGGATGATGTTTTTCCGCCACAGGCCGATGCCGGTAATGAATAGAACTAGACTTGAGGTTTCGCCGAGGCTGCCGCGCTCCCAACCGAGAAAAGACAGCCAATTGGAGTGGTCCGCCAATAGGTTGGGCAGGGTCTGGTTGAGCGAGAATCCGGTTTTGACCAGGCCGAGGGTGGTGGCCCCGGTCATGGCGTCGCTGATTTCTTGGCCGCCGAAGGTGATGCGCCAGCTTTCGGCTAGGCCGGGGCCGGTAAACAAGGGTTCGATGTTGGTCCAGCGCGTCATTTCAATGGGGAAGGAGATCAGTAGCGCTACCCTGGCCAGCATGGCCGGGTTGAATAGGTTTTGCCCCAGGCCGCCGTAGACCTGTTTGCCCAGCGCGATGGCGATGGCGGAGCCGGTGACGCCTATCCACCAGGGGGCCCAAGGCGGCAGCGTCATGGCGGTCAACAGGCCGGTGACCAGCGCCGAGCCGTCATTGAGCGTGGGTAGCACGGGTAGGCCGCGCAGTTTCAGGCAGGCCGCCTCGACTAATAGCGCGGAGGCGACGGTGACGCCGAGCAGGTAGAGCGCCGGCCAGCCGAAAAGAAATACGCCGACGCCGCAGGCCGGGAGTAGCGCCCATACCACTTGGCGCATGATTTGATACGTTTGCAGCGGCGCGCCGACGTGCGGGCCGCTAATGATTTTATTGCCTAGGGTTTTAGCGCTCATACGGTGGTTTCCTGTTTAGCCGCTGCGGCGGCTTTTTGCGCCGCCAGACGGGCGGCGCGCGCTTCTTGGGCGCGCTGGGCCTCGGCTTCGGCTTCCAGGCGGATGCGTTCCAGCCGTTGGTTGCGTTCGTCCATCAGGCGTTTGGTTTGTTCGGATTTGTGTTCGGCTTGCTGGCGTTTGACCAGTTCGCCCAGGGCGAATTTAAAATAATGGGTTAGCGGTATGTTGGAGGGACAGGCGTAGGAGCAACTGCCGCAGCTAATGCAGTCCTTGAGTCCGATGTCCACCGCTGAATCCAGTTGGTTGACGCGGATGCGGTTGGCCATTTCCAACGGCAATAGGCCGGCCGGGCAGACCGTCACGCAAGCGGAGCAGCGGATGCAGGCTTGGACGGGTTTGGGGTCGATTTCCGCCTCGGTGAGCGCCAGGATGCCGTTACAGGCTTTGACAACCGGGGTTTCGGCATGCGGCAGCGCGTCGCCCATCATGGGTCCGCCCATGACGATGCGGGCGGTTTTACGGGAGTCGGTGTCGCAAAAGGCCAAAATTTCCGACATGAGCGTTCCGATTGGCGCTTCCACGTTTTGCGGCTTGCCGACGGCGGCCCCGGACACGGTGATCACGCGGCTAATCAGCGGCTTGGCATGGGTCACGGCTTGGTACACGGCGTAGGCGGTGGATACATTGTGCACCACGACGCCTATGTCGGTGGCGCGGGCGTCGGCCGGAATTTCTTGTCCGGTCAGATAACGCAGCATTTGCCGGTCCCAGCCCATGGGGTAGCGCGCGGGGACGGTCTCGACGCTGATAAAGGAGTATTCCAGGCTGGCCGCGCGCATGGCGCGGATCGCTTCGGGTTTGTTGTCTTCAATGCCGATGATGGCGCGTTCGGCCAGCATGCCGCGCAACATCAGGCGCACGCCGTCTATGATTTCCGCGGCTCGTTCTTGCATCATGCGGTCGTCGCAGGTGAGATAGGGTTCGCATTCGCCGCCGTTGATGAGCAGGGTGCGGATTTGGTTTTTGCGGCCCAAATTCAGTTTCACCGCCGACGGGAATACCGCGCCGCCCAAACCGACCACGCCGGCCGCGCCGACGCGCAGGCAGATTTCTTCAGGCTCCAGCGCGAACGGGTCCGCCGGCGGGTGCAGTTCTTCCCAGGCGTCCAGGCCGTCGCTTTCCAATATGATGGTGCGCACCGGCAGGGCTGAAGGGTGCGGGGCGGGGAAGTCTCTGACGTCGGCGATGACGCCGGAAGTCGGCGCGTGAACCGGCGCGGATATTGCGCCTTGGCTATAGGCTAGCAATTGGCCTTTCAATACGCTTTCGCCGACCTTGACCAGGGGTTCCGCCGGTTTGCCGACATGCTGTTGCACCGGAATGTACAGTTTTTTCGGCGTGGGGAAGGCGGTGTTGATCGGAATGCGGCTGGTGTGCTGTTTCCGTTCTTCGGTGTGTACGCCGCCGCGGAGTCTTGGATGTTCAAAAAAGGCAAACATAGGTTTTCTCCCTTAGGCCGCCAAAGGTTTGGGCCAGCGCCAGTTGCGCAAGGTGACTTCAATCGGATGCATTTGCAGGCATTCGGTCGGGCAGACAGCGACGCATTTCTGGCAACCGATACAGGCGTCGGCTACTACGGCGTGAATTTGTTTGGGCGCGCCGACGATGGCGTCGGTCGGGCATACTTTGAAGCAGCGGGTGCAGCCGGTGCAGGTGTCTTCACTGACCCGCGCCACCATCGGTTCTTGATCGCGGGCGTTGCTGAGGTCTACTTCAATGCCCAGCAGTTTGGCGAGCTGTTCGGCCAGGGCGGAGCCGCCGGGCGGACACAGGGTCACCGCGGCTTGGCCGGAGACCAAGGCTTCCGCCGCCGGACGGCAACCGGGATAGCCGCACTGACCGCATTGCGAGCCGGGCATTAGGTCTTCGATTTTTTCGACCAGAGGGTCGGATTCCACCTTGAGATATTTGGCGGCGACGCCTAGACTTAGGCCAAGCAACAGGCCTAGGGCGGTCAAAATAATGATGGCGGAGAGTACATACATAGTTCGCCTCTTACTTGCCGGCCAGGCCGGCGAATCCCATGAACGCTAACGAGAGTATGCCCGCGGTGATGTACGCGAGCGGGGCGCCTGAAAAAAGCGCCGGCGCCGCGAGTAACGCTAGGCGTTCGCGGAGTCCGGCGAAGAGCGCCATCACCAAGGTAAAACCTAGGGCCGAACCAAAGCCGAACAGCAGGCTTTGGATGAAATTGGATTGTTCTTGTATGTTGAGCAGGGCCACGCCCAGCACCGCGCAGTTGGTGGTGATCAACGGCAGAAAAATGCCGAGCACTTGGTATAGCGCCGGACTGGTTTTGTGGATTACCATTTCCGTGAATTGCACGACGGCGGCGATGACCAGGATAAAGCCGAGCACCCGCAGGAAACCGATATCGTAGGGGATTAGCAGGTGGTGCTCCAGCACCCAGCTGGCCGCCGCCGCCAGCGTTAATACGAAGGTGGTGGCCATGCCCATGCCCAGGGCGGTGTCGAGTTTATTCGACACGCCCATGAACGGGCATAGGCCTAGGAATTTGACCAGAACCACGTTGTTGACCAAGGCAGTGCCGACAATTAATAAAAGATATTCGCTCATGGCGCTTGCTTCCGGTTTTTTTTGCAAACATTGCTGCATCATTTGTGCCAAATTAGCCGGGAGCCGCGCCGTTGAGGCTTAGCCATTGCAAAGTATTAAGCTGTCAATGGGTTTGCCGGTGTGCAAAAATTACATTAGATATTGTATGGCTAAAAAGATTGTCGTAAAAACTACAATAAACTTAGCTTGGTTGTTTGTCGATTGCGCCGGGCCGGAAGGGGAGCGAATATTTTTTGCGGATGCGCGTCTAAAGTCAGTCGTTGGCGAGGCGGCTTGTAAAGTTGGCGTTTTATTTGCTTACAATTTGTGTTGTGATTGTTTTATTCGATTCATTGGCGGCGGTTATGACTAATACCAAACAGGATTTTCATTTAAGCGAGATTAGTCTGGAGGCGGCGCGGCAGATTGGCGGCGAGGCGGCTACCATGGTGGCGGTGAACGGACTTAATAGCGGGAAACCGAATAATTTATTGCCGTTTTCCTTGTTTTTGAAGGCGGTGGAACAAGCGCCGGTGGCGATTTCGATTACCGACAAAAAGGCCAATATTTTGTACATCAACGATGCCTTTACCACGGTAACCGGTTACAAGGCTTCGGAAATCTTAGGGGTGAACGAGTCGAAGCTGTCGGATAAGTGCACGCCGCGGCAAGTATATTACGATTTATGGCACACTATTTCTCGTAAGCAGATTTGGCACGGACAGTTGGTTAACCGGAAAAAGCAGGGCCAGCGCTATTTGGCGGATTTGACCATCGCGCCGATGTTGGACGAATTCGGGGCCATTAGCCATTATATAGGCATGCACCGGGACGTGACGCAGGCGTATTACGCCGAGCAACAGGTGGCTAACCAAAAGCAGTTGATTGAGTCGGTGTTGAATGCGTCGCCGGTGGCCATGGCGGTGTTGGACGAAGACCGTAAGGTGGTGCTGGATAACCAAGTCTATAAGATGTTGATTACCGAATTGGGGCATGATGAGCCGGCTTTGTTTTTTCTGGAGGCCTTGGCGCGCGAAAACGACGGCTTTTGGGATGTCGCCAAGGCGCGGGGTGGTTTTGCCAATCACGAACTTAGGCTGGAGGGCGCGGCGCGGCGCGGAGTGCGCTGGTTTAGTCTGGCGGGGAACTGGTTCGTCGAGCATGACGCATGCGCGGACAATTTTTTTGTCAAGCAGGCGCGCGAATATTTGTTGTTGACGGTGAACGACATCACGCAGCAGCGGCGGCAGCAGGAAAGCTTGCAAATCGAGGCCTTGCGCGCCTTGTTGGCGGAAGAGGAGCATTTGCGCAGCATCCGTGAAACTTTATTGGGCGCTATGCACCAAATTAGCCAGCCTTTGAACCAAATTAATGCAGCCATCCAAATCATGGCGCAACGTAACGACGCCAAGAATCAAGCCTTGCACGATTTATTGAATCAAGTGCGGTTGCATGGCGATGAAACCTTGGAAACCTTGCAGCGTTGCGTGCCGGAGATTCCGGAATCGGCGGTGACGCCGATGAATTTGAACCAGTTGTTGCATGAGGTGATGTTGTTGAACAGCACTAAATTTTTGGCCAACGGCGTGGTGGTGGATTGGCTGCCGAATTCGGTGTTGCCGCCGGTGCTGGGTTCCGCGAATAAGCTGCGCATGTTGTTCAAGCAATTATTGGATAACTCGGTGACGGCCTTGAACCGCGCCGGCTCGACGGAGCGGGTGATTAAAATCACTACCGGTTTCGACGCCGATTGGGTGAAGGTGTCGATTGCCGACACCGGGCCGGGCATTCCGTTGCAACAACATGCCAAGGTGTTCGAGCCGTTTTTTACTACCCAATCTCGGGGCGGAGTGCAGGCCGGCATGGGTCTGGTCATGGCGAAAGAGATTGTGAATCAACATGGCGGTATGATTGCGATTAATCCGCATTATACGTCAGGTTGTTGTTTTGATTTGAGTTTTCCGGTGCGCCCTAGAAATGTTAGCGCGGTGAACGGGTATGAGTGAACGCTTATTAATGGTTGAATCGGAATTGGATACTCTCTTTCTGGTTAGCCAATTGTTAAACAGCACTTACGATCTGCGCAGCAAGCTTAAGGGAATTTTGGAAATCTTGCATAAGCGGTCGGGTTTGCGGTTCGGCATGATTACGCTGCGGGACGTGGATGACGATAGCATGAGTATTTGCGAGATTTACGGCGAGGGCATAGATCGTAGCGTGCGCTACCAGCCGGGCGAGGGCTTGGTCGGGGCGATTTTGGATGAGGGCTGCACTATTGTGGTGGAGCGTATCGCCGATGAGCCGCGCTTTTTGAGTCGCCTAGGCGTGTATAACCCGGATTTGCCGTTTATCGGTTCGCCGTTGGCGGTGGAGCAGGGCGAGGTGGTCGGCATATTGGCGGCGCAGCCGTGCGACGCTCAGTTTTTGGGGGAGCGGGCGCGCTTCATGGAAATGGTGGCGAATTTGATCGCGCAGAGCGTGAACATGCTGCGGGTTTTGGAGCGCAAGCAGCACCAGCTGGTCAACGAGCGGGATTTTCTGAAGCAGACCTTGGTGAAGAATTATCGCTTCGAGAACATTATCGGCCATTCCGAGCCGATGTTGAAGGTGTTTGATATTATCCGCCAGGTAGCGAAATGGCATACCACGGTGTTGATCCGCGGCGAGTCGGGGACCGGCAAGGAGGTGGTTCGATTTCCTGCCGCCGGGACCGCCGGAGCGGGCCACCCTGTGGCGGGCCGCCTTCGACGCCGACCGCGCCTCCGGCCAACGCTGGCTGGACGGCATCGAGTGGGAGGCAC
>CAIYSZ010000012.1 GCA_903928965.1 uncultured Pseudomonadota bacterium
AAAACCGCCAAGTCGGCTAATGAGATACTTTTATTCTGGATACTTTTTTGGTGTCCACCCGATAGCGTGGATTGTAGTCAGATCAAATCCGGTAAAATTTTCCTGAGTTCTTAAATTTTGTGTTTTGTC
Organism: uncultured Pseudomonadota bacterium; assembly: GCA_903928965.1. Lineage (GTDB taxonomy): Bacteria > Pseudomonadota > Gammaproteobacteria > Methylococcales > Methylomonadaceae > Methylomonas. Next base: position 130 of record CAIYSZ010000012.1, read on the forward strand.
GTGTACAGAGCTATGTCCTGCAAACCGTCTGTTAAATATTCCGTTTTATATGACCAGGCCGGTTCTGGATTTTCCAGCGGATTTAGCAGGGAAACCCGGTATGTTTCATCGGACGAGCCTTTGACCTCCAAAAAAATCTCCGCCCGGATCCGGCTGCCCTCAAATGAGCTCTTATATAAACGCGGCAGGCCAGCCCTAACCCCACGCCGCTGTAAAGATTCATCATCCACCTTGCCGCTTGCCGCCGCGCTTAATACGCCGATGGCCTCAAGTATATTGCTTTTCCCCGCCCCATTAGCGCCGATAAAACAATTTACCCGGCCAAGTTCCAACGTTTCCGAAACAATGGATTTAAAACCTTCGATTTGGATAGTGCGTATCATTGATACAACCCTGAAAAACCATTAACATTGAATAAAAGTATCATGCTCAAAATAGTTGTTAACTATTTGCTTTTCGTAAGCGGGTTTTGCTGGCGATAGCCTGGATGGCGGTAAAGGTTTTACCCGCGCCGGTGGCCATGTGTACCAATGCGAGCGGTTTGTTACCAGCCAGTGAGCTTTCCAGCCCCGTGACTGCTTTGATTTGGCAATCACGCAAATTTTGCGTAGGCAAAACCGGCATCTTTTCCTTCAAGCGGCGGCGCAGCGTTGTGTCTTGCGCTAGCCATTCGGCTAGGGTATCCGGTTTGAAGAAATGAAAAATTTCCCGCGACCTTGGAGCTGGATCACGGCCATCGGTAAAACGAATAATCTGGCCGGTGGCTTCAAATAAAAATGACAACGGCTTATTATCCTTGCGCCATTTCAAGGCGGCTTTGGCGTAGCGTTCGGTTTGCGTTTCCGTCAGGTTTTCGCCCTCCGTATCTCTTTTGGCTTCAATAACGCCGACCGGGTTACGATTGACGAACAGCACGTAGTCCGCCTGGCCGGTATCGGTTGGATATTCTCGCACCGCCACGCCGCTTGCCGCTCCGAGATTAAGCTGATTCATATCCTGAATTAGCCAACCGGCCTCAAGCAGTTTTTGGTCAATTAGTTGGCGGGCTTTAGCTTCTGGAGTCATTATAAATTTAAGAGATATCGGTACATATGCCGCCAATTATTTAATTAAGGGGATTCTACCTTTAATTTCTTTCCGCGTCATATTGACCTTGCGAATGTTCAAAAGGCTAGGCGCCCCCAAACCGCCGGCCCACAACCACCCTAAACTTCTCCAAATACAAATACACAACCGGCGTGGTATACAAAGTCAACAACTGACTCACCATTAAACCGCCGACAATGGAAATGCCCAGCGGCTGGCGCAACTCCGCGCCGTAGCCCGTGGCCATCGCCAACGGCAGCGCGCCGAGCATCGCGGCCATGGTAGTCATCATAATCGGGCGGAAGCGTTGCAAACAGGCATGGTAAATCGCCTCCTCGGCATTTTGACCCAGCTCGCGTTGAAAGTGCAGCGCGCAATCGATCATCATAATGGCGTTTTTCTTGACGATGCCGATCAACAAAATCACCCCGATCAACGCAATGAGATCAAATTCCTTGTCGCACGCCATCAGCGCCAAAATCGCCCCGGCTCCGGCCGACGGCAGAGTGGACAAAATAGTCAACGGATGAATATAACTCTCGTACAATATGCCCAGCACTATATAAATACTGAGCAAGGCCGCCATAATCAGCCACGGCTGATTTTTCAAGGACTCCTGAAACGCCTTGGCCGAGCCTTGAAAACTCCCGCGCACCGTGGACGGCGCGCCGATGTCGCGCAAGGTTTGACGCACCATTTGCGTAGCGTCCGACAAGGATTCGCCGGGCCTAAGATTAAACGAAATGGTAGCGGCGGCAAATTGGCCTTGGTGATTCACCGTCAAAGGCGAATTTTGCGGAATGAACTCGGCCAAGGCCGCCAGCGGCACTTGCGCGCTGGTTTGCGGCGGCGGCGGGCTGGACGGAACGTACACTTGGCGCAAAGTTTGCGGATCGCGCCAATATTCCGGGGCCAACTCCATCACCACATGATACTGATTTTGCGGCTGATAAATCACCGCCACTTGCCGCTGGCCGAAAGCATCGTTCAAGACCGTGTCAATGGCGGATTGGCTGACCGAATAACGCATCGCATTGGCGCGGCTGACGCTCAAAGTCACCTGCTGCCCTTTATCTTGCTGATTGGTGTTGACATCGGTCAACTCGCGTTTAGCGGTCAGCGCCGCCAATAACTTCGGCGTCCATTCACGCAATTCGCTCAAATGTTCGGCCGTCAACGCAAACTCATACATCGCGGCGGAGCCGCGGCCGCCTATGCGCATATCCTGCACCGGCTGCAAAAATAGGCTGGCGCCCGGCACATTGCCCAATTTCTTGCGCAGGCGGCCCATCACCTCGCCTATCGGCTCGCGGCTGCCAGGCGGCAATAATGAAGCGAACATCTGCCCGGCATTCGTGTTTTGTCCGCCGCCGGCGAAACCGATCACATCGGTTATCGCCGGATCTTGACGCAAAATGTTGGCGAAAGTTTGCAATTTCTCCTGCATTGCCTGAAACGAAATACTTTGGTCGGCCTGAATCGAACCGCTCAAGCGGCCATTGTCCTGCACCGGAAAAAAGCCCTTAGGCACGATTTTATATAAAGTAATGTTCAAAGCGATGCCGCCGAAAAACACCAGCAACATGAAGCGGCGATAGCGTAACGCCCAGTGCAGGGTGCGCCGATAGCCATCCTGCATACCATCCCAGCCGCGCGCCAACGCCCGCGCCGCCCAAAACGGCTCCGTATCAGCCTCGCCGACCGGCCGCAGCCAGCGCGCGCACAACATCGGCGTAGCGGTCAAAGACACCAACATAGACACCAACACCGCCGTGGACAATGTTACGGCGAATTCGCGAAACAATCGGCCGACAATGCCGCCCATCAACAAAATCGGGATAAACACCGCAATCAACGACAAGCTCATGGACAACACGGTAAAACCGACCTCGCCCGCTCCCTTCAGCGCGGCGCGAAACGGCGGCTCGCCTTGCTCAATGCGCCGGTTGACGTTCTCCAGCACCACGATGGCGTCGTCCACCACAAATCCGGTAGCAATGGTCAAGGCCATCAGCGACAAATTATCCAGACTGTAATGACATAAATACATCACACTGCAAGAGCCGATCAAGGACACCGGCACCGCAATCACCGGAATCATGCTGGAACGCACGCTACGCAAAAACAACAGCACGACTAAAATCACCAGGCCGATACTGATATACATACTGCGCTCCACTTCACCCACCGAGGTGCGAATGGTTTGCGAACGGTCTATCACCACCGATAATTCCATCGCCGCCGGAATCATCGCCTGCAATTGCGGCAGCATGGCTCTAACATGATCCACGGTATCAATAATGTTAGCCCCCGGCTGCTTATTCAAAATCAGCAATACCGAATCCTGGCCGTTTTTAATGCCCGCGTTGCGCACATCCTCCACGGCGTTGCGCACCTCGCCCAGATCGCTCAACCGCACCGCGGCTTGACCATGGTAACTGACGATTAACGGCATGTATTCCTCGGCGGTAGCCGCTTGGTCATTGGCATGAATCTGCCAATGCCGCCGCTCGTCCTCCAACGCCCCTTTCGGCCGATTGGCGTTAGCGCCGACTATAGCGGCGCGCACGGTTTCCAGGCTGATGTTATATTTGGCCAGCGCCGCCGGATTCAACTCCACCCGCACCGCCGGCAAGGAACTGCCGCCGACGTTGACCTGACCTATGCCCGGCAATTGCGAAATCTTTTGCGCCAAAATAGTCGACGCCGCGTCGTACATCTGCCCCCGGCTCATGGTGCTCGAAGTGAGCGTCAAAATCATAATCGGCGAATCAGCCGGATTGACCTTGCGGTAATTCGGCCGGCTAGGCATATTGGTCGGCAACAAACTGCTGGCGGCGTTTATCGCCGCCTGCACGTCACGCGCCGCGCCGTCAATGTCGCGGTCCAAATCAAATTGCAAGGTAATCCGGGTTGACCCTAAAGAACTGGCCGAGGTCATTTCATTAACCCCGGCGATGCGGCCCAAGGTGCGCTCCAACGGCGTCGCCACCGTCGCCGCCATGGTTTCCGGGCTGGCCCCCGGCAAGCTGGCGCTAATGTTAATGGTCGGAAAATCCATCTGCGGCAGCGGGGCCACCGGCAACTGCAAAAAAGCCACCAGACCTGCCAAGGCGATGCCTATGGTCAACAAAGTGGTGGCCACCGGCCGGTAAATGAATAATCTACTGGGATTCATGCCAGCGGATCGCTTTCCAGCGCCTTTGGAAACCAGCGCCGCGCCAGCCCGTCCAAGGTCAAATAAATCACCGGCGTGGTGTACAGCGTCAACCACTGGCTAAACAACAAACCGCCCACCATGGTAATACCTAAAGGCTGACGCAACTCCGCGCCGACGCCGCTACCCAACAACAACGGCAATGCGCCGAGCAGGGCCGCCATTGTCGTCATCATGATCGGCCGGAACCTGAGCAAGCAAGCCTGATAAATCGCCTCCTCCGGCGGCAAGCCTTGCCTGCGCTCCGCCTCCAACGCAAAATCAATCATCATGATGGCGTTTTTCTTGACGATGCCGATCAGCAAAATAATGCCGATAATCGCAATCACGCCCAAATCGTTGCCGGTCAAGCGCAAGGCCAGTAACGCGCCGACTCCGGCTGACGGCAAGGTGGACAAAATGGTTAACGGATGAATATAACTCTCGTACAACACCCCGAGCACAATATACACAGTCACAATGGCCGCCAAAATCAGCCACAAGGTATTGCCCAACGAGGCTTGAAACGCCTGCGCCGCGCCCTGGTAATCGATCTGCACGCTCAACGGCCAACCCAACTCGCGCTTGGCCTGCTCTATGGCCTCCACCGCTTGACCCAAGGACTTCCCCGGCGCCAGATTAAACGACACCGTGGTCGCCGGAAACTGGTCCAAATGATTCAGCGCTAAATACGTTTGCCGTTCGCTGATGTCGGCGAACTCGGACAACAAAATCTGGCCGCCGTTAGTGGAAGGCACGCGCAATTTCAACAAATCCTCCGGCCCGGTCTGCCGCGACTTGTTCACCTCCAACACCACCCGGTATTGATTGGACTGAGTGAAAATAGTCGACACCAAGCGCTGGCCGTATGCATCGTACAACACATTATCAATGGCGGCGGTAGTCACCCCCATGCGGGCGGCGGTGACGCGGTCGATATTGATATAGGCCTGCAAGCCCTGATTTTGTAAATCGGCGGCCACGTCCAGCATCTCCGGCGAATTGCGCAACTTGGCCAACAATTGTCCGGTCCACTCCGCCAAGGTTTTCAAGTCGGTGGTTTGCAAGGTAAACTGAAATTGGGTACGGCTGATATGATTTTCCAAGGTCATATCCTGCACCGGCTGTAAAAAGACATCCATATCCGCCAATTCGTCCAGCCGCGGCCGTAGCCGCTCGATCACCTCAAGCGCGGTAATTCCGCGTTGGGCCTTGGGCTTGAGATTAATCAACATGCGCCCGCTGTTCAGGGTAGGATTATTCCCGTCCACGCCGATAAAAGACGACAAACTCTCCACCGCCGGATCAGCCAAAATCAATTCGGCGGCGGCGATTTGCCTGTTGCGCATGGCGGCGAACGACACACTGGCCGGCGCCTCGGTCACCGCTTGAATTAAACCGTTATCCTGCACCGGAAAAAAACCCTTGGGCGCAATGACATACATCCACATGGTCAGCCCCAAGGTAGCGGCGGCGATCAGCAACACCAAGCCTTGCCGGCGCAACACCCATTGCAAACTGACATCGTACAGGCCCAGCAAGGCGTTGAAAAAACCGCCGCCGCTTTGCGCGCGTTCAGACAAGGGCCGCAGCATCTTGGCGCACATCATCGGCGTCAAAGTCAGCGACACCAGCGCGGAAATCAAAATCGCCACCGCCAAGGTCACCGCGAACTCGCGGAACAAGCGGCCAATGACGTCGCCCATGAACAGCAACGGAATCAGTACCGCCACCAAGGAAAAGGTCAAGGAAATAATAGTGAAACCGATTTGCGCCGAGCCTTTCAACGCCGCCGTCAGCGGCGGTAAGCCGCGCTCCAGATAGCGCGAAATGTTTTCGATGACCACAATCGCGTCGTCCACCACAAAACCGCTGGCGATGGTCAAAGCCATCAGCGTCAAATTATTGATGCTGAAACCGGCCAGATACATAATGGCGAAAGAACCGATCAAAGACAGCGGCACGGCGACGCCTGGAATCACGGTGGCGGAAAGATTGCGCAAAAATAGCATGATCACCATAATCACCAAGCCAACCGCCAATGCCAATTCAAACTGCACATCCGAAACCGAGGCGCGGATGGTGACGGTACGGTCGGTCAGCGGCAACACGCTAATCGCGGAAGGCAAGCTAGCCTGCAATTGCGGCAATTGCCGTTGTATGCGGTCCGCCACATCAATAACATTAGCCCCCGGCTGGCGCTGAATATTCACGATCACCGCCGCCTTGTCATTGGCCCAGGCCGCCAGCCTGACATTTTCCGCGTCATCGGCGGCCTCGGCGATTTCAGCCAGCCGCACCGGCGCGTTATTCCGGTAGGCCACCACCAAATCGCGGTATTCGGCGGCGGTACGCAATTGGTCATTATTATCGATAATCGCCGAACGCGCCGGGCCGTCGAACATACCCTTAGGCTGGTTGACATTGGCGGCGGCGATGGCGTTGCGCAAATCCTCCAGGCCCAAGCCATAGGCGGCCAAGGCCTGATCATTGGCGCGGATGCGCACCGCCGGCCGCTGGCCGCCGCTAATACTAACCATGCCGACGCCGGGCATTTGCGCGATTTTTTGCACCAGCCGGGTATCCACCATATCCTCGACTTTCACCAACGGCAAACTGTCCGAAGTCACCGCCAAGGTCAAGATCGGCGCGTCCGCCGGATTAACCTTGTTATAAATCGGCGGCATCGGCAAATCAGTGGGCAAAAAATTGCCGGCGGCGTTAATGGCCGCCTGCACGGTTTGCTCGGCCACATCCAGCGCCAACTCCAAATCGAACTGCAAGGTAATCACCGACGCGCCGCCGGAACTGCCGGAAGACATCTGCTTCAAGCCGGGCATTTGCCCGAACTGGCGCTCCAGCGGCGCGGTCACCACAGCAGCCATCACCTCCGGACTAGCGCCGGGATACAAAGTCGTCACCTGAATGGTCGGATAATCCACCTGCGGCAACGCGGAAATCGGCAGCCAGCGGTAGGCTAAAAAGCCGGCCAGCAACATCGCGAACATCAACAGCGAGGTAGCGACCGGACGCAAGATGAAATGCCGCGACGGATTAAAACCGCCGTTCAACTCCGCATCCCCGCTCATGATTTATCCGGGGCTATATTATCCACTTTAACCACCCGCACCCGGTCGCCCTCGCGTAATTTATCGGCGCCGTCCACCACCAATTTTTCGCCGGGGCCGACGCCCTCGGCTATGGCCACTGTGTCGCCGTCCACCCCAGCCACTTTCACCGATTTTAAAGTCACGCTATCATCGTCCTTGATCACATAGACATAATCGCCGTTGACGCCGTGTTGAATCGCCGCGTTAGCGGCCAACACCGAATTTTTCAGCGTGTCCAAATGCATTTTGACGTTAACAAACTGATTAGCGAATAAACTGTGATCGGTGTTGGCGAATTGCGCCTTTAACTTTAAGGTGCCGGTAGTGGTATCTATCTGATTGTCTATGGCGGTCACTTTGCCGCTGGTGATTTTACGCTTGCCGGCCCGGTCATACGCGTCCACGGCGATGTTCTGGTCTTGACGCCAGCGCCGCATTACCGAGGGTACGCTGTCCTCGGGCAAGGTAAACACCACCGCGATAGGCTCAATTTGCGTAATCACCAACATGCCGTTGGTATCGGCGGCGTGCACGATATTGCCCTGGTCCACCAAGCGCAAACCCACCCGCCCGGCAATCGGCGAGGTAATTTTGGCGTAAGTCAGTTGCAATTTAGCGTTATCCACTTGCGCCTGATCCATCTCCACCGTGCCTTCGTATTGCTTGACCAAGGCGGCCTGGGTCACGGTTTGCTGTTGCGCGATGGAATCTTGCTCCAACAAAGTCTGATAACGCTTCAAATCCAGGCGAGCATTTTCCAGCAAGGCTTGATCGCGAATCAACTGCCCTTCCGCTTGCTTTAATTGCACCAGATACGGGCGCGGGTCGATTTCCGCCAGCAAATCACCCGGCTGCACAGGCTGCCCTTCGGTAAACAACACCTTAATCAGCTCACCGTCCACCCGCGAATGCACCGTCACAGTGCGTAGCGCGGTCACCGCGCCCAAACCTTGCAGATACACCGGCATATCACCCTGCCGGGTAGTGGCCACCGCCACGCTGGCCGGCGGCGTCTCCGGCCTGCCGCCGCCACGACCGGATGCGCTTTCCTTCACGGAGGCGGACGGCTTGCTTTTGAAATAAACATAACCGCCGACAACGGCAGCAGCCAATAACAGGCCGAAAACGCCGCGGCCAAATTTACGGAAAGGTGTGGTTTCAGGGATTTGCATGCTGGTCAGACTCGAATTCCAAAGGCTTAGTTCCATTAAGGCGCGCCAGGCTGGCGCGGCCGGCATTCGAGCATTATAATAGGTTGCCGCCAACTGAATGGAGCTAGATGCACAAGCGGCTTACTGGACGGCATCCGCGCGCTTTTCACTCCTTACCGAGCCTTTCTAACGCTCCTTATGTTTTTTCAGGTGTTTTTGCATCCAAAACCCACTAAACCTCCGCCCATAAGCGCAACAAATTGTGGTAACAATTAATCAAGCTGAGTATTTCCGGGCTACCGTCATGACAACCCTCCCGCCGCTGTAACCCCATAATAGCCTGATCCAATTCATACAGCATTTGCCGTTGCGCGTTATCCCTAATCATACTTTGAATCCAAAAAAAACACACCCGGCGCGCGCCGCGCGTCACCTCGCTCACCCGGTGCAAACTGCCGGAAGGGTAAAGCAGCAAATCTCCGGCCGATAGTTTCACATGGTGTGCGCCATAAGCATCGTTTATGATTAATTCGCCGCCATCATAATCCGCCGGCTCAGACAAAAATAAAGTCACCGACACATCGGCGCGCATCGGATTCACGCCGCCGCGAATAGCGTTATCCGCATGATCGCCAAAATACATGCCCGGCGTATAGCAACTAAACAAAGGCCGACAAATCCGTCGCGGCAGCGCGGCGCTACTAAACCTCGAACAGCGCTCCAACGCGGCCAACACTCTGTCCCCCAATTTCCCGGCCAACGCGGAATGTTCAGGCAATTGCAGATTACGTTTAACCGCGGCGGATTGATAACCCGCCGTCGCCCGGCCATCGCTAAACTCCCCGTCACGCAACATGGCGTTAATATCCGCCAATTCGGCGGCGCTCAGAACCTGTTCGATATGCAACAACATTTTCTGCTACTCCCCGCACAAATTACGCACGAACGACAAACAGCGCTTGAATTCCGGATGCTCGCTCGCGGCCAAGACAGCCAATACCGCTTCCCGCACCCCAGGCGCGCCATTCCGCGCCGCCGCCATAAACCACTCCGCCGCTTGTGTATAATCGCCTTCCGTCGCCAACACCGTCGCCCAATTAAACTGACCGCGAAAATAACCTGCTTCGGCTGACATCCGATACCAGGCGCAAGCGGTTTCCCAATCGCTCGCTACGCCCCAGCCCTGCTCATAACAGCGGGCCAGCAAATTCATGGCCCGGTCATGGCCTTGGTCCGCCGCGCGGCTATACCAAAAAAACGCTAGACGAAAATCGCGCGCCACGCCCGCCCCGTCCAAATAACAATGTCCCAGATTGTATTGGCCCCAAGCGTCGCCCAGGCGCGCCGAACTCACAAAACTTCGGTAAGCCGCCGGCGGATTAGCCGGCGTTCCCCAACCGTTTTCATAACACCGCCCCAGCATATTAAGCCCATCGGCATCGCTTTGCCCGGCCGCGCGTTGAAACCAGGCAAAGGCCGCCGCCTCATTTTTCAACACCCCCTCTCCGGCCAGTAACATACGGCCTAACCGCACTTGCCCGGCGGCAATGCCGGCTTGCGCAGCCATGCGCACCCATACCGCCGCCTCATGCGGATCGCCGCTCAATACTTGCCGTAATTGCGGCTCCGTCATTTGCTTCAATCCCTCCACATAAGCATCGGTCAAACGCAGGACAGACTGTTTGGTTTGCTTAATGCTCACCACCGGCGCGAACCTAAAACGAGAGACTAATCGTCATCAAACCGGTGCGGCCAGGACCGGGAATCGCATGACTTTCCGAGGAACTGGAATAGTAAGCGCTCATGAAATAATATTTATTCAGAACATTGTCCAAATTCAACTGCACATTGACATGACTATTGAATTGATAGGTCGCCATTAAATTCCATAACATATAACTTGGCATGCTCGTGGAATTATCCGTGGATGCATAGCGCTTGCCATAAAAATACAGCCCGCTGCCTAGCTTCCACTCCGTCGCGGGCGCATAAGTCGTCCAAAGATTAAACGTATTGCCCGGCACATTGGGCGCCTGATTCCCTGATTCATTTGCACCGGAGATAGTCACGCCCTGAGAGATAAGCGCCTGTAAATGCGTATAGCCGGTATTGATTTCCCAATGCTCGCTCAAGCGGCCGTTCAGCGTCAATTCGACACCTTTCACCCGTTCGCTGAACGACACCGCCTGCAAGGTCGGGTCGTCCGGATCGGCAACCCGCACATTGGCGGCCTGAATCTGAAACAACGCGCCATTCAAAGACAACCTACCGCCCAAAAGGCTATACTTGGCTCCTAATTCCAAATTGGTGGTCTTTTGCGGCGACAAAGCCGTACTGGAAGGGGCTAGGGTTAAATATTGGATTGCCGGGTTATACGACGTCCCATATGAAAAATAATAATTTTGCCAATCGGCGGGTTTAAACACCATGGCGGCGCGCGGACTTACCAAATTATTGGTTTCGGTATACGCAGCATAGGATCGGCCGAGCAAACGCGTTTCGGCGGCATTATAATTAAAGCCGGTAGAGTAAAATCGAGAAATAAAGCGGTCAAAATTCAAACCGCCGATCAAGTCCCACTGATCGGTCACATGCACGGTATCGACCGCATATAGATTAATATTGTCACCGGTCGACCCCGGCAGGGCCGAAACCAAACTTGGAACCGATATCACTTGATATGGATTGGGATTCAACAACGACGTCGGGGCAATAGCATTGATTTGATTCACATAACGGGTAGTGCTCATGCTTTCCCGGCTCAAGCCAAATCCCGTAACCACATCATGTTTGATGCTTCCGGTGGCGAAATTGGCCGCCAGATTACAGCGATTGCTAAACAAATTGGTATGCCCGGCGCTGCTCGGCTGATCGCGGTACACGTCAATATTATCCAACGGCGTTCCCGGCGAAGGTTCATAGGAGTAATCGTTGGTTAATGTCGGCGCGGTTACCTGATAATTAAAACCGTAATTACCCCAACGAAAAGTATTGGTCAACTTCAAGGCCGACGAGAAATCATGCTCAAACTTCATGGTCAACACATTGGTGTCGGTTTGGGTTCTATCGTAATTAGCCAATCCATAAAAATTTTGCCGCGCCGCCGGAGCAACCGCGCCCCACAAAAACGGAATCCCGTAATCCGGAATATTGTTTTCTTCCTGATGCAAATAGCTCAAGGTCAACCGGGTTGGCCCTGCCATGCCGAAACTGACCGACGGTGCAAAACCGAAGCGCCGGTTCAATACGACATCCCGGTCGGCGACGTTCGAGCGTTCCGCCATCACCGCCAACCTAAGCGCGTTATCGGCATCGAAGGCATGATTAAAATCACCGGTCACCCTGGCCAAGTCATTCGTACCACCCTTCACTACCACATTATTAAATGAAGTTTTCTCCGGCAACTTGGTTTCCTGATTAACAATGCCGGCAGTGGAACCGTAACCGAACATCAACGAAGACGGCCCCTTAATCACATCCACCGACTCCAAATTAAAACTATCGCGGCTATAACTCCCGGGATCGCGCATCCCGTCCATGAAAAAACCGTTCTGCACCACCAAACCGCGTAAATTAATGTTATCCCCGTGCGCGCCGCCCTCCCCGGAATTCATGGTAATTCCCGGTACATTGCGCAAAGCGTCCTGCAAACGAGTAATTGATTGCTCCTGCAATTGTTCATTGCTAATAACATCAATCGCCTGCGGAATGTCCTGTATCGGCGCGTTATACAACTCGATCTTGGGCATAAGCAGATTCGTCCCTATCTCATCTTCGCCGCTGTCCACCTGCACCTCCGGCAAAACCGCCGCATCGTCGCCATGCGCGATTTGAGAAAACGCCCCGGACACGGCGATACCGAGCGCCCCCGCGCCCAGTCCTAGCGCGGGGGACCCGCAGGCCTTGGCAGCCGAACGTCTATGATGCGGATAACTTCTAATTGACATGCTTAAGCCTCCAAAAGATAATCAGACTAAAAACGCTTTTGTTAATGATAACAATTCTCATTTTTAATGTAAAGCCATATCCAAGCAGGCTATCCAAGCCAAGCAAAACAGTTGTATTATTGAGCCAAAAACCAATCCAAAGCCTAACCCTATGACTTCATTCCATACTATTTTAGCCCGCGCGGAATTGCGCAAAGGGGGCGCCGAAGCGCTGCAAGCCTTGTTACCCGAAATCCCCAGCAACGCCAACCTCAAAAACCTAAGCGATGACCGGATTCTGGCGGAAATGACCAAGCGGATATTTTGCAGCGGTTTTGTCTGGAAGGTCATAGAAAGCAAATGGCCAGCGTTTGAAGCGGCGTTTCTGCAATTCGACCCGCTGCAACTGACCAACCAACCCAATGAATTCTGGGACGGCTTAGTCAAGGATCCGCGAATCGTGCGCAACGCGGCCAAGATATTCTCGGTGCGAGAGAACGCGGTTTTTGTCAGGGATATATCCCAACAACACGGCGTCTTCGGAAATTTTCTGAGCGCTTGGCCTTCGTCCAATCAAGTAGAGTTGCTGGAAATTCTAAAAAAACAAGGCAGCCGCTTAGGGGGGAATACCGGGCAATATCTGTTGCGCCATGTGGGCTGGGACGGCTTCATCACCTCTAAAGACGTCGTCGCTTGCCTGCGCGACGCCGGCCTGGATATCGCCGAGGAAATAAAATCCAAACGAGATATGCAAAAAGTGCAAACACAATTCAACGCCTGGGCGGATGAAACCGGGCTTTCCTACTTACACCTGTCACGCATCTGCGCTCTGTCGATAGGCGAAAATCGGCTGACGAGCGAGGATATGGATGATTAAGCCAAACATCCATATCATGCCGGGTTCAGGCACGGCGGACACGAGTCCTGGCATGCAGTCATATGATTACAACACTTTAAAACTAAAGCAACATTCCTTAAAAATCACCTGATGAGTTTGTTGCCGGGAGCTTACGCTGAATGATAGGTATCATGCGTGCGATTACCGAGTTAATCGCACGGACGCCATGAATGACGGTTTGTGGTTATTTACTTCCGAAACATTTCATTCAGGCTATTTGCGGTCAAAACCGCCTGCAGCCATTCCTCAATTTCTGGCGCGGAAGCCGAGCCGATCTGAGCTTCCACATGCGAAGGCAACGGGCCAAAGCGTTTGGTCAGTTGCAAACGCAAGGCCTTGGCCTCTCCTTTCTCAATACCTTGGATGATTCCTTTCTCCATCCCTTGCTCCATTCCTTTTTGTATGAATTCCTGTTCCCAAACTTCAATTCTCTCAGCCCAACCCATTTTCAACTCCCGCAACGTTTGTATTTCTCCCATCGCCCATTGCAGCTTGTTTTGCCGCAACAGCACTGTCCTAATCCAGACCGCGAACAGCCGCTTCAGCTCCGACTTGCCGTCCAGCAGTTCCATCAGCAAGTCTATCACGTCTAAAACGACACGTGGCTGCGCCGGACGTTCCAGCCGCAGCAATACCGCCGCCAAGTTTTTCAATTCCGCTAGTTCCGCATCCGGATAATCATTGCTGTCGATAAGTAGATATTCCATGTGCGGTATATAACGCGATACTAGCCCCGGCGTTTTGGGAATAAGCTGGGCGATGTCGGTCGCCGCCGTCCATGGCGCATCACCGTGGTACAGTACGATAGGCAATACCGGCGGCAATTGCTTGTTCGCCAATACATCGCCGCGTTTGATTAAGTCCTGGTACAGCAAGCCTACGTATACCATCATTCTGACCGCCATGTAGGGGTCCACGCTGCCCTGAAACTCGATCAGGATGTACAGATAAACATACTCGCCGCCCACCTTGACCCGCCACACCACATCATCCTCGCGATAACGGTAATCGTCGGACACGTAACTGCCGGATATTTTTTCCAATGCGCTGTAATCCAAGGATTGCAACCACTCATCCGGGATGAAGCCCATGATTAAATCCCTGACCAGTTCCGGGCAGGAGAACAGGGTTTTATAGCCGGCGTCGTGTTCGTTTGTCATGGCGTAATGCTAACATCGCACCTATTCCATAAATGAGGTTTTACGGTGTTTACTTCCGAAAAATCTCATTCAAGCTATCTGCGGATAAAACCGCCTGCAGCCATTCCTCAATTTCTGGCGCGGAAGCCGAGCCGATTTGGGCCTCCACATGCGAAGGCAACGGGCCAAAGCGATTGGTCAGCAGCAACCGCAAGGCCTTGGCCTCTCCTTTCTCCATCCCTTGCTCCACCCCTTTTTGGATGAATTCCTGTTCCCAAACTTCAATTCTCTCAGCCCAACCCATTTTCAACTCCCGCAACGTTTGTATTTCTCCCATCGCCCATTGCAGCTTGTTTTGCCGCAACAGCACTGTCCTAATC
>CAIYSZ010000013.1 GCA_903928965.1 uncultured Pseudomonadota bacterium
GACTAGAAAATCGATACGTTTTTGCGATTGAGGGCTTGATAAAGGGGGTTTGTAGTTTTGATTGATGAAGGATATATTTTAAAAATCGAGCCGAAAACTCGGATGACCTCCCTTAAACTACTCGTAACACGGATTCAGGTATTATTATATTGCAGGATTAAAAATAATTATTTACTGTTTGGCATTTTTCTGTATCGCATATTTTTACATTTAAATCTATTATCCTAGGAGGAGCAATGAAAACGCCAATTAGAATCGCGATTGGAATAATGCTCGCTCATTCAGTTTGGGTTGCTGTTCAAGCGGATACCCCTAACCCTAGCGTGACCGCCAGCGCGCCCATCAATCAATTTAAATTACCTAACATTGCGCACGCCGTGGCAAAACCCTTGCCGCAAGTCTCGGTTCAACCTGAGACGCAAGTTGACGCCTTGATAAAATCCGTCGCCAACCCCATTAACTATGGCGAACCGGGCGTCTCCTACGGAGCGGCGGGTAAGAACGCCGCGGCTGCCGAAGTATTGACGGAATCCGCGTCAAGCCCTGACGCCATCGCCGACGCGGCAGCCGCGCAAGAGATAGCGACCCCCGCTGATTTAGGCACTAGCGGCCAGCCTTACACCACCAGCAGGACCAGTTCGCAAGGGCTTATAGCCGGGCGCTCCTACCCGTTCAGCGCCGCCGGCAAGTTAGTATTTACCGTTCCCAGCAACCCTGGATACATCTATTTGTGTTCCGCCGCCTTGATTAAACCGGGGGTTATCGTAACCGCGGCGCATTGCGTCGCTGAATTCGGCGCCAATCAATTCTACGCCAACTGGGCGTTTTATCCGGCGGTTGACGGAGGGAAGGCAGCTTATGGCTATACACCCGCCCACCAAGTCTTTGCGCCGACATCTTATCTTAACGGTACCGATACTTGCGCGGTTTCCGGGGTTGTTTGTCAAGACGACGTCGCCGTGATCGTTTTAAAGAGTAATGTAGGCAAAACGCATGGTTATTTTAGTTATGCTTGGAACGGATATTCTTTCAATACCAATGGTGAAACGCAAATCACTCAACTAGGTTACCCAATGGCATTAGACAAAGGGGTTTGGCAGGAAAGAACCGATTCACTGGGCTATACGAGCACCAGTCTGTCCAACAACACGATTATCGGTTCCTTGCAAACCGGAGGCTCGAGCGGCGGCCCTTGGGTGGTGAATCTGGGCATCCAACCGGTGTTGAACGGAACCAGTTTTGGTCAAGCGCCCAACCCTAACGTGATTGTCGGAGTCACCAGTTGGGGCTTTAATTGCACGGGGATAAAACAGCAAGGCGCCAGCCCGTTTACCAGCAATAATATTGCGCCGCTGGTTAACGAGGCGTGTAGCGCAAATCCAAAGGCCTGTTAATCTAAGAGTCGGATTTAGCTGTCCGCGCGTACCAGGCGTAATATAAAATGTAGGCGGTCAGAAATACGATAAGCCCCGACCACAATACGTCGGACAAAAAATGACCGCCTGCAGCCATGCGGCTGTAACCCATGATAGCGCCAAACCCCAGGGTAAAGGCTAAAATCCAGTTTTTGCCGCGGCGGGCGAGAAAATAAAAGGCAAAAAAACTAAATGCGGCCGAACAATGGCCGCAAACGAAGGATTTATCCGGCGTGGCCCCGATTTGCAGCGGCGGCAGGTAATGATGTTCACCGTTGAACTGCATGATATGGACCGGGCGAGGCCGCCCCCAATGATTTTTAAACAAAACGTTGACCAGCAAGCCAGGTCCGATGGCAATCACTAACGCAATGTAACATCCGGCGCGCCGGTAGGGCTTTAGCGCGCCAATCCGCCCGCCTAGCAACGCGGTCAGCACGGCGGCGGCCAAAACCGACCATACTAAAGGTGAAGCGATGGCGAATAGCCCGCGCCAAAGCCAAAAGTTTTTTTCCGGCCAGGCTTCGCCGCCGGCGGAGGGCGAATGATAAAAGCCAGCCGCCGCGGTGATGTCCAAATCGGTGAACCAAAATGGAAACGTGCTTGCCAGCATTAATGTCAACGCCAGCGTCAATTCGATACGGCTGCGTTCCCAATGTAAACCCGGCATGACTATTCCTCTAATTTTACGCTACGTTTCAATTCCGGCCATTGCCGCAAATCCTCCGCGTAGTAAAGATGATAAGGATATTGCGATTTCCGCGGATTGGCTATTTCATTAACAAACCAAACTTTTGTGAAGGCCTTAACCACCGCTTCCGGCAACGGGACCATGCTATTGTTGATCAGAATGGCGTTGGCGTGAACATGCGTTTCCGGACCAGGCCAAATCTCGTATTGCGAGGCGATCCCTTCGTCTGAATAATGATAAACCTGCGGTTGATCCGGCAAATAAAACGCCAGTTCACTCACCATGTCGCGATGGTCCACAACAATCAACAAAGCGCTGCGCGCGTCCGGAACAATATGCTCCCGCGCTCTTTGCACGTCCGCCACGACTTGCCGCCAATAACGAAAGCGTCGGATAGGATCATTAGCCGTGTCTTGCCAATGCAAGGCGTTAATCACGCTGGGCAGGGAATAGGTGATGAAGACCATGGCGTAACCCAGCAACAGAGTAGAACGCAGCCACTTGCGCCATAGCCCTTGGTCCCAGGCGCCCGCCAACAGAATCAACGAACTGAAATAGAACGGCATCGGCCAATTGCCTTGCACTTTTTGCAAAAAACTCAACAGCAACACCCCAATCAGCAAGACAGGGCCGGTCAACATCAAAAATTGCGCTTGCGGGTTTAGTTGGCCAAAACGGCGCAAATTACGCCAGCTTAAAAATAGCACTAAACCGAAAATCAACGGCGAGATCAACAGCAATTGGTGAAACAATAAATTTTTGACGTACTTGAATTCCAGCAAAGCCGGCAGCGAGGCTTGAGCGGTAAAATGATTTTTGCTGTGGCTCCACATGATCCAGTCATGCTCTCCGTTCCACCATAAAATCGGCGCCATGGACGCGGCGACCGGCAATAAATAGAGCCAATACTCGCGCCTTAACCAGCGGCGGCGGCCTGGGTCGAGCAATAGAAAAACCAACAGCATAATAGGCAGCAAGACGGCGACTTGCTTGCTCAGCAAGCCCAGCGCCGTGGCGCAGCCGGCCCACAACCAAGCCCAATCCGCCTGCTCGAACAATGCGCGTTGTAAAAAATACAGAGCCATCATCCAAAAACAAAACAAAGGCGGATCGATCGTCATCAGCAGATTAGCCAATACGCTGTGCGGAGTGGCGCAAATCAGCAACACCGCTAAAAATGCGGCCCGCCGGCCGTAAATAGCTTGGGCTGTAGCGTGAAAAAACCACAAGAATCCGGCCCCCAAAACGATCACCGGCGCGCGCACCGCCGACTCGGTATCGCCCAGCAAACTGGTGGATAATCCGATTATCCAGGCCACCATGGGCGGCTTGCTGTAATAACACCACGCCGGATGCCGCGACCAATCCCAGTAATAACTTTCATCGCCAATAAGACCCACCGGGCTTTGGGTCAGGAAATATCCGCGCCAAAGGGTTAATACGACGACAAACCAAGGTAATATGCGATCCAATGTTCCCAACGCATCCGCCGGCGCGGCGGCGCGATCTATGCCTATTCCCATTTTTCCAGATAATGTAACTGTAATTGCAAGGTTTTTTGGCCGCGAAACCAATTGACGTCCAATTTATACACGGCGGTTATTTTGCGGCATTGTAGCCAGGATTCAGGTTGCTCGGCAAAAAAAGCGATGGCATCAACCAACGCGCCGTCAAAAGGCAAGCGTAACACGAACTTTAAGTGTTGGCCGCCTACGACGCGACATTGAATCACATCGAACGCGCCCCGAAACGCCGGCTCCGGAAACGCCTGTCCCCAAACCGCCGCTTGTTGCAATTGTTCGGCAAAATCCAGATTAAAATGCGCATGGTCCAGCTCCCCGTCGGTATAAATAGTATGCGTCATTTCCATGTCGGTCAGTTTACAAGCGATTTCTTCAGCAAACAATAAAGCGAATTGCGGGTAATCGTGTAATTTTATGGTTAAACCCGCGGCTAGGGCATGGCCGCCGAATTTGCTTAATATTTTGGGATGCGCCGCGGCGATGTCACTCAGCGCGTCGCGGATGTGCACGCCGGCGATGGACCGCGCCGAACCTTTGAGGTCGCCGTTGTCGGCGGGTGCGAAAGCAATGACCGGCCTTTGCAGCCTATCCTTGATGCGCGAAGCCAAAATCCCGATAACGCCTTGATGCCAGCCGGGGTCGTACAGGCAGACCCCGGCCATCGCGGACTGGTCGGCGCGCAGCGACAAATCATGCAGCAGCGCCAAGGCGTCATTCTTCATTTGTCCTTCCACCTCCTTGCGTTCCTGATTCAATTGGTCCAATTGCCGCGCCAGATGCCGGGCTTGCTCCTCGTTATCGGCTAGCAAGCATTGAATCCCCAGCGTCATGTCGTCCATGCGGCCGGCGGCGTTCAGTCGAGGCGCCAAGGCGAAACCCAAATCGGCCGCGTTCAAGCGCGGCAGGGCGCGGTCGGCGATCTCGCACAATTGTTTGATGCCGGGCTGGCATTGTCCGGCCCGGATGCGCCGCAAGCCTTGATGCACCAGAATGCGGTTGGTTTGATCCAACGCCACTACGTCGGCCACGGTGCCGAGCGCCACATAGTCCAGCAATTGCGCCAAATTCGGCTCGGTTTTTTTGAGTTTTTCAAACCAGCCCAGTTCCCGCAGCCGGATGCGTAGCGCCATCAGCACGTAAAACATAACCCCGACTCCGGCGATATGTTTACCGGGAAAGGCGTCGCCGGATAAATTGGGGTTAACCATGGCATCCGCCCGCGGCAGTTCCGCGCCGGGTAAGTGATGATCGGTGATAAGCAGCTTCAAGCCGGCCGCTTTGGCGGCGGCCGCGCCTTCAATGCTGGATACGCCATTGTCCACGGTTAACAGAATATCCGGCGGTTCGGGTTGCCGCAGAATCAAGGCCACGATTTCCGGGGTCAGGCCATAACCCAGCTTAAAACGGTTCGGAGTGATGAAAGAAGGTCGGCGCGCGCCAAGCATGCTAAGCCCTTTCACCGCCAAGGCGCAGCTAGTGGCCCCGTCCGCGTCGAAGTCGGCGACCACGCATAGCTTTTTGCCTTGGAAAACGGCCTCGGCCAGACAATCGGCCATGGCGCGCATGCCGCTAAACAGCCACGGCGATGGCAAACGTTGTAAACCGGTGTCTAATTCCTCAGCGGCGGCGATACCACGGCTTTGGAACACGCGCGCCAACACCGGGTCCAACCCGATCAACGGCGCGGCGGGCGGAACAGGCCGGGTGAGAATAGTTTTTTTGACGCCTTGCCAATACAGCATAGGTTGCGCTTTTGAATAAAAAAGCCGGCTAGGCCGGCTTAAACGAGGGGCCAGACGTCTAAAGCGCGTCGAGTATGGCTTGCTTAACCGCGTCCAGACTGGCTTCAATGGTGACCGGTTTGGCGTCCTGACATTGGGCGATGGCAATATCGGGATCTTTGATGCCGTTGCCGGTCAACGTGCATACCACGCGGCTGCCGACGGGAATTTTACCTGTGCCGAGATCTTTGAACAGGCCGGCCAGCGAGGCGGCGGAAGCCGGCTCGCAAAATATGCCCTCGTGGGTGGACAGCAGTTTTTGCGCGGTCAGGATTTGTGCGTCGGTCAGGGAGTCGAACCAACCGCCGGATTCTTGCTGCACTTTCCAGGCCAAATCCCAGGATTGCGGATGGCCGATGCGGATGGCGGTGGCCACGGTTTCCGGATTGTCCACCATTTTTCCCAGCACGAACGGCGCCGCGCCGCTGGCTTGATAACCGCACATCACCGGCCGCTTGTCTATCACCGCCGCATGCCTATCGCTGGCGGCGGCGTATTCGGAATAGCCTTTCCAATAAGCGGTGATGTTACCGGCATTGCCGACCGGCAAGCAATGATAATCCGGCGC
Organism: uncultured Pseudomonadota bacterium; assembly: GCA_903928965.1. GTDB lineage: Bacteria > Pseudomonadota > Gammaproteobacteria > Methylococcales > Methylomonadaceae > Methylomonas. Next base: position 5,979 of record CAIYSZ010000013.1, read on the forward strand.
CACGCCCAATTCATCAACGATTTCAAAGGCGGCGGTTTTTTGCCCCTCCAAACGGAACGGATTGATGGAATTAACGATGGTGACCGGAGCATGCTCGGCCACTTGTTTCACCAAGGCCATGCCGGCGTCAAAGTTACCGTCTATTTGTATGATTTGCGCACCGTACATTAGGGTTTGCGCCAGTTTGCCAAGGGCGATTTTACCGGCCGGTATCAATACGAATGCTTTGATGCCGGCGCGGACGGCGTAGGCGGCGGCGGCGGCCGAGGTATTGCCGGTGGAAGCGCAAATGATGGCCTGACTGCCCGCTTCCACGGCTTTGGTCACCGCCATGGTCATGCCGCGATCCTTGAACGAGCCGGTCGGGTTCAAACCTTCAAATTTAACGTAAATATCCACGTCCACGCCGATCAGGCGCGGAATATTTTGTAGTTGGATTAAAGGCGTATTGCCTTCGCCCAAGCTGATTAAGCGGGTGGATTCCGAAACCGGCAGCCGGTCGCGGTAGCGGGCGATCAAGCCGGTATATCGTTGCGGTGTGGCCATGTCTTATCCTAAGGTTTCCATGCGAATGCGGTTGATTTTGCCGCTAACCGAAGCCAGCGCCTCGATTTCGGCGATTGCCGCGTTCATTTCTTTTTCCAGCGTTAATTGAGTCAGCATGATAATCGGCACCGAAGACTCGCCGGGGCGCGGTTCTTTTTGAATCAAGGCTTCAATGCTGATTTGGCGCGCCGCCAGAATCTGGCTGATATCGGCCAAGACGCCCGGCTTGTCCTCGGCGGTCAAGCGCAAATAATAGGCGGTCTTGAATTCATCCGCGGCCAATAGCGGCGCTTGACTGATGGCGCTGGCCTGAAAAGCCAGATGCGGCACCCGGTTTTCCGGGTCGCTGGTCAGGGCGCGCACCACATCCACCAAGTCCGCCACCACCGCGGAGGCGGTGGGTTCGGCCCCGGCGCCCGCCCCGTAATACAAGGTCGGGCCCACCGCATCGCCATATACCAGCACCGCGTTCATGACCCCGTCGACATTGGCGATCAGGCGGCGTTTGGGAATTAGCGTAGGATGCACGCGCAATTCGACGCCGCCCGGCGTTTTGCGGGCCACGCCCAGTAATTTGATGCGGTAACCCAAAGCCTCGGCGTATTCGACGTCGGCGCGGGTGATGCGGGTGATGCCTTCGGTATACACTTTATCAAATCGCAGCGGTATGCCGAAGGCGATGGAAGCCAATATGGTCAATTTATGGCCGGCGTCTATGCCTTCAATATCAAAAGTAGGGTCTGCCTCGGCATAACCGCGCTGTTGCGCTTCGGCTAAGGCATCGGCGAAATCGCGGCCTTTATCGCGCATTTCGGTCAAAATAAAGTTGCTAGTGCCGTTGATGATCCCGGCCAGCCAGGAAATCCGGTTACCGCTAAGCCCTTCGCGTATGGCTTTGATGATGGGAATACCCCCAGCCACCGCCGCTTCAAATTGCACCATCACGCCTTGTTTTTCGGCGGCGGCGAAAATTTCGTTCCCATGCAGCGCTATCAAGGCCTTGTTGGCGGTCACCACGTGCTTGCCATTGGCGATGGCCTGCAACACCAGGCTTTTCGCCGGTTCGTAGCCGCCGATCAGTTCAACCACCACTTCGATTTCCGGATCATTGACGATTTCAAACGGGTCTGCCGTCAGGCGCACGCCTTGCAGTTCACACCCGCGAACGCGTTGCACGTCGCGGGCCGCGGCCAGACAGACTTGTATTTCGCGTCCGGCGCGGCGGGTGATTTCCTCGGCGTTTCTGCTCAATACATTAAGAGTGCCGCCGCCGACCGTCCCTAATCCCAATACCCCAATTTTTACCGGTTTCAAACCAGACTCCTAGCATTTACCCAAAAATGAAACGATTATACTACGTTGTCCTTTTTCAGCATATTGCGAATACTGCGCAAGGCTTGCCGGGTGCGGTGCTCGTTTTCGATCAAGCTAAAACGAATATGGTCGTCGCCGTGAGAACCGAAGCCGACGCCAGGCGACACCGCCACCTTGGCATCGATAATCAATTTCTTGGCGAATTCCAGCGAGCCCATCGCGCGGTAAGCTTCCGGAATCGGCGCCCAAACGAACATGGTGGCCTTGGGTTTTTCCACCGCCCACCCCATATTGCTCAAGCCGTCGCACAATACGTCGCGCCGGTTGCGGTACATATCGCATATCTCGCGCACGCATTCCTGCGGCCCTTCCAGCGCCGTGATGGCCGCGATCTGTATCGGAGTGAAAGTGCCGTAATCCATATACGACTTGATGCGGGTCAGCGCGGCGACCAAAGTGGGGTTGCCGCACATAAAGCCTACCCGCCAACCGGGCATATTGTAGCTTTTCGATAACGAGAAAAATTCCACCGCGATATCCTTGGCGCCCGGTACTTGCAGAATCGAAGGCGCGACGAAGCCGTCGAACACGATGTCGGCGTAGGCGATGTCGTGCACAATCCAAATGTTGTGTTCCTTGCAAATGGCCACCACCTGCTCGAAAAATTCCAAGTCCACGCATTGCGCGGTCGGATTGCCTGGAAAATTTAAAATCAGCATCTTGGGCTTGGGCCAGCATTCGGCGATGCCGCGTTGCAATTCGCCGAAGAAATCGCCGCCGGGAACCAACGGCACGTGGCGAATGTCCGCGCCGGCGATGACCACGCCATAAGGGTGGATCGGGTAAGCAGGGTTGGGCACCAACACCACGTCGCCCGGCCCGAGCGTAGCCAATGCCAAATGCGACAAGCCCTCCTTGGAACCAATGGTGACGATGGCTTCGCTGTTGAAATCCAGCTCGACGTCAAATCTTCTTTGGTACCAGCCGCAAATCGCCTTACGCAAGCGCGGTATGCCCTTGGAGACCGAATAACGATGCGTGTCCTCGCGTTCAGCGGCTTCCAGCAGTTTTTCCACAATGTGACGCGGAGTGGGTTGATCCGGGTTAC
>CAIYSZ010000014.1 GCA_903928965.1 uncultured Pseudomonadota bacterium
ACTGACCGAGCAAACCTTCGTTGTCGCCGGCGCCGGCGCCGGCGGCGTCGGCGTCGCCACGGCCATTAAAGACGGCTTGTTGCATGCGGGACTGACTGAGCAACAAGCCAGACAGCGCATATTCATCCTGGATGAACGCGGCTTAGTCGTCACCGGCCATACCAACGATGTTTACAAATCCGCGCTGGGGCAAAGCGAATCAAGCTATGAAGACTGGGATATAGCCCCCGGAAAGCTGCCCAGCTTGCTGGAGGTGATCGTCCACGCCAAGCCTAGCGTATTGTTGGGGCTTACCGGCGTTAGCGGCTTGTTTACCGAAGCCATGATTAAATCCATGGCCGAAAACCATGCGCAACCGATTATCTTCCCCTTGTCAAACCCGACCGCCAATTGCGAGGCTGTGCCTAAGGATATTTTGGGATGGAGCGACGGCCGGGCGATTATCGCCACCGGCAGCCCGTTTGCAGCGGAGGAATATCAAGGCAAGCAGCATGCTATCGGTCAGGGCAATAACGCTTTTATTTTTCCGGGGCTAGGCTTTGCCGCCGTCATCGGTGAATGCACCCGCATCAGCGACGGCATGATACTGGAGTCTGCTTATGCGCTGGCCGATTATGTCGCCGAGCATTGCTTAGCCGCCGGCTTGATTTATCCACCGGTGGCCGATCTCAACCACGTTAGTTTACAGGTTGCGATCCGCGTTTTGACAAAAGCGTTGGAAGACGGCAGTTCTCCGCGCCAACATTTAAAACAGACCGATTTGGACAACTACGTAAAATCGCATCTGTGGCAGGCCAAGCATTTGCCGTTCCGCTATAGGGAAGCAGCAGCCGCTGTTTAAATTCACAGCCCGTCTTTGGGTAAGACTAGCGCGCCGCCCAAAGACGCCATTCACTCAATTAAGCGCTGGCGCTGGCGTTTATTCGCCACGCTTTGCTTAAGCTGAATTTCCGGGCCGGCGTGCATAAATTCCAGCCGACCTTTCTCGCCGCTTCGTGAATAATCTTGATATAAAAGCTCTGCAACTCGAGCGGGCAACAATTCCAAACTTTCGATCATTACCCTATAAGTCAATTCGAACAAACGTTTCAAGCCAATTTGCCAAGTGCTGTCGCTTATTTCGTATAAAGCATCGCTGAATTGCAAAAACCGCGCGAACGGCTGATCGCCCAGAATCAAGGTCAGCGCCGCCGGGAAGCGCCCGGAGTTCCCGATTAAATCCCAGAAACGGGCAAAACGCTGCAAACGCTGTAGGATGGCAAAATTTAGATCGCGGTTGCTCAATAAGGCATAAGGGGGGTTAGGATCGTAACGCATACGATAATTTTCGCTATGCCGATTAATCGGCGCGCCGCGCAAGCGTTTTAAAATTCCGACTTGAATTTCCTGCGGATTAAGGGCTATGAGTTGATCAAAACTGGCGCCGAAGCCCGCCAGCGTATCTCCCGGCAAACCCGCCAGCAAATCCGCATGGATATGGGTATGCGTATTTTGCCGCAGCCAACGCAGATTAGCCTTGGTTTTTAAATTATCTTGTTTTCTGCTGATGCGTTTTTGAATATCGGGATCGAAGCTTTGCACGCCCACTTCAAATTGCAACATACCGGGTGGAAATTGCTAGATCGG
>CAIYSZ010000015.1 GCA_903928965.1 uncultured Pseudomonadota bacterium
CACGTGGAGTGATTGACATCACTTTACGGTCACGAGTTTTCCAGATGTAGCCGTTGATACCGGCAAACAACAATACTTCGACAACCAACTCGATGTACAACATGTTCATCCAGTAAGTTTCGAATTCTGGAGCGAAAGAGTCTAAGCCAGCGGACCAGCCGTAAACACCTTCATACCAACGAATAAAAGAATAAAATGACAAATAGAGCAAAATGCCCAGAGTCAGGTTTCTTTTGTTTAAAAGCGGTGCTTCCGCGGCATCAGTTTTTACTGATTCAGTTGTAGCAGCCATTTCTACCTCCTAAAAGATTGTCTAAAAATTCCCGAATGTACGGGAGTTCTTGGTGTTTTCCCATTTGTTTTTCACAAAAGCTCATCGCTCCCGTGAAACGCTTCACTTCCCTGAAGGCGTGAGGCAGTCTACCAGTTCGGAAATCCTTGTCAAGATCAATTGTCGTTTTTTTTTCCACACCACCCCTGACCACCCTTCAAACCCGCGCCCTGCCTGGGCCGCACCATGTTAAATCGCCCTAAAATCCACGCAAAATCCTTGCTTGCCCCGCTTCCCTCGCCGCCGATTTTTCACCCTACTTCTTGCCCCAATTTTCCAGGATTGCGTAGCGCCGCGCCGGATTCCAGCAAGGCGCGCGCCGCGGCAATGATTTTTTCCGCCGGCAAATCCAGCAAACATTCGCTGACGCTCACTTGCGTTCCGCCGCAACCTTCCCGCTGGCAAGGCATGCAGCCATTTCCGGTCACCCCTTGCACTAACCAGACATTGCCCGCGCGTTGATCGCCAACCGAAACGAATGGCGCCCTATCCAGCGCGAATTCAGCCGGCCACGGCCCCCAAATTCGCGGGTCGGTGGGCCCGAATAAAGCCACCACCGGCGTCCCCGCCGCCGCCGCCATATGCGTAACCCCGGTGTCCGGCCCTATAAACAGCCGCGCGGCCCGCAATAAAGCGCCCAGCTCCGCCAAACTCAAACGGCCGGACAAATTCAACACCGGAAACGGCAACTGTCGCTCCAATGCCCCTACCGCCGCCATCTCTTCGGTTTTTGGGCCTCCGGTCAATACCACGCGCAAGCCCTGAGCATGCAAGAACGCCGCCGTCGCAAGCCATCCCGACGCGCGCCATTCCTTGTAGCGCCATTGCGGCTTGATATGCAACACCGCGAACGCCTCATCAGGCGGCGTATAATCCGCGCTGAACGGCGGCGTGACCCGATAGTTCGGCGGCACGCCCAACGAGGCGCAAAACCTTAAATTCTCTAATACCGCATGCTCCTGGCGCGCGCTGAAATCCAAGGCCCGCCGCAAAGCCAAGCGCCGCCAACTCCAGCGCGGCGAGCCGGACTCAACGAAACCCAGACTGATTTTCCCGCTCGCGACCGCGCACAACAACGGTCTATCTCCAGCTTGAGTGGAAATCGCCAAATCGTAGCGGCGAAATAATCTAACCAACAAGCCGGCAAAGTTTAAAATACGTTTACTGGTTAACGGAATGACCCGGCCTACATCGGCGTTGCCGGCAAACACACCGGCATTCCCGACGCCTGTCAGCACGTCCACCCGCGCGGCGGGATAAGCCAGCTTCAAGGAGCGTATCAAGGGCGTGGTCAAGAGCGCATCCCCGACATAACGCAGGGTCACCACCAAAATGCGCCGGGGCGGGCGCGCCGGAGAAAACAGCGGCCGCGCCTGTGAAAATAAAGCCCGGCCCGAAAAAAAACGCTTCATAACAAAACTTTAAGCATTAAAACACGCATAAAAACCCATATTTTATAGGCAACCCGTGACATCATCCCATACTGCTCCGCAAAAAAAAACCAGCGACGGCGAAGTCTACAGACGCCTGATGGGTTTTGTGATTCCCTATTGGCGATTATTCGCCGTCAGCGCCGCGGGTTACGGCATTTACGCCGCCACGGAACCGGCGGTAGTGATGATCATTCAGCGTATTATCGACAGTTTAGGCAAAGCCGACAGAAGTGAAATTCAATATCTGCCGCTGCTGTTCATCGGCTTGTTTCTGATTCGCGGCGTCGGCTCATTTCTGGGCAACTACTATCTGGCGCGCATTTCCGGCAACGTAATCCATAAATTGCGCTGCGAAATCTTCAACCACTACACCCGGCTCCCGGCCCCCTACTTCGACAACCAAAACAGCGGGTACATGATCGCGCGCATTACCAACAACATTGGCGAAGTGACGCGCGCCACCTCCGATTCCGTCCGCTCCTACGTGCGCGAGGGGCTAACCTCGCTTGGCCTGCTGGCTTACTTGGCCTACACCAATCTGCAATTGTCTTTGGTGTTTTTACTGATCGCCCCGGTGGTGACCATCATGGTTCGCCATGTCGGCAAGCGCCTGAAACGCCTGAGCCGTAATATGCAAGACACCGTCGGCGACATCACCCACATCGCATCGGAAATGGTAACCGGCAACCGCATAGTCAAAAGCTTCGGCGGCGAAGCCTATGAACGCGAACGCTTCGAGGCCGCCAGCCTTGAGAACCGCAAGCAATACCGAAAACTCATTATGACGGTATCGATAAACAATCCGCTGATGCAACTCATCATTTCCTTCGCCTTGGCCGGCATGATGTATCTGGCGTTGATGATCATGCAAAGCTCCACCGCCGGCGAATTCGTCGGCTTTTTCACCGCCGCCTTTTTACTGCCCAAGCCGATTCGCCAGCTTAGCGACGCCCATTCGGAAATCCTGCGCGGCGTCGCCGCCGCCGAATCCCTATTTGAAGCGCTGGATGAGCCTGGCGAAACCGACGCCGGCGACTATATACCAGACCGTTGCCAAGGCCGGCTGGAATTCAAGCAATTGAGTTTTAGCTACCCGAACAGCGCAAGACCTGCGTTACGCGACATCAATCTCGACATCAAACCAGGACAAACCATAGCCTTGGTCGGCGCGTCCGGCGGCGGCAAAAGCACGTTGATCAACTTGCTGCCGCGCTTTTACGATTACGCGGAAGGTCAAATCCTGTTGGACGGCGTAGAGCTCAAGCGCTACCGGCTTTCCGAGCTGCGCAAGCAAATTGCCTTGGTCACGCAAAACGTCACCTTGTTCAATACCTCGGTCGCCAACAACATCGCCTATGGCGCGCTGGAAAGCGCCAGCCGCGAACAAATCGCGCAAGCGGCCGCGGCGGCTCACGCCATGGAATTCATCAACCAATTGCCGCGTGGCTTGGACACCGAAATCGGCGAAAACGGCGTCAAACTCTCCGGCGGCCAACGCCAACGCCTAGCCCTAGCCAGAGCCATTCTGAAAGACGCGCCGGTATTGCTGCTGGACGAAGCCACCTCGGCGCTGGACACCGAATCCGAACGGCATATCCAGGCAGCGCTGCAAGAGGTGATGCGGAACCGAACCACCCTGGTAGTGGCGCACCGCCTGTCAACCATAGAAAACGCCGATAGAATACTGGTTATGGACAAAGGCCGGATTGTGGAATCCGGAGTGCATGCGGAACTGTTGCAACAAAACGGCATCTATGCCAAATTGTATAACTTGGGTTTTCAGGAGCCGGCCGCGGCCTCCGCCTGACGCTGAAATAAATAATAAGCCACCTCGCCGGCCGCCTGACGTTTCAACAATCGCCAATGATCGGGCAGGCCGGACAAAGTCCAGCCTCGCTCGGCCTCAAGATAGATTTTCGCGCCGGGCGCCAGCCAAGCGCCGCATTCCAACAACGCGCAAATCCGCGGCGGCCAGCCTTGCGCGAACGGCGGATCAAGAAAGACCAAATCAAAAACTTGCGGCGGCCGCGCCAAAAACGCCTCGGCCTTGACCGCCGCCACCGCCACCTGATCCGCCCCTAGCAACGCGGCGCTGGCGCGAAGCTGCGACGCGACCGCCGGGTGCGAATCCACCAGCACCACTTCCCGCGCCCCGCGCGACGCCGCCTCAAACCCTAAAGCCCCGCTACCGGCGAACAAATCCAAACAGCGGCTAAACGGCACATCCGCTTGCAACCAGTTGAACAAGGTTTCGCGCACCCGATCCGGCGTCGGCCGCAGACCCGGCGCATCCGGAAACATAATGCGCCGGCTGCGCCATGCGCCGCCGATAATCCGAACCTGATTCATCGATCAATACATTTTTTCAATGCGTTTTTTCTTTAAACTAGCCGCCGCCAACCGTCACGGTTTGAAACAACTCCGGCTTCACCCGCCGCCGGAACGCATCGCCAATCTCGGCCGCCGATACCGCCTCAACCTTAGCGGAAAAAGTATCCAAATAATCCAAGGGCTGTTGATAAAAACCGATCATGGTCGCATACTCCAGCAACTTGCCGTTGGTATCCACCCGCATCGCGAAACCGCCGGTAATATTCCGCTTGGCCGCTTGCAACTCCGCGTCGCTCGGTCCCGAGGCGATAAAATCGCGCAAAGTCGAATTCATCACCTCCACCGCCTGTTTGGTTTGATCATTACGGGTTTGCAGACCCATGGTAAACGGACCCGGCCGATACATAGGATTAAACTGGCTGGAGGCGGAATAAGCCAAACCGCGTTTTTCGCGCACCTCATTGAACAAGCGCGACACTAAATTACCGCCGCCGAGGATGTGATTACCCACATACAATGGAAAATAATCCGCCTCCTTACGCGCCACTCCCGGCATGCCGGACAACACATGTGTTTGTGAGGACGGAAAATCGACGTGCGACTCGCTGGACGCAACCGGCAACACGACCTCCGGCAACTCCGGCGCTTTTTCCCCGCGCGGCAAATCGGCCAGCAAATCGTCCGCTATCCGTTCGGCGCGGCGGCGGTCGGCGTCGCCGACTATCACCACAATCGCATTAGCCGTCGTATAAAAACGCCGGTAAAAATCTTGCAATTGCGGCAGCTCAAGCGCGGCAACCGTCTCCGGCCGGCCTTCGCTCAAGTGTCCGTACGGGTGATCACGGTATAAAGCCTTACGATAAGCCTCACTGGCCACCGCGCCGGGGGTTTCCTGGCGTTGCTGCAACGAAGCCAGCATCAGATTCTTTTCCCGCTGAAAATCCGCCGCCGCGAACGCCGGATGGGCCACCACTTGCTTAAACGTAGCAAACGCCTTGTCGAACAAAGCATTTTCATTCAAACTGCGCAACGACAGCCAGGCCATGTCCTCCGACACGCCGTTGCCGAACACCGCGCCCACCGCCTCGAATTGTTCCGCCACTTGATCGGCCGTCCAGGGGCCGGAACTATCGCCGAACAAGGCCATGGTCAGCGCCGCCAAGCCATATTGATCGCCGTCGCGCGCGCTGCCGGCGTCGAACACCACGCGCACATCCAACATCGGCAACGCAGGCGTGTTGACAAAATACACCCGTGCGCCCGATGCCGCAAGCCAATGCTCTATCCGCGCCGCCGCGGAAGCTTGCTGACAAACCAATAATGCCAGCATCGCCAAAAAACTAAAACGCATGATGTCCTCCAGTGAATTTAGCCGGTTTCGGCGCTTCGGTAATCGGTTGCGGATCCAGATAAGCCACGGTCAGATTATCCTCGCGTAAATATTTGCGCGCCGCGTCGCGCACCTGCTCCGGCGTCACCCGGTGAATCCGATCCACGTATTCGTCCGCCTTGCGCCAACCCAAGCCCACCGTCTCCAACATGCCCAATTCCATGGCTTGATAAAAATTTGAATCTTTTTGATAAATGTCCTTAGCCAGCACCTGCGCCTTAATCCGTTGCAACTCCTCGTCGCCAACCAACTCGTCCCGCAGCAAATCGACCTGCTCCTTCAAAGCCTGTTCTAATTCATACACATTGCGCCCTTGCGCCGGAGTCGCATCCAAGGTCAACACGCTGGACAAACGCGAACTCAAATCATAACCCGCGCCCACCGACACCGCGATTTCCCGGCCGCGCACCAGACGCGCCGGCAAGCGCGCGCTTTCGCCGCCGTCCAAAAGCGCCGCCAACACCTCCAGGGCATAAGCCTCTTTCTCCGATTCCGCGGTTTTCAGCACCGGCGTCTTATACCCTAACAGCACGCTCGGCAACTTGGCCGGAGCCTTCACCGTCACTTTTTTGACTCCGGATTGGGGCGCCTCCAGCGCAGGCTTCAACGGCGTAATCTCGCCGGAAGGCAACACCCCAAAATAGCGTTTAGCCAGTTCAAACACCGCATCGGCGCTGACATCGCCCACCACCACCAAGGTCGCATTGTTCGGCGCATACCATTTTTGATACCAGGCCTGCAAATCCGCCACCGTATAATTGGCGATATCGTTCGGCCAACCGATCACCGGATTTCGATACGGGCTATTCACGAACGCCACCGCATTGAATTGCTCCAACAACTTCGCGTGGGGCTGATCATCGGTCCGCATGCGCCGCTCTTCGGTCACTACTTGCAACTCCTTGGTCAACTCGTCCGCGCGCAAATCCAAATTGCGCATCCGATCCGCCTCCAACTTAAAGCAAATCTCCAACCGCGATTTCTCGACGGTTTGAAAATAAGCCGTATAGTCGTCTCCGGTAAACGCGTTCTCCTGGCCGCCGTTTTCCGCGATGATGCGCGAAAACTCCCCGGCCGGAAATGCCTGAGTACCCTTAAACATCATATGCTCCAGCATATGTGAAATACCGGTAATCCCTTGCGGTTCATAACTTGAACCGACCTTATACCAAACCTGAGACACCGCGACAGGCGAACGGTGATCTTCCTTCACCAACACCTTTAATCCATTGGACAGCGTTTGCTCATGCACATCGCCGCTCGCTGCTTGCGCACCCCAAAAGGGCGTCAACAGCAACGCGGCCGCTAGCTTCATTCTCATAAATCCCTCGTCACCAAATAAGCCTTGTTATGATAATTATAAATCTCAAAGGTTCACTGTTATAACTCTTCCGCTACTGTTATTCTAATGCAATTAACCGCACGCAACCTAGCCCCGAAACGCATGACCACCACAAAGAACATACATTCCTGGAAAAACTACCTGGCTTTGTGCAAGCCGCGGGTCGTCGCCCTGATCGTGTTTACCGCATTGGTCGGCATGTTTCTGGCGGTTCCCGGATTGCCTCCGCCGCTCACGGTAATCAACGCCTGCATCGGCATCGGCCTCATGGCTTCCTCCGCCGCCGCCATCAACCACTATATTGACCGTAAGACCGACGCCGAAATGGCGCGCACCAAATACCGCCCATTGCCGATGGGCGAACTCGGCGGCGCGCACGTACTCGGCTTCGCCGCCTGCATCGGCCTGCTCGGCCTCATCCTGTTGCTGGTAAAGGTCAACGCCTTGACCGCGTTGCTAACCTTTTTGTCCTTGATCGGCTATGCCATTATTTACACCGTTTACCTGAAAAAAATGACGCCGCAAAACATCGTCATCGGCGGCGCGGCCGGCGCGGCGCCGCCGCTATTGGGCTGGACAGCCGTCACCGGCGAAATTCATCCGCACGCCTTGCTGCTGTTCCTCATTATCTTCGTGTGGACGCCGCCGCACTTCTGGGCCTTGGCCATCGCCAAACGGGAAGAATACGCCAAGGTCGACATCCCGATGCTGCCGGTCACCCACGGCGTCGCCTTCACTCGGCTGCAAATCCTGCTTTATACTATCTTGCTGATTATCGTCACCTTGTTGCCCTACCTCACCGGCATGAGCGGACTGATTTATCTAGGCAGCGCCCTGACGCTCGGCGGGGTGTTTCTATATTTCGCCATTGCCATGATGCGCAACCATGAAAATCGCGTCGCCATGCGCACATTCGGTTACTCCATCGTATACTTAATGTTGCTGTTCGCGTTTTTGTTACTTGATCACTACCTGCCGTTAACCCTAGCATGAGCGCTTCCATCCCGGAACATCCGTTCGCCGAATTCATAAAAATCCTTGGCAAAGGCAAAAAAGGCGCTCGCGCCCTGACCGAAGACGAAGCCTACCGCGCCATGCGCATGATTTTGGCCGGCGAAACCCTGCCCATTCAGCTCGGCGCATTTTTGATGCTGATGCGGATCAAAGAAGAAACCAGCGCCGAACTGATCGGTTTCACCCGCGCCGCCAAGGAGCGCATTGAAACGCCTCGGCCCTTGCCCGCCGCCGACCTGGACTGGTCCAGCTACGCCGGCAAACGCCGCCACCTGCCTTGGTTTATTTTGTCCGGCCTGTTGCTGGCGGCAAACGGCGTAAAAGTCTTCATGCACGGGGCCGGCGGACATACCGGCGGCCGGATATACACTGAAAACGTCCTGCAAACCCTGGGTCTACCGCGGGCGGACAACCTCGCCGCCGCCGGCGCTCTGCTTGAGACGCACAATTTTAGCTACCTGTCCTTGGAATACCTGTGCCGGCCGCTTTACGACATCATTAACCTGCGGCCGGTAATGGGCCTGCGCTCCCCGGTGCACACCCTGGTGCGCCTACTGAATCCGCTGGACGCTCCCTATAGCCTGCAAGGCATATTCCACCCTAGTTATAGGCAAGTGCATCAACTAGCCGCGCAAGGACTCAAGCAGCCCCACATGGCGGTGCTTAAAGGCGAAGGCGGCGAAACCGAACGCAACCCGGACGTAGAATGCCTGGTGCAAAGCGTGCATTTCGGAGAGCTCAGCGACGAAATTTGGCCGCCGTTGTTCAACCGCCGCCATTTAAAGGCGGAAACACTGGACCCGGCGCAACTGAGGCAACTTTGGCGCGGCCTCTGGCATGATGAATACGCCGCCGCCGCCGTCATAGGCACCGCGGCCATCGCGATTCAATTGCTGGGCCGAGCCGCCGGCATTGCCGAAGCCGAGCGGCTCGCCGCGCAATGGTGGGAAGAACGCGACAAACAACGGTTTTGAAATCAATAAAATTGGTAACTATCCATCCTACAAGTCATTAATTTTTCAATTTGAAAAATCATGCGAACGCGTTTGCTCGCCAGTCGCCCCAGCGCCGCGCCAACCGCCGCAAGCCTTGCGTTTAATTAATCACTTTATGGCCGCGTTCCCGCAAGCAATTCGTATAGGCATGCTTATATTGCGTCTCGGAATTCATGCCTTGCGACAATCCGCCGCCTATACCGCCGGTAGCCGCGCCCAAGGCCGCTCCGGTCCCTGCGTTGCCCAAGGCCGCGCCCAAGGCCGCGCCGCCGGCCGCGCCGATTAAACCGCCCACGCCGGCCCCGACGAGGGTTTCCTTGCCCAAGCCGCCCGAAGCCTGCGATGCCAATTGTTGGCATTCGGCCATGTCCTGATTCAAACGGCTGGCGTTAGGATCGTTATAAGTGTCCACGGTTGGCGTCCAGCCGGTTTGCGAAGCGCAAGCGGACAATAAACCGGCGGCAGCCATGGAAATCAATGAAATTTTTTTCATAAACAAAAACCCTAGAAGATAACATAGCGGCGGACATTTCCCGCCGCTATAATTATAACCGGGGTTGACGGCAAAAATCAGCGACCAGTCCGCATATTGAACAACTGAGGCTTAAGACCCGCCTTCCAACACGTCAATGGCTTCTTCGCAAGCTATTTTCCGCGGTCCGCCGCGCAAAATATACTCCGCCAGACGACTAATGCCGCGCCAATGCGCCTCCTCGTCGACAAACCGAAAAGCCTGCTCCAACAAACACTGTAGCTTAGTCTCCCGCGCGGAACCGCAAGCGATGAAATGCTCCAGATAAGCCTGAATCCGTTCCATGTCACTCATGCCGCCGCATTCCAACAAGCGCGGCAGCGCCGACAAGGGCATTCTAAACCGCCGTCCATCGCGAAAAGCCAGATATTTCGCCTCGGCCAAGGGCCCAGCTAACAGATTGATGATATCGGCCTCGTAAGCCAATTGGCAACTGGGCTGATTTCTGCCATCCAAGGCCGCGAAACTCTCCAGCATGGCGATATGCAAATTTTGAATCAAATAACCGTCCACCACTTTGGCCACCAGTTCACCGTCATCCGGTTGCGGCGGAATAATATGAATTTCAAAAAAAACGGGGGGTAATTGTTGCTCGCGGTTTCGCAAATGAATGGCCGCGGCGTGGCCTGCTTCATGATAAGCAGTGCGGTAATGCAGGTCGCCGGCTCGGTCGAAAACGGCGGAAAATTGATAAGTCCTTTTCATAAGCCATATCCCATAAAAAAAAATGCGGCCATCCGGCCGCACTGAGGAAGGATATTAAAACTCTTTACCCTTAGGAGAGGGAGCGCATACAAGAGTTGCAATTAGTTTAACTCTACGCTATTCATTTGCCAATGTGACAAATTGACGCGCGGCGGATTGTCCATTTTTATTTACGGCCTCTGGATTCAATTCCGGCGCCGGCCAAAAAAGGCACGGCCAATACCAGCAAATATATCAACCAGACTATTAATTGCGTGTTCATCAAAGTATAACTAAATGCAATGGGCAAACCGGCGGAAAAATCCGGATGCGCCAACACAAAATCCGCTCCCGACAAATAGGCCCAGGTTTCTCCCCCGATCAAAACCGCCGCCGCCAACAGCAATCCATACCCTAAATAGCGGCCTGCCGGCCCCAACGCCCCGCCTCCGGCCAGCGCCGGCAAGGCCAACCCCGAAACACTGAACCGGTGAGCGCGCCAGCCCGCCAATCCGGCCAAAACGCAGACCCCGAACACCGGCACGGCAAACTGCTCCGCCGGAAAACTCAAATACCGGCCTACCAACGCCAAAGCCAGCGTTTTTAATAAGGCCAACCAACCAAAAATGTAGTACAACACGCGCAAACGCCACGCCAATCCCAGTGCATCAGCGCTTTCGGGCACTGATTTACTTGCGCTTTCGCCTAGTGAATGACTTGCACTGTCGCGTACCGATTTACTTGCGTGCAGCAGCTGAAACGCGCGTTGGGTCAACAACGCCGCCGCCGCCGCATTCAATGCCAACAGCGCCGCCGCTTGTACGCGCTGCCCGTCGCTATAAGTGGTGCGCCACAGGAAAAAAGCCATTTCCGTTAACTCAATGCAAAATATTTGACCCGCCAACAACAAAACTAAGGCGCGCCCCAGCGACAACTCGCACAATCGCCGCCAATGTTGCGCCGCCGCCGCGGCAACCAACACACTAGCGGCCAACCAATGCCAACGCCAGCGCGGATTCTCGCTGACCGGCCCGGTCAACGGAAACACCTCGCGCCTATCCGCCGAAAACAAACCCCAATTTGCGCCGACCACGCCTTCCAAATGACTTTTCCAAGGCTGATTGAACGCCTCGACAATGTTGTAATCAAAGCCATGCCGATTCGCCACCTCGATCAAACCGCGCACGAAGCGCGCTTCGTTGACTACGCCCGGCGAGGCGCGGCCGCGTTGCCGCCCCGCCCCCGGCCAACCCGATTCACCGATTAAAATCGGCTTGCCGGGCGCGACGCCCCGCGCTTCATCCTCAATTTGCCTAACCACTTTTTCCAAATGCTCGGTAGCTTGATCTATCGAAATCGGCTCATCCTCCCAATACGGCAAAACATGGATAGTGATAAAATCCACCTCCGCGATTAATTGCGGATACTTCATATACATCGACCATACATCGGCGTATGAAACCGGCTGCCTGACCGCGCGCTTCACTTCCCGGATATATTCGATCAAGCGGTCCACGCCCATTTCGCCGCGCAACAACACCTCATTGCCGATAATCACCCGCTCCACCACATCCGGATTTTCATTGGCGGATTTCACCAGCGCGTCCACCTCCCTTCGATTATCGGCTGCCTTGGCGCTCAACCAGCCGCCGGCGATCATTTTTAAACCATATTTACGGGCGAATCCCGGCGTCGGCTGTAAGCCGCCCAAACTAGTATAAGTGCGGATGGACCGGGTTTTATCCGCCAATAAATGCACATCCTCTTCCACCTGTTCCGGCAAGGGATAGATTTTCTCCAATGGGCTATAACCCTCACGGAACGGCGCGAAGGACAAACTTCGCAACTTGCCTGCCGGCGCGTCGGGCCCAACCTGCCGCGGGCGGTTCAACCAACCGAGCGCGGCGAAATGCAGTCCGACAATCAACAGCAGACCCGACAACAAGCTAAATTTACGCATGATTAAGCACTTTTGAATGTAAAAACGGTCGAAACTGGGTGTGCGGAAGCGCGCCGCCGACTAAACGGCGATTATAACCCAATCGCATGCTAAATATCGGCCGCGGCTGTGTAGGCGCAAACGCTGAAAATTCGGCGTCAAACCTAACAAATCGCGCCAAAATTCGCTATTTTGTCCGGTTTCAGGGATCAAAACCGTAGTGCATGGACATTAGCGATGAAAGGCATTAATATCGGCAAGTTTTGCAAGGATATTCCATAATTATTACGTGGCTGTCGACAGCGCGCGCATAAACAGCGCGACGTCGCGCCCTAGCCCGCCGGCAAAACGCTTCGGCTTTTTTTTTGAGGCTTTATATGCATAAAAAAATTCTTTCCATTTTATGCGGCGCCCTGCTTTTGCCGGGGTCGCAACTCGTCTTCGCCGCCGCCGGTAAACAACCGGCCAGCTCACAGGTCAAACTGGGCGCGGTGGAAGACGTCTGCTCGCAATTCACGGATCCAAAATGGCGGGACGCCCAAGTAATAGACGGTGTGGAAATTCAAGAGTCGCGCATGTGCAATCCCGACAATCCGGCTGAAATCGCCGCGTTTGTCAAAGGCACCAACAACATTTCGATGGCCACCTTGATGGAAACCCAATTAGCGGCGGACGCCATCACCGTCGGCAACGACATAGACGGCGACGGCGACCCCGACCACTACATCCTGAAACTGGAAATCGCGGAACTGAACGGGCATTCGCCAGACATGCGCGAACCCACCACCACGTTTGACATCGCCCCCGGCATTCAACCCACTTTCTGGGTTTACGCGCCTAAAACCCGCGACATGTCCACCCTCAGCCTGTACGAACCGATCGCCAACCCCCTGCTCCGCCTGCCGTCGCCGGTAATCCGCGTCGAACAAGGCGACATCATCTGGATCGTGTTGGAAAACAGTCATTACCTGCCGCACTCCATCCACTTGCACGGCGTGGATCATCCCTACATGGATCACAGCGGCGAAGGCAACGACGGCGTCGGACAAACCGGACAAATGGACGTCCTGCCCGGCTCCAGCAAAACCTACGTCATCAAACCGCGGGTTCCCGGCACCATGTACTATCATTGCCACGTACAGCCGCACACCCACATACCGATGGGCCTGCAAGGCATATTCATCGTCGAGGAAAACCGGCCCAACAACTGGGTGCAAACCTTCAACATCGGCGCCGGTCAAGTCCGCCACCCTTCGGTCGCGGTCAAGGAAAAATACAGCGCCGAATACGACTTGCATTACCAATCGGCGGATAAGGAATTACACGAAATGGCGCGCTCCGCCAATGATCCGCGCCTCATCGCCCGCCGGCTTAACCTTGAATACGACATTACCGAAGCCACCGACGATTATTACATGTTGAACGGCCGCTCGTTTCCTTACACCATCCGAGAATCCCTGATTCTGATGGAAGAAAACAAAAAAGTGAAACTGCGCGTGCTCAACGGTCATACCGAATCCTTCGCCCTGCACATCCATGGACATAAACCCATGGTCACCCACTACGACGGCGTCGACAACGGGCCGGCCAGTTACATCAAGCGCGACGTCCACGGCATGGTGCCCGCTCAACGCCTTGATCTTGAACTAAGCGGCGTGGACGATGGGCTAAACAGCTTTGGCCAAGGGGTATGGATGTTCCACGACCACGTGGAAAAATCCTTCACCACCAACGGCATAGGCGAAGGCGGCGACATCAGCTTGGTGGTATACAAAGGTTTCGCGGACGAACGAGGCATACCCACTCTGCACGGCAGTAGTCTGGCCCCCTATTTCACCAAGGAATACTGGCAAGGCAAATACCCCGCCTGGCAGGACTACGACGCCTGGCGCAGCCTAGGATTGCCGGAAATCCGCGCCGTCAAGGAAAAAGCCTTCGTTCCGGCCCCGCCGCAACCGTCTAAAACCGCCGCGACGCCGGTCGCATCCGGCGGCTTCTCCTTCGGCCAGTTACTTACCGGCCTGATTCTGGGACTAGGCGGCTATCAACTGTACATCAAACGCGCGGACATTCTGGCCCGCTTCAAAAAACCGTAACCGGCCCCGGCTCGGCGTTCGCCCTTGAACGAGGCGAACGCCGAGCCGGCAAGCGCCGTCACTCCACCAAATACTGCCGCATCATACCCAAATCCTCATGCTCCAAATTGTGGCAATGATATAAAAACAAGCCTTTATAATCCGGAAACGGTTTAATGACGTCCACGCTCTCGCCTGGCATCACCAGCACGGTATCTTTCCAACCGCTGTCGATAAAACCGTCCTTGACGCTGGCATAAGCGCCGGCATCCGCGTGATCCGCGGTGCGCGACAACACCTGAAATTGATGACCGTGCAAATGAATCGGATGCGCCGTCTCCAGCATGCGGCTCATGCCCATACTACCCATCCCTCCCATACCGCCGCGCCGGGCGTGATCATGAAAAATTCGGATTTTTTTCACCGACCCCAAGGCTACCCGCTCGAATTCATCCACTTTATCCATGGCGAAAGTTCTGCCATTGATTCTGGCCGACATTGGCGCCATTGACAATCCGATGGGCAACGGAGCGGAAGCATTATCCGCGTCCCGTTCGGTTAAGCGGCGAAAATCCGCCAACCGTTCCGGCATGCGCGGCGAATCACCCACCCGTTCTCCCATCTTAAAACAGGCGATCCGCAACGGCGCTCCCTGCGCCGGACCGCCCATCATACCGCCGC
The DNA here is from genome assembly GCA_903928965.1 of uncultured Pseudomonadota bacterium. Classification (GTDB taxonomy): domain Bacteria; phylum Pseudomonadota; class Gammaproteobacteria; order Methylococcales; family Methylomonadaceae; genus Methylomonas. The sequence continues at coordinate 14,748 of CAIYSZ010000015.1, forward strand.
CCATGGCCGGCGCGGCGCCTGAAAACGGCAAACTGAGCAGAGTCAATTCTTCCCCCAGCGCCCGGCCGCTAAAATCCAACCATAACTCCACCCGCTCGCCCGGCGCCAACATGATATACGGCTTACTCACCGGAGCCGGCAACAAACCGGCGTCGGAACCAATCGCCCACAAACGCGAACCGTCGTTCCAGGCCAGTTTATAAATACGCGCGTTGGAACCATTGACCACCCGCGCCCGGTAAGCGCGGGTTTTGACCGTAAATATGGCATCCGGTCTACCGTTGACCAGCACCGCATCGCCCATCAAACCCAGCATCCGCTCATGCATGCCTTGCACATAGCGTAATTGATTTTGCCGGTCGAATCGTCGATCTTGAATCACCACCGGTATATCGTATTCACCGGCCGGCAAATCCAGGCGCGCCTCCTCGGCGTCGCTGACCTTAATCAATCCGGCCAATCCTCGGTAAACCTGCTCGGCGGTCAAATTATGCGCATGCGAATGATAAAAACTCGTCCCGGCCCGATTCAGCACCTCAAACTCATACACAAAGGTTTCACCGCCGGCCACGGTGTACATCGGATGCCCGTCGCTAATTTGCGGCACGTGCAAACCGTGCCAATGCATAATGCTAGGCTCCGATAGTTCATTCCGAAAATGAATTCTAACTTTTTGCCCGCGCTGCAAATGCAAGATCGGCCCTAAATAATTATCCGGCAGCTCGGTTAAAACCGAATTGGGGCCTTTCAATAACTGGGCGCGAAATGTTTGCACCGCCGTCAACGGCCCTTGCGGCAAAATGCGCGCTAATCCGTTGCGCGCGACAAACGCCAATTCCACGTCGGCGTTAAAATTCGGATTCGCGCGCGGTTGCAAACTGCCGTTCGCCGCCAACAAACCCGGCGGCATGGCGGCAGCCATCGCCGCCGCCATGCCTTGCCGCAAAAACCTACGTCTTGCCGCCTGTTTCGGAACCATATCCCCCCTCTCTAAGCTATTAATAATTATTGTGTAATATCCGCCGACCAATCCGGCGTCGCTTAGGCCGCCAAAATATCAGCGTTTACTAATTCAGTATAGGCAACTTTAGCTTGAAGCGCCAAAAGCCGCGCGGCGCGCGGCAAATTTACGGCGCAAAGGAAACAAGAGATAATCGGCATAGGGTGATAGAATGCAGGGTTTAAGCCGATAACCGACATCCAGAGCAGTAGCAATATTAACCGCGAGGAACCCATGCGTAACCGGAAACCGTTGCCCGCCGTATTAGGCGCTATCGCCGCATTAGGCGTCGCCTATGTGGCCATTAACTTTATTTTTATCGACTTCTTCGTCGATTTATGGTGGTTCCGCTCGCTGGACCTCGAAGCTTATTTTTGGCTTAAATTTTTATACCGCTTCATATTTTCCGGAGTGGTGACCCTATTTTTCTTTATCGTATTCTGGTTTCATTTTTGGGTGGCTTCACGCTATCTGGGATTCACTCCGCCGGACGAGCTTCTGCTTGACGATGCACAGCGCCAACGCTTCCAACGCATCGCCAATCTGTTCATAACCGGCTCAAGCTCCATCTACCTACCAATATCCCTATTCCTGGCCATTATCATCGCCATCCCGTTTTACCAAAACTGGGAACAAGCGCTATTGTTCTTTTTTGGCGGCGAGGCCGGAGTCAAGGAGCCGCTGTACGGCAATGACGCCGGCTTTTACATGTTCCAATACCCGATTTACCAACTGATTCAACAAGAATTGCTGATCAGCGCCATCGTAGTGCTGGCGGCGACTGGGCTGCTCTACTGGCTGGAACACAAAATACTGCCCGGCCAAACTCAAGAGCTGCCGCTGGGGGCCAAAGTCCACTTGAGCATTCTGTTCGTTTTTGTCATGCTGTTCGTCGTTTGGGGCTTGATGCTGCGGCGTTTCGGCCTGTTATACGACGACGGAAACCTGCCGGTATTTTATGGCCCCGGCTTCAAGGAATTGCGCTACAGCCTGCCCATGATCTGGCTAGCCATCGTCATGGCGGTCGGATTCGCCGCTGCCGTGATTTTCTATGTATTTTCCCATCGCCACCGGAATATACATCCGGTCTTGATCTCCCTGGGCGGCTTCCTCGCCGCCTTGTGGCTTGAACATTTGCCGCTGATTCCCAACGCTTTGGAAAATTTCATCGTCAAACCCAATTACACCCGCATCGAAGCCGATGCGATGGAAAACAACATCCAGGCCACGTTGAGCGCCTATGGCCTGGCCGATGTAAAAACCATGGATTTCCATGTCGAACTCGACCCCACCAAAGACATAGAAGCTTGGTCCACCCAACGCCACTTTGAAAACATACCGGTGTGGGACCGTGATATCGTCAGCGATAGCTATAAACAATTGCAAGGCATCAGACCCTATTACGATTTTCCGACCGTGGACGAGGACCGCTACTTCATAAACAACCACCTGCAACAAGTCAACTTGGCCGCCCGCGAAATCAACATAGACAAACTGCCGAAGGAAGCGCAAAACTGGGAAAACAGCCACTTGCGCTACACGCATGGTTACGGCGCGGTCATATCGCCCGCGGCGCAGGACGCCGGCATTCCCATCGTCTGGTATTTGCGCGACCTGAATATGAATTCCGACGTCGGATTCTCGGTAAAATACCCGGATATATATTACGGCAAAAACAAATACTCTTACGCCTTGTCACCTAACAGACTGATAAGCGAAGAAATTTCCGGCAGCGCCGCCGACGGCCTCAATTATCTCGGCGACGGCGGCATCCCGATTAAATCCTACTTCCGCAAATTATTATTGGCGACCTATCTCAAGGATAAAAATATTTTCCTATCGCCTAACATCACCCAGGACAGCCGCCTGCTCATCCGCCGCAACATTCAAGAACGCATTGAAACCATCGCCCCTTTCCTGAGTCTCGACCAAGACCCTTATCTGGTGGCCGGCAAAGAGCGTTTCTACTGGATGCAAGACGCCTACACATTGTCCAATTTCTATCCGCTATCCAAACCCACCGAGCCCGGCGAGACCGAACACCTGCGCCAATTTAACTACATACGCAACTCAATCAAGGTCGTGGTCGACGCCTACGACGGGCGGGTTGATTTCTACATCACCGACCCGAACGACCCCATCGCCGCGGCCTACCAGCGCGCCTATCCCGGCCTATTCAAACCAGTCTCCGAAATGCCGCGCGAACTCAAGCAACACTTGCGTTATCCGCGCGACTTGTTTTATATTCAAATGAATATCTACGCCAAATACCACCAAAACACCGCGCCTTTGTTTTATGAACAGGCGGAAACCTGGGAATTCGCCAAAGTCAACGGCAAAACCGTCCTGCCCTACTTCATCACCCAAGACTTCAATCACTGCAACGATAAAGAAGAATTCGTGATGATTAACCCAATGACCCCGATACACCGTGAAAACCTAAGCGTAGTGGCCGTGGCCAGCGCCTTTGACGTTGACGGCTGCGACGACGGCAATTACAAACCCGGCATCACGGTGTTTAAATTTCCCAAAGCAGTGCAAGTCAACGGCCCATCCCAAGTCAACGCCTTGATCGACCAAAAACCCGAAATCGCCGCCCAATTCACGCTTTGGAACCAACAAGGCTCGGAAATCCGCAAAGGTCGCATGATCATCCTGCCCATGGACAACTCCATTTTGTACGTGCAACCCATTTACACGCTAGCCACTCATACCAAAATGCCGGAGCTCGCACGCGTCATCGTCTCCATCGGCAACGAAGTGGTCATGGAAAAAACCTTGCGGGAAGCCTTTGGGAAACTAAAAACCATCTTCATCCGCAACGCCCAGGCCCCCAGCTCCGGCATCAGCGGCAGCCAAACGCCGTGAGCGGTGTTTTCTGTTTCGTGGCTTTACCCGCGGAAGCCAAGCCGCTGATCCGGCGCTGGGGATTGCAAAAAATCAGCGGCGGGACGCCGTTTCCGCTTTACCGCGGCCCGCGGCATAGTTTGGCGATATCCGGCGTCGGCCAGATAAACGCGGCGGCTGCACTCGGTTACGCCATGGCCGCCGGTATAGCCTCCTCCGACGCCGTTTTCTTGAATATCGGCATCGCCGGCAGCCGAGACCGGCCATTGGGCTCTCTGCTGGCCGCCGATAAAATCGTCAACGCCGTCAGCGGAAAAACCTTTTATCCGCAATTTCCATTCAAATCCGAACTGACGAGCTGCGAATTAATCAGCGCCGCCGCCCCGGTAACCGATTACCCCGACCCTCATGCGATGTACGATATGGAAGCCGCCGCTTTTTACGAAACGGCGGTAAAATTCAACACCTGCGAATTAATTCATTGTCTAAAAATTATTTCCGATAACAGGTTAGCTCCGCCCGAGTTAATTACCGAAAACTTGGCCATGGCAGCGATAGAAGGCCAACTGCCGGCCATCGAACAATTTTTGGCCCGCCTGACCGCACTCAGCCGGAACGCGCCGGATACCGATGACCCCGACTATTCGCGGTTACTGGCGACCTACCCGCTCAGCGCAAGCAATACGGTGAAGTTAAAAAAACTGCTGCAAACATTACGCCTGCTGCAACCCGACGTAAAGCTGGACGAAGAGCGAACATCCTGGCGGAATGGCAAGGATTTGATCGCTTGGTTGGAGCGCGCCATCGCGCAACACCCATTCCGGTATTAACAACAAAACTTATTCGCCTTAATCGCGAGTATGCGCGCCCTTGCGGGCGCGCAAATCAACTCCGGGGTGTAGTCCGCCCCGTAAAAACAGTTAGATCAGTTTTTTCAAACTTTCGACAACTGCTCTAGCTTTGGCCAAATGCTCTTTGGACTCTTGCAAGTTGGCGGCTTTGGCCGAAGTAATGGCCGCTTTAAAGTGAATCAGGGCTTTAGAATTTTCTCTGGCCACTTTATCGTTAGCGTTGATTTCCTTAGCGTAGTCGGCGGCCGATTTAATTAAAACGGCTACTTCCGCTCCGTCGACGCCGTTATTGATAGCGGTTTCCGCGGTGGTGATGCGATCTAGCACACCTTTGATGGCGTCAATGGGTTTAAACGTCGTTCTGCCGTCTTCCGCCAAGGCGGCGGTAGAAAAAGAACCCATGGCCACGGTCAAGGAAAATGCAATCGCAGCGCTTTTTAAAATTTTCATGTTTGAACCTCACAGTTTATTTATTATTAATAACATACAACCGTAAGCAGTGTAATTTTTTTTTAACAGCCGTATGTTAGAATAATAATAACATAATTAGCGGAATAATTCCGCTATTATGACAGAGGTTAGTCCGCCGCCTATTCCACGCTAGCCAAGATTTTATCCAGCCATGCCGCCGGCAACAAACGCTTCAACACGCCGAATAAATAAGTAGGGAACGTCACCGGATAGCGAATGCGCGGATGCCGGGACTCAATGGCATGCGCCACCTTTTTAGCCACCGCTTCGGCCGGCAAGGTAAACGGCGCCGCCGGCCCTGGTTTTTGCAAACGCGCCTCCATGGCCCGATAAGTCTCGCGGTGCACGCTACGCTCCGGATCGATGTTTTGCAGATACATCCGCATGGCGTTTTCCCTAAAGCGGCTGACAATAGGCCCCGGCTCGACCAAGGAAACATGCACCCCCGACCCCCGCAATTCCAAACGCAAAGTATCCACCAAGCCTTCCAGTGCAAACTTGCTAGCGTTATACGCGCCGCGATACTTCATGGCCACGAATCCCAAAATCGAACTGTTATACACAATTCGGCCATGCCCTTGCCGCCGCATGGCCGGCAGCAGCAAATTAGTGAGTTCATGCCAACCGAACACATTGGTTTCAAATTGCCGGCGCAAGGCGTCCCGGCTTAAATCCTCCACCGCGCCAGGCTGACCATAAGCGCCATTATGAAACACGGCGTCAAGTTTTCCGCCGGTCAACTCATGCAAGGCATCCACCGCCGCGCGAATACTGGCGGAATCGGCCAAGTCCAAGCATAAACACTCAAACCCTTCCGCGCGTAAGCGCGAGACATCCTCCGGCTTACGCGCGGAACAAATCACCCGGTGCCCGCGCCGGCTCAATTCCTTGGCCGTTACATAACCAATGCCGGACGAACACCCGGTAATCAAAACGATCTGATTGACTAATTCAGCCATTCCCAACCCACCTCAAATCAAACACACGAGTCAATATTAAAAATTGAGTCGCCACGCGTCATGCTCAAGCATGCGGCCGCGAATTTTTTACAGCGACTTCACTATTCCGGCAACCCCTAGCCCACCGACTATCCAGCGCCAAAGCAAAAGGCCTTTGCATCCCGATGTTTTAGGATACATGAATGCCTATTTTAAACTAGTCATTGTATAATAAGCGAATACGGACTCCGAACATTATTAAGAATTTGGCTGCCGGCCCCAAGCCGGAACAAACCTTGACAGCGAAGCCAACCGCTCAAGTCCTTGGCGGCCGGCTATAAACCCATTGTCCAGCGTTATTGCCCATGCCAATGCCCCGGATTTAGCGGGTAGCTTAAATTCTAAATATTCATCCATTCTGCATTGGATTTATGCGCATCTTAAATTTCAGCCCCATCAAACAAAGCCTGCTCATTTTGACGGTAACCGGGCTTTACACCCTATTTATCGGTCGCCATGGCTGGGCGAATAATGACGACGGCTTTATACTCGGCATGAGTTGGAGAATTTTTAACGGTTCCACGCCTTACAAAGACTTCATTTATGTCAGACCGCCGCTATCCATTTATCTACATAGCCTGTGGTTTTATTTATTTCCCGACAATCTGCTGTACATCGCCGCCCGCGCCCTGACCGCCTTACAAATCTGTATATACTCGTTTCTGGCCTGCGCCGTATTAGTCAACGCTTACCCCCAAACACAACCCAGCCTATTCACAAAATATCGCGCGGGTTTTGCCATTCTGAGCTTTTTACTGTCCATAAGCGTATATAGCGCACCTTTTCCGTGGCACACCCTAGACGGCGTGTTCATGGGTATGCTCGGCGTTTATTGCATAAGCCGGGATAAAGGCCTGCCGCATACCCTCCTCGCCGCGCTCGCCGTATTTCTAGCCTGTCTAGCCAAGCAATCCTTTTATCCTGCGCCGCTATTTTTCATGGCATATCTTTTTTTAAACCGCCGCCGACAAGACCTGATAGTCTACGCCCTGACCAATATCGTATTGTTGGCCTTATTTATGTTCTGGTTAAAGCAAAATGACGCCTTGGTCCAGTTTCTAGAGCAAACCCGCGGCTCCACTACATTAAAAACCGCGCTTGTGGCGGGAGCGCACAGCTACCTATACTATCCAGCCAATATCCTGGCGGGGTCCATTCTGTGCATATTGTTTAGCCGAGAAATATGCAAATCCTTCCATAAATCCTACCCGCCCATTCTTGATCTTTTTTGGATACTACTCGTCTCCATCGTCCTAGCGCTGTATTTTTTCTTGAAACAGGGTAAATTAAATTGCTCCGGCTTTGAACATACGCTATTTTTACTTACGTTACTGACGATCATAAGAGACTGCCGCACGCCCGAATTAAGACAACCGGCGCTCCTGCTGGCCTTAATGTTGGCCTTATCCTGGTGCGCCAGCATTAGTTGGACCAATTTAACCCCGATCCAATTCGCCGCGCCATTGCTATTTGGCGGCTTGCGTTATTTCCAGCAGCAATATCCTGACGCCGTGGACCAGCCCAAGCTAACAAGCTGGCAAGAATACGGACTCCTATGCGGCTTGACCATCATCAGCCTAATTAACTTAGCCGCCCCAACCCGCGATGGCAAAAGAAGCGAGTTGAGCTGCGACCTTGGCGGCGTGGAAACCAAACTATCCTACATCAAAACCTCGACGCGCAATTGCGAAAAACTAGCCGAAGCGCACCGCCTTGCAACTCAATACAAAAACGAAAAAGTCGTATTCCTGCCCACCTTTACCCTGGCCGGCTATCTCTACGGCACGGCAAACCCATTACCAATAGATTGGCCCATCGAAGGCGAAATGGGCAAATCGATCGCGAGAGTGGAAAATGCGCTCGACCAACAAGTAGCCTATGCGCTGCTGGACCAGGATGAAACCCAGGAACTCGCCACCCAAGACCACTACGTAAGCTATTTCCTGTCCTCACCCTTTCCATTCAAAGTGCATCAGGAATGGCGGCCCGTATTCAAGGGGCAATTTTTCGTCGTTTACCAAAACCCGAATGTCATTCCCTAGGCCGTTAACTCAATGCGCATGGACAAGTCTATAGCTCTCACATTCTTGGTCAACGCGCCGATGGAAATATAATCCACCCCGGTTGCCGCGTATTCGCGAATATTTTCCAGGGTAATACTGCCTGAAGCCTCTAACTCCACCCGCCCCGCGGCCATTTGCACCGCTTGCCGCAGGGCCTCGACCCCAAAATCGTCCAACATAATGCGATCCGGCCCAGCCGCCAAGGCTTCCCCCAGCTCGCGCATATTCTCCACCTCGACCTCGACCATGACGCCGCGGAGCGCGCGCGCCGCCGCCACCGCGGCGGCGATGGAACCTAAGGCCGCGATATGATTCTCCTTGATCAACACCGCGTCAAACAAACCCAAACGATGATTGTGACAACCGCCACAGCGAACCGCGTACTTTTGCGCCAAACGCAAACCCGGCAAAGTCTTGCGCGTATCCAACACCTTACAACTCAAGCCTGCCACTGCGTTCGCATAAGCGCGCGACAAAGTCGCGGTGGCCGACAAGGTTTGCAGCAAATTCAAGGCAGTGCGCTCGCCGCTCAGCAAAGCGCGCGCCGGGCCGCGCAACTCGCACAACACCGTATCCGCCGCCACCGCGTCGCCGTCGTCGAAAAACCAGTTTATTTCCACCAAAGAACTTAAATGCAAAAACACGGCGTCGAACCAATCCCGGCCGCACAAAACCGCCGGCTCCCGGCAGCGCACCGTCGCCGCCGCCAACCGTTCAAACGGAATCAACCCCGCCGTCAAATCGCCCGAGCCTAAGTCTTCCGCCAAAAATAAATCAATTTCCGCCGCGCTAGGTCGTATCTTCATCAATCAATGCATTTATAATTAAAACTAAAATCAAAACCGCCGGCCCAAACCGGGACAAAACTTGATTGCTAAGCCTAGCACACAAAGCCTGGCGTCCGGAGTCGATCTCCAAGCCTAGATGGACGTTTTCACGGCACCCCCCGGAATCGCCCCAATACTCAAGGCCTTGGCGGCCGGCTTGAAGCCAACAGCCTTTTACCTAGCAAACACGATTACCTCGGATTAATATATCATGCAAATCGTCAACCATTGTCTTAGCGCGGCCCAATTTCTGCCGTCTCCCAATTTCGACGCCCGCCCCGACCCCGCCGACATCAGCCTGCTGGTCATCCATTGCATCAGCCTGCCGCCCGGCGAATTCGGGGGCGACTACATTGACCGTTTGTTTCTAAACCAACTTGACGCCAGCCAACATCCGAGTTTCAAAGACCTCGCCGGACTAAAAGTTTCGGCCCACCTGCTGATCCGCCGCGAAGGCGAACTTAAACAATACGTGGCTTTCGATAGGCGCGCCTGGCACGCAGGAGCCTCCTGCTTTCAAGGACGCGGCCGCTGCAACGATTTCTCCATCGGCATTGAATTGGAAGGCGACATCACACAACCCTACACCAACGCACAATATCAAGCGCTCGCCGCCGCCAGCCTAGCCCTGATCCGCCAATATCCCGCCATCACCCCGGAACGCATCACAGGACACAGCGATATCGCCCCGCAACGCAAAACCGACCCCGGCCCCTTATTTGACTGGCCGCGTTATTTACGTTTAATCAGAAACGACTTGAAATAAGCCCCAAACACGCGCCCCAAATCCAAGACCAGATAAACCGGAAAATACCAACGCGGACAATTGCGCCAACCGTACCAAAACCGCACGCTCAATTTGGCCGGAGAACGCATGGAGCAAAAATAATCGACAAAGCTGCGCCAGGACAAGGCGCTCAACACCTTCACCATGCCGGTCTCTTCTACATGCGAATATACTTTGCAATCCAGACAGGCATAAATGCGATAGCCGGCCCGCGCCGCCAAAAAACTAAAATCATAATCGGCGGCGTAATGCGGCAAATGCAACTCATCGAACAAGCCCAATTCACGAAACGCTCGCACCGGATACAACACCCCGCGCCCGGATGCATGGCTTACCTCCGCCGCCCCTGGATATCCAACATCCGGCGCCTGCGACCAATCCACCGCCTTGGCGCTAGCCAAATACCAATTCTGCCGGTAACCCGGTTCAGTCAAGCGCCCGGTTTTAATATCGTAAACGGTGGAAGAAATAATATTGCGTCCCAGCGCCAGATGAGCGGCGGCCAGATTTTGTAAATAGTCAGGCTGCGCCACGTTATCGTTATTAATTACCAACACCGCATCGGCGGCGGCGGCGCGCGGCAACACAAACGCCAGGCAGCGATTAATGGCTCCGGTCCACCACAGGGAACTCTCCGCCTTAATCACTACGACTTCCGGAAAATCACGCGCCAAAATTTCGCCCGTGCCGTCGGTGGAACCGTGATCGCAAATCACCGCCTCGAAATTCCGGTAGGATTGCGCCCGCAAGGAATGCAAAAACTCCACGGTAAAACCGATGCGATTATATACCGGGATACAAATCCATATTTTCATACTGATCCCTATGATAAATCATGCTGCTTAAGATGCAAATATAGAAAAACAAAATACTCAACGTGATACTGCCTTTCAACAAAGAGGACTGGGTAAAATTATGAATAAATATCATAAGCAAACCGGAGCTAAGCAAGATATAGTCCGAGCGATGTTTTTTGCGAATTTTAAACTGATATATCATGGTCTTCACAACCACTATAAGCAACAACAAACAACCGACCACGCCGCCTTTCAACAAAACCTCAAGATAACCGTTATGCAAATGCGACATTTGATACATCTGCTTATATTGCCGCTCCGTAACCTGTTTTAAATTATCAAAACCGTAACCGAACATCCAATGTCCGCGCAGTGAAATTATCGCCTTATGCCATAATTTGGTTCTACCCGACAGAGTAGCGTTACGCCCCCCCGCCTCCAACCAAGAGCCGATCAAATCCGGAAAACTCTTATAAAGTCCAATTATCGCCACAAAAATAAAAAAAGCCAATAAAAACAAAAAGGCCTTAAATATAAAATTCATATTAGCCATCTTGTAACTATAAATTACATACAGCATTACCGCGAACGATGACACCAAACTGGTAAGGCTATCCGCCATTATAATGACATAATAACCCATGGCCACGGACAAAAAGACCAGCTTCTTACTTGAACCAATATAATAATAATTCATCCCTAACCAGATTAAAACCAACGCCGTGGCACCCAACTCGTTAGGATGATCCGAAACCCCTATCCAACGCGGCTTGCCAAAGCTAATGGTATTAACGCCAACCTCAGGATAAAACCAGGCAATAGCGATGCTGGCGACAACAAATAATAAAAACCATAAAAACAAAGTCCTGAGAATGACGACACGTTGCTCGTAATAAGCCAAGCCAACCATAATCGCCACCAACATTACCGTAAGTTGCGAAAAAAATGATTTAAAAGAACCAAATGGAACAGAGGACCAAAACATCGAAACCAAAATATAAAGCAACAACACCAACAGTGCCTTGTTTTTCAAGCACTCGTTAATTGTCACCCGCATATTGATCAGAAACAGAAAATAGGAGATGGCCACATAAAAACGGTGAAAAGGAAACCTTTCATCCGGATCAATCTTGGTCATCACCAAATCGATTCTTATATTATCAAAAACAAAAAACAAACTGAATGCAAATAATGCCAATCCTTTAAAAACAATAGTATTTGACATATAACTAGATAAACACCATTAAGCGCTTTCGCCGCAAGCCCAATCGGAAAAACCTACCCGACATGAACTTCATTGACCATTGCCTTTTTATTTCTAAAATAACTGGTCGCCACCACGACATAAATAGACACAATATTTAAAGGATTCAATCCCTTCATCAAGGTTGACTCTGTGAAATTATGCACCAACACCATCACCAAACCTGAATTCAAAAGAATAAAATTATTTCGATGAGACGACTTAATCAGTAATTGATCAACAAAAGCACGAAATAATATAACAAACGTCAACAATCCGGCAATGAGCCCGCCCTTCACTAAAACCTCTAAATAACCGTTATGTAAATGCGACATTAATAAACGAAAGCGTTTAGTCAATCCGGCAAGATCATCAAAACCATATCCGATTATCGGGCTCTCAAAAAACGCGGTAAACGCCTTACTCCACAACAAGGTACGACCGCTAAGATTGGTATTACGGCCGGCGGAACTCAAAATGACCGATGCCATATCTTGGCCCTTAAAGAAAAACAGCGCCAGGAACAAAGAAGCAAAAAAGCCTGCCCCCAATAAACAAACTTTCACTGGCAAACTCAGCTTGTTAAATAGGTAATAATAACAAACAAGCTCAATGACCAGAAACGCATCGACCAAGCTTGTAATGCTGTCCGCTTTGACTATAACCCAAAGCCCGACGCCAATAGCGATCATCACGCATAATTTTTCAAAGGTTTTTCGGGTTAGAAAATATAAATTCGACGCCAACCAAATCAGAATCAATCCGGTTGCGCCCAATGTATTCGGATGGTTGGTGATGCCCAGCCAGCGCGGCTTACCGAACTCCTTGACATTAATACCCAAAGCCGGATATTCCAGCGCCACGTAGATACTAGCCAGATTCATCAACAAAAACAGCCAAAACAACCAGCGAACCAAAACAATATTCCGTTCGGAAAACGCATTAACTATCAAAATTGCAATAAATACGGCGGAGGCCAAAAACACAAAATTCTTCATTGTCCCCTGCGGATCATCAGACCACAGGGAGGTCGCGAATATATAAGCAACCAGTAAAATTAGCGCCTTATTGCTTAGACATAAATTAACCACCTCTCTTATATTCAAAAGCGCGATCAACGCGGTAATCACAATCAAAAACCGGTGATACGGATAACGCTCATATCCGGGAGGCTCCAAGGTCAAATCAATGCCGTACGAACCCAAAAAAATAAACAAACAAAGCGTGACGACGGTTAAATATTTAAGTTTAGCCTGTGAATTCATACCTAAAACCTACACTCCATGTCAAGCCGATCTATTTATCTATTAAAGAGACGCGATCACCCGCGCCGGATTACCGGCGGCGATGCAATTAGCCGGAATACTCCTGGTCACCACCGACCCAGCGCCGATCACACAATTTTCGCCTATGCTCACCCCTTTCAAAATCTTGGCCCCGGCGCCGATAAATACATTGTCGGCGATGCATACCGGCGCACAAGCAATGAGTTCGGGATTATCATCATGCCGCCGGTTGTCCGGCGCAAGTTTATGAAAATCGGTATCGAAAATTTGCACGTCGGCGCCCAACAAACAATTGGCCCCGATCTCCACCGCTTGCGCGGCGCACACCACCACGCCGCTCAGGCCGCTATCGCGGCCGATGACAATGCGCGCGCCAGGGCGCAAGGTTTTCAAAATCACCGGCCGCGCGACCCCCATATCGGTAAACCGCGAATCGGAACATAAAACCACGCGATCCTGCAAAATTATGCGGCTGTCTTGGCGCTTAGCCACCAGCGGCATGCCGTATAAACTAATATTCCGGCCGAATTCGACGCCGTGCAAACGCAAGAGCCAAGCCCCGCGCCAGCCCCACCAACGCACCAGCAAAGCGTTACGGACCTTTAACCCAAAAAGAAACATTGAATTCATTAACGCACCCCCGCCATCGCATCACGATATAAATCCACATAGGCCGACACAATAGGTTCCGGGGCAAACATCGCCCGCGCCCGCGCGAAACCGCGCGCCGATCGCTCGGCATACCGGTCATCGAACAAGCGCCTCAAGGCCGCGGCAATGGCGGCGCTATCGGCGACGTCGGTCAGCTCCGCGCAGCCGCCGTCAGCCGCATCCGCGCCCAAAACCCAAGGCGCGGCTCCGCTATCGCGGCCGGCGACTACCGGCAGCCCTAAAGCCATCGCTTCCGCCAACACCACTCCAAAAGACTCCTCCAAGGCCGGATGCAGCAGCGCATCCATTTGATTCAGCAATTCCGCCAAACGCCGATGCGGCGTCACGCCATGAAACCTCACGCCGTCGGCCATTCCATTTTGGATGCACCATTGCTCCGCCGCCTGGCCGGGACCGAACGCCTGTCCGAACACATGTAATTCCGCGTGCGGCGCTTGACGCCGAAACTCCGCGAAAGCGGCCAATCCGGCCTGAGCATTCTTCCGAGCATCCCAACCGTTCGCCGCCATCGCAATGCGCCGGGTCGCCGGCAACGGCCGCCCCGCCCGGCCCGACGCCAACACATAATCCGCCAACGGATTGGGAACCACGTGCATGGCGCGCCGGGTAAGGCCTCGCAATTGTTCCCGCATATAGGCCGAAACCGTGGAAAAATGCCGGCCGCGCCCGAAAACCCGGCGCGCCATCAGATAACGCACGGCCCGAAAAGGATAAGGATTAAAACGCAATACAACGCCCGGAGCATCGTGACAAGTAATCAAATGCGGCGTTGGCAAGCGTAGCGCCGCCAATGCAAACTCGTAACTCCAATGCGCATGCACGATATCCGGCCGCGACTCGGCCATGGTCCGCGCCAACAAACCGATTTCATAACCGAACGCATCCACAGCCCGGCCCAAGCGCCGGTCATTCGGCCTCCAGGCGCGCGGCCTTTCCGCGCATAAATAAAAATCGAAATTCTCGCCCGCGGCATGCACTGTTTCCGCCGCGCCATACATGGAATGGTCGGTCGTAAACGCCGAAACTCTATGCCCTTGCCGTAACAACTCGCCAATCAATACCCCGGTGAACGGGGCGCCGCCATAACCTGGCGGCAAACCGGCGCCGCCGTCGCGTAGCAAATGTGCAACGTGCTCGGTGGCGATAGGCGCGGCGAATGCAATATGCAACTTCATGCAGGCATTGCCTCAAACAATTTTTCGCGCACGCCAGTGACAATATCCCGGTACACCACGGTTGCCTCCAAATGCTTGCGCGCGTATTCAGCCGCCGCCAAACCCAATTCATTGCGCCGATCAATCGGCAGACTCAGCAGATACAGCGCAACATCGAGAGCCTCGCGCGGATGCTTGATCACGAACAGACCCGGAATGGCCGCGAATACATGCTCGTAACCGGTTTGATAATTGGTGATATGCGGCACGCCACAAGCCAAACTGATCGGCAAGCGGTCGGAACCGTACATGGCGATATCGTCATACTGGCCCCAATTAACGCTGATCCAGGCATCGCGAATAATATCCCCCTGACGATCAAATTCAATGCCGCCTCGGCAATAAGGCACACCGCGCCATCCCAGATCCCGGCCGTACACCGCAAAACGCTCGCCTAAGCCGCGGTATAAAATATCGGCGGTTTGCTTGCGCTTGCGGCCGCCCGGCACATACAAACCGGGAATGCGCTTTAACAAGGGTAGATTGGCGATCATCACCGCGTCCAAACTTCTTTTCAAGGTGGGCGTCCATTGCCCGCCAAACCTGCGGCTATCATAGGAATGCGGTGCAAAACGGATGTGTTTCGCACCCGCTTCATGCGCCATATCCGCTAACACTCCGGTCCCCACCAAATAACAGATGTCGGATGCCGCAATC
Organism: uncultured Pseudomonadota bacterium; assembly: GCA_903928965.1. Classification (GTDB taxonomy): domain Bacteria; phylum Pseudomonadota; class Gammaproteobacteria; order Methylococcales; family Methylomonadaceae; genus Methylomonas. Next base: position 30,461 of record CAIYSZ010000015.1, read on the forward strand.
ACCGCGCGCAAGGTTTGATCCATGCGTTTTATGATACGCCCATAGGGATCGGCCTCAAACAAAACCAATTTAGCCTGGCCGCCAGCCGATTTCAAGCGCCGTAAAAATTCGCCATCCATAGGATAGCCGTTACTCGGATGCTGAATAAAAATCACATCCGGCGCGAACTCGCGTACCGTATTTTCAAATTCTCGCAACGCAGCGGCGTGATCCGCCAAAGCCTGAGCGCGCGCCAAATAGGAATAAGCGCCGTAAGCCGTAAACAAACCCTCGGCGTAAAACTGCTCAAATGCCATGCGCGGCCCAACTTGATCCCCATCCTTTTGCTCGTTTGGCACATACAACCAACGCATAATTCATCCTCGGTTCAATAAAACAATACGTCCCATGCATTCCGCTTTACAATCCGGCTACCGTTTAAGGCCTTGGCGTCTGGATTGAACCCAACAGCCTTTTGCCGAAACTAACGCGATTGCCCCGGCTTAAGGCGTTAACAATAAGACGCTATGTGGATAGTCACGTACATTTCATTAACATAGGCTATTTTTGCTAGCGGCTTAAGCGGGTAGCTGACAATCTGATTTAGCCGGCCCTTAAATCGCGCCAACCTAAGCTTGCCAACCCTAAACCAATAAACACGGTTTAATATGCAATAATAACAACTTTTACCAGCCCAATTCAAAAATTCGGTTAACCTTATGCCGCGCATTGTTTACCATCATCTCGCCAGCGCCGGATATTTCGGTTTATTCCTGTTAAGAATGGCCTGGTTCACGCTGTTATTCCCTTCACCAGCCTTCCCAACCGCGCTGGGATTGTTACTGACCGTCGGACCGCTTTTACTGCCGTTGCGCGGCTTTTTGCGCCGCAACCTGAAAAGCTGCACTTGGATGAGCTATCTCAGTCTGCCCTATTTCATTCATGCCGTCATCGCACTTTACGCTGACGCAGCGGAGCGCCCTTACGCCGCGCTCGAATGCTTGACCAGTTTAATGCTTTGTTTCGGCGCGGGTTTCTACGTATATCGGGCTCCCAAAACCTAAACCGGGCTTAGCCATGCGGCAACAAATCGTCGAATTCGCATTCCAAGGCAATTATTCGTTCGCCAATTTTCATCCCGGCGGCAACGAACAACTTTACGCCGAACTCGTCAATTTCGCCCAAGGCGGCCCGGAACAACAAATTTATCTATGGGGCGAAGCCGGCTCCGGCAAAACCCATTTAATGCATGCCTGCTGCCAACTTGCCAAACAACACGGGCGCGAATGTTTTTATCTTAACCTCACACCGCCCATGCCGGCCGACACCGGGCTGCTATATGGCCTCGAAGAATGGGATCTGGTTTGTCTAGACAATATTCAGCATCTGGCCGAACAAGCGGAGTGGCAACAAGCCTTGTTCGCTTTCTACAACGCTCACCGGCAAAACAGCCGGCAACTTTTAATCACCGCCGACTGCCCGCCCAAATACCTGCCATTCGGACTCCTCGACTTGAAAACACGCATGGCCTGGGGTCTTACGCTAAAAATTCAAGCGCTTGACGATGTAAACTTAACACTAGCCTTAAGCCGCAAAGCCGGCGACCTGGGATTTGAGCTGTCGCCACGCGTCGCATCCTATCTATTACGCCATTACCCGCATGATCTACCGGCGCTATGGAAAATTTTAGAAAAACTGGACCAAGCCACTCTGGCCGCGCAACGTAAAGTCACCATCCCGTTTTTGAAGCAAATTCTCGAAAACGGCGAATAAGTGCACGGCCGGGACTTAAGCCTAGATTTTGATTTTACCGAACACGAACTCCGGGATCAGCTTGATGATGGCCATGATGTAAAACCAAAACCAGGGCGCATACACAGCGCCGCCGCCGCTATCACAGGCCTTGGCGATAATCGCGGCAATTTTTTCCGGCTTCGCCCACAGCGGGCCTTTTTTGAAACTGGCCGTCATCGGGGTATCCACAAAACCAGGTTTGATGGTCACCACCGTCACGCCCGAAGCCGCCAAACGTTGACGCAGACCGGAGGCGAACTCCGACACCAAGGCCTTGGCGCTGCCGTAAACGTAATTGCTGGCCCGGCCCCGATCTCCGGCAACCGAGGAAATCACCGCGATGACGCCCGCCTTGCGTTGCTCAAAGCGATTGGCAAGCAAGGTCAACAAACCGACCACCGACAAAGCGTTAGTGTCTATTTGCCGCAAGGTCAACTCAACCGATTGCTCGCAAGCGGCCTGATCCGGCAACACGCCGTGCGCGATCAATACCGTATCCAAACCTTGCAAGGCCTGCTCGGCGGCATCCAGCATAGGCGCATGCGCGGCGTAATCGTTCGCGTCCATGACGTAAGTTTCTACCCGGCCAGCGCCGCGCACGCGCAAATCCTCGGCCAAGACCGCCAGTTTTTGCGCATCGCGCGCCACTAGAAACAAATAATCACCCTGTTGCGCCCAAACGCGGGCGGTAGCCTCGGCAATGGCGGATATCGCGCCGACGATTAATATTTTTTTCATGCCAATTCCGTAACCCTACGCCAAAATGAAGAAGAAAACCGCGGATCGATAAATGCGCTAAAATCGCGCCAAGCGGGATATCCGCTTTGGAACAAGGAAGCCGGCATGCGCCCATCCTTGGCCGGATACAAACGGCCGCCGACCCCGGCGACCACCTGATCCAAACGCGCGAACAACTCGTGCAACCTGTCACCGCAATTGGGAAAATCCAACGCCAAACTAACCCCCGGCATCGGAAACGACAACATGCCCGGCGAAACCACGTCGCCGCACACTTTCAAAACGGCTAAAAACGACCCCAGGCCGCTTTGCGCGATAGCCTCCAGCATTTCGCCGATAGCCGCCTCGCCGCCCTGCATCGGCGCCACGCATTGGTATTGATAAAAACCCGGCGCGCCGTACATCCGGTTCCACTCCAGGATACCGTCCAACGGATAGAAAAACGGCTGGTAATGCTGGATTTGCCGGCTCAAGCGGCGCAAGGATTTATGGTAATACAACTCGTTAAACACCGTTAGCGTCAGCGGATTCACCATGGAAATCGGCGGCGCGAACGGAAACGTCATGGCCTTGGCGGCGTAAGGCGGCAAATCGGGAGCGCCCTCGCAATGGTTGCCGCGCATGAACAAACCGCGGCCCAAGCGCTTACCCGCGCCGGTGCAATCAATCCAGGACACCGTATACTCGTAATCCTGATCGGACTCCGCGCACAAAGTAAAAAATTCGGACAAGGAGCCGAAGCGGATGGTATCCACGTTAATCCAAGGACCCGGAATACGGCGCAGTTGAATCTCGGCCCAAGTCACCACTCCGGTCAAACCCAAGCCGCCAATGGTCGCGGCATACCACTCCGCGTTCCAATCCGGCGCGCAAAGCCAGCGCCCGCCGTCAGAGCGCAATAATTCAAAGCGTCGCACGTGGCGGCCAAACGTCCCCGAGACGTGGTGATTCTTGCCGTGCACGTCGTTGGCGATAGCACCCCCCACCGTGACGAAACGCGTGCCGGGCGTCACCGGTAAAAACCAGCCCTGGGGCACGACCAATTCCAAAATATCCGACAACAACACCCCGGCCTCGCATGCCAGCACGCCGGAGTAGGGATCAAAATGAATAAAGTGGTTTAAAGTACGGCAAGTCAGCATGCCCCCGCCTTCATTCAAACAACTATCGCCGTAACTGCGGCCATTGCCGAAAGGCAAAACCGTCGCCGCCGACATTCCCGCCAAGGGCAGATCGTCAAAGCGGCTGACCAGCGGCGCCGATTCTAAATCCAGCCTCCGCACGCGGCCCCAAGCATTAAATGTTTGCATACTCATAAGCTAAACCGCCAACCAAACCGAAACAACCGCCAGAACCCCGACATAGCGGCTAACCTTGTCTTTAAAAGCGAAAATAACCGGATCGTCATGCATCTGGCCGCGATGCACTATCATCCACACCCGGCTAATCCAGAACAACAAAATTACGCACAGAAACCAAATGAATTTAGGCCGGCTATACAAGGTTTCGATCTGCGGGGAATTGATATACAAGGCCAGCACCAACACGCATAAATAACCCGCGGCGGTGCCTAAACTCTGCAACAATTGCAAATCCTCAATGTGATAACCCCGGCCAGCGGCTTTCAGCTTGCCTTGGCGCTGCATGGCGTCCAATTCGGCGTAACGCTTGACCAAAGCCAGACTGAGGAATAAAAACACTGAAAACAATAACAACCAGAAACTCAAAACAGCATCAATGGCATAGGCGCCGGCCACGATTCTGATCGTATACAGACCCGCCAGCGTAATCACGTCCACCAGCACGACCCGTTTCAAACTAAATGAATAAGCCACGGTCAAGGCGTAATACCCGCCCAACACCAACCAAAATTTGGGCGGCAGAACCGACGAAACCAATGCGGCGGCAAACAACAATAGCGGAATCAATGCGGCCCCGGTCATTAACGACAAGTTGCCGGAGGCGAACGGCCGCTTAGATTTTCGCGGATGCTGGCGGTCGGCCTCCAAGTCCAGCATATCATTCAACAAATAAACCGAGGAAGCGCAAAAACCGAACGCCAGAAAAGCCAGCGCGGCGTACTCAAGCGACAGCGAGTCGCCGATTTTATGCGCGGAAGCAATCGGCACGAACACCAAGGCGTTCTTGGCCCATTGATAAACGCGCGTCGCCTTGATCAGGTTTTTCAGCAATTGAGTCCGCCGCGGGAAAACTCCGCGAATTTCGGCAACCTTTTCGGCGGCCTCTCTTACGCTTTCACTGGCATTAACGACAATAGCGCCTCCGCTAACCTGCCAAACCGCCACATCCACCAGCTCATTACCGCAATATTCAAACCCGCGCTCGCCGAATTTCTCTACTAGACATTTTGCTTTATTTTTGCCGGACAAATTATGGTCGTCGCTGCTGGCCACCACGCCGGTAAAAATAGCCATATGCCCGGCCACCGCCTCGGCCAAACGGTGATTTGACGCCGTGCACAACCATAACTGGCGTCCAGCTTGATGTTGAGTGAGCAACCAAGCGACAAAAGGCGCGTTGTAAGGCAGGTGAGCCGGATCGAATTGTACCCGCGAGGCAATTTCCGCCTTCAAGGCCGCCTTTCCCCGTCTAAGCCATAAAGGCAAATACAAAATATACAATGGCTTGTTTTTGATCAACAATAATACCGACTCCAACAGCAAATCAGTATTGATCAAAGTACCGTCCATATCCACGCACAGCGGCGTGGACGAACCCTCGGCATCGACGGCCGGAATCACGGCCTGAGAGCTGGATTTCTTGCCGAAACCCAAAGCGAAAATAGCCGCCCAGCCTAAAATTACGGCCAACCACAAGGTGGAAAAGCGGCACAAAAAGGTCAGCAATATCGCCGAAGACACCGGATAACCTTGCAAATCCAGCAAGCCGGCCATTACCGCCTCGGTGCCGCCCAAACCGCCGGGTAAAAAAGAAAGCACCCCGACAATAATGGAAATCGAGTAAATACCTACCGCCTGCCAAACGTCCATGGCCGCTTCGTGCGGAATTTTACCCAATACCATCAAACCCACGCCCTCGCAGCCCCAGGCCAGCAAACCGATTAAAAAACTGCTAATCAGCAGCGAAGGGTGCAACAAACTTTTGGCGGAAGTGAAAGCGTGGCAAATTTTTTCCACTATATGGTGCAATTTGGCGGGAATCCAAGTCACGCCATAAGCCCAATCCGCAATTTTCAACCACGGCGCAAAACCCAAAAGTAACAAAATGCCGACTATGGCAGCCAACAATACCGGCATCACCGCATAATATTGAGTGGAAACGACCGCAACAGCGGCCAAGGCCATCATCGCCATCATATCCATCAACCGTTCAACAAACACCGCGGCGGCGGTATGAGAAAAGGGTACGTTTTTTTCCTTTAAATAACGCCCCCTAATGATCTCGCCGAGCTTGCCCGGCGACAGCGTATAACCGAAACCGGCGACGTAACTCAGTAAATTAAAACGAAAATCCAAGGCATGACCTAAACGGGACATATATATAGACCATCTGACCAAACGCAATAAATAATTGACTAAGGATAACAGAATCGCCAGCATCAACAAATCCCAAGACTTCCAAACGACGGAAAAATCGATTTTACCCAGATCGGACCGAAAGGCGATCAGACACCAAATAAAAAAAGCGGCAACCAATCCGTATAACAAAATGTTTTTCAGTTTCATCAAGCACCTTGTAGCCATACTGGCTATAAAAACTCGCCCGCGGCGAGTTAAAAATTAAGGACCGCGGTACCGCGAAAAAAAATTACGGCGCGCAACAAAAAAAGCCAGCGCAAATACTATTCTAAAAAAACCAGACTGCTGAACAAACCGCCATACATCAACAAACCGCCATACCTCAAACAACTTCCGCTCCCCGGTAAGCGGCTAACATAAAAAGATTATGTTAATGAAATGTAGAAGGCTTGTGAACCGGGGTAAAATGCTAAAATTCATGCAAAACTCCCTAAAACCTAAACCATTCCACCGGCAAATATAAAAGCGCGTCAACAAATCTAAGTTTAGGATATCCGAAGCCGGAAGCCAAAATATACACGACAAAAAAAGCATAATCAAACCGGGCCGGCAAGCGAGAAGGCTAAACACCCCAAAGCGCCCTGGAGCCGCCATCCCCGCGCTCCCCCTGCTTATCGCCGTTGCGAGCCAATGCCGCGGCCTGGACGCCCGCTTACCTCCGGCTCCGCGCTCGGCGGCTAACAAAAAAACTATGTTAATGCAATCTATAAGGTCTTGTAAACCGCGAGTATTTGGCAAAAAAATCGCTCTCTTTGGATGAGCCTAAAGAGATGTATCGGGTCGTCCTTTGACAAATTTCTTGCGCTTACAAGGCCGTATGCTACCCATAACTTCACACGCAGCCCCTTATCTTTTACAGCTTATGCAACAGGTTACTGAATTTATGCAGTAAAAGCGAATATCGGGTAGAATGGGCGGATTTTCATAGACGAAGCTCAATGAATTAACCGGGGCCTTGCGCCGGGGCAAAGTTTTCATCCTTATTAGAGTACAATCATGACTGATTTATCGCTGTATAGAAACATCGGCATCTTCGCGCACGTGGACGCCGGTAAGACCACCACCACCGAACGGATTCTAAAACTGACTGGTAAAATTCATAAAATCGGCGAAGTGCACGACGGCGCGGCCACTACCGATTTTATGGCCCAAGAACAAGAACGCGGTATTACCATCCAATCGGCGGCCACCTCCTGCCAATGGAACGGTCACCGCTTGAACATCATCGACACCCCAGGCCACGTTGACTTCACCATCGAAGTTTACCGTTCATTAAAAGTATTGGACGGCGGCATCGCCGTATTCTGCGGTTCCGGCGGCGTTGAACCGCAATCCGAAACCAACTGGCGCTACGCCAACGACTCCGAAGTCGCGCGGATCATCTACATCAACAAGCTGGACCGCTTGGGCGCCGACTTCTACCGCGTCGTTAAACAAGTCGAGGAAGTATTGGGCGCGCGGCCGCTGGTGATGACTCTGCCTATCGGCGTCGAGGACGAATTTGTCGGCGTGGTCGATTTATTGACCCGCAAGGCCTGGGTTTGGGACGACTCCGGCGATCCATTGAAATACACTATCCAAGAACCGCCCGCCGAAATGGCCGACCAAATCGAGGAATGGCGCGAAAAATTGGTGGAAACCGCCGTCGAACAAGAAGACGACATCATGGAAAAATATCTGGAAGACGGCGAATCTCCAGATGTGGAAACCTTGCAGCGCTGCATCCGCAAAGGCACCATCAGCCGCGCGTTCTTCCCGACTTTCGGCGGCTCGTCTTTCAAAAACAAAGGCGTGCAATTGATATTGAACGGCGTGGTGGACTATTTGCCCGATCCGACCGAAGTCAAACCGCAACCCGAAGTGGACCTGGAAGGCAACGAAACCGGCACCTTCGCCATCGTCGACGCCTCGCGTCCATTGCGCGCCTTGGCGTTCAAAATCATGGACGACCGTTTCGGCGCATTGACCTTCTTGCGCATTTACTCCGGCCGTCTGGAAAAAGGCTCTACCGTATTGAACACCTTTACCGGCAAAACCGAGCGTATCGGCCGGATTGTGGAAATGCACGCCAATTCGCGCGAAGAACTTGAATCCGCGCAAGCCGGCGACATCATCGCCGCCATCGGCCTGAAAAACGTGCAAACCGGCCACACTTTGTGCGATCCGGACAAACCAGCCACCTTGGAGCCGATGGTGTTCCCGGACCCGGTTATTTCCATCGCCATTGCGCCCAAGGACAAGGGCAGCAACGAAAAAATGGGCGTCGCCCTGGGCAAGTTGGTGCAAGAGGACCCTTCCTTCCGCGTCGAAACCGACCAAGAAAGCGGCGAAGTCATCATCAAAGGCATGGGCGAGCTGCACTTGGATATTAAAGTCGATATTCTAAGACGCACTTACGGCGTGGACGTCAACGTAGGCAAACCGCAAGTAGCCTACCGCGAATCCATTACCCGCCGCGTTGAGGACAGCTACACCCACAAAAAGCAATCCGGCGGTTCCGGCCAATACGCGAAAATCGACTACATCATTGAGCCGGGTGAAGTCGGCAGCGGCTTTCAATTTGAATCCACCGTCACCGGCGGCAACGTGCCGCGCGAATATTGGCCGGCGGTGGAAAAAGGCTTCAAAGCCAACATTGACAAAGGCGTACTCGCCGGCTTCCCGTGCGTGGACTTGAAAGTCAACCTGACCGATGGCGGCTTCCACAACGTGGACTCCTCATCCATCGCTTTCGAGATCGCCGCCCGCGCCGCTTACCGGCAAACCCTGCCGAAAGCAGACCCGCAATTGTTGGAGCCGATCATGAAAGTCGACGTATACTCGCCCGACGCCAATGTCGGTGACGTGATCGGCGACCTGAACCGCCGCCGCGGCATGATTAAATCGCAAGAAGCGGGCATCACCGGCGTGCGCATCAAAGCCGACGTACCGTTGAGCGACATGTTCGGCTACATCGGCGACTTGCGCACCATGACGTCCGGCCGCGGTCAATTCTCAATGGAGTTCTCTCACTACTCGCCTTGCCCGCGCAACGTAGCGGAAGAAGTGATCAAGGAAGTACGGGAACGCAACAAAGAAAAAGACAAATAAGCCGCCCCTAAGCTTCGCCGTGATTTAACACTGTTCGAGTCGGCGGCGAAGCGTTATTATAGATGGGCTTTTGCTTTCGCCGCGTTGCGAGGCAAAAGTCCGCCTGCTGACGGCCGGCCCCGGCCGATTCAGTTCATGACACATTATGTTTTCGAGACGAACGGAAACACGCCCTTAGTCAAAACCCTGGAACCACACGATGGCTTTTGTAATTACAGAAAACTGCATTAAATGCAAATTCACCGATTGCGTAGACGTATGCCCGGTCGATTGCTTTCATGAAGGCCCAAACTTTTTAGTCATAGACCCAGAAGAATGCATAGACTGCACCCTATGTGAACCGGAATGTCCGGCCAACGCCATACACGCCGAGGACGAATTAACGGAAGACCAACTCCACTTCATCGCGTTGAACGCTGAATTAAGCAAGTTGTGGCCGTTAATCACCGAAGTCAAGGATTCACTGCCGGACGCCGACGAATGGAACGGCAAACCGGGCAAATTCGAATTATTGGAAAGATAATTCGCGTCCGGCGCGGAGCAGCCAGACTGGACCGCGCCGGCGGCCCTTAGGCGGGGCATGGCTTAAACAAAAACCGCAAACGCAAATCCGGCGCCCGCCACAAGTCCCGCGGAACCGGAAATTCACGCCGCAACGCGCTGGCGCGATAACCGCGCCGCCGGTAATACGCCAGCATCTCTTCGCGCCCATGCAACACCCACATCACCATCCGCGCCGCCTTCCAGCGCCGCCGCGCCTCCGTTTCGGCGGCGAGCAACAAAGCCTTACCCACCCCGCGTCCTTGCCGCGCCGGTTCCACCGCAAACAAACTGCATTCCACTTGGGCAACCTGCCGCCGCAAATAGATGCAACCCAGCAAACCTCGCGTTGAGCGCGCGCATAAAAATAAACCGTTCTTCGCGGCCAACAACTTAATTGTCTGCGTCTCATCCAAACGCAAACCGCTCACCCAATGCGCCTCGGTAGTCCAACTGACTCCCTCCCCGCCTCGGTAAGCCCGATTGATTAGCCCAGTCAAGCTGTTCGCATCCGCCGCGCGCGCCGGACCGATTTTCCAAGCGCCGCGCCGGCTCCGGCTCATCCGCGCCACCGCCGCCAGCGCGCCTTGGCCGCCGCCTTGAATTCATGCGCCAGCCGGTAAATCGTGGTGGCGACGATTTTCTTATGCGCCCACGCCAACCAGCCGCTAACCGCCACATACACCGCGTTGATCAAACGGTAGGTCAATAATTGCGGCTTGGTCAAACAGAATACCCGCGCCACCAACAAAGTACCCAGCAATTTGGCCGCCAATTCCAAACCCGCAAACGCCAACACATGCCCCTGCCACAACATCCAGATGGCAAAAAAATTCAACGGACCCACAATCACCAACGGCGCCAGCATCGCGGCCAAGGCCACCGGCGGCCGGGTTTGCGTCAACCACAGTTCCACCGCCTGCAAGCGTAGCAAAGAGATCAAGCCGTGCGCCAACCCCGACAAACCTTCCCACAGCCATTCCTCAAGCAATAAAATGATGGCGAGAATATTCAAAAAAAATTGTTTCATGCTTTACTCATACGGCCTAATAAAACGGTAATTTACCATAAGCCTCGTGCGAGGGATGACTGCCTTAAAAGTATTTTCGCCAATGAATAACGCATTGTGGAACGTTAATCCCGAAAAAACTCGTTCAGGCGCTCAGTTTACCTCCCGGAAGTTCACTCAGCCCCTGATTGATAAGGGCATTCAGGTTAGCATGGATGGGCGTGGGCGAGCCTTAGACAATATTTTTGTCGAACGGCTATGGCGGACCGTGAAATATGAATACATTTA
>CAIYSZ010000016.1 GCA_903928965.1 uncultured Pseudomonadota bacterium
TATTCATGTCAAACTCCGGCGCCAAACGCGCTTTGCTAATCGCCTGAAAAGGAATTCTAAACTCCCGGCCCGGTTGTTCCTGGCTTGGCTGTTCATAAATCACAACCACGTCGCCTTCCACCGCGGAGATACCGCCGGTAATCCGTTTTCGATTATCAATCGCGCTATACAAATTAACCGTCACCTTACTGCCGACAAAACGCTCGAATTGGCTCAACTTAAAAAAAGGACGGTCCGCGCCGGGCGAGGAAATCTCCAATTGGTAATTACCGGCAATCGGATCTTCCACATCCAGCACCCCGCTAACCTGATGGCTAACCTTGGTGCAATCGTCCAACAAAATGCCGTTTTCACTATCGATATAAATACGCAACATGCCGTGCCGCGGATGCGGGTTATATTCTATCCCCACGCACTCGTAGCCGAGCCCCTCCACAATGGGTTCCAACAAATTGATCAAATGTTCGGGAGCCTGTTTCATACACGCCTAGCCAAATTCAATCCAAAAAAAAAGAGCCGCCGGCTCTTCCCTAAATATTAACCACCCGACCGGAGCCGCAAAATAAAAAAACCCCAAAAAGGGGTTCTCAACAATGCGCCACGGAAAACATGGTGCCCAAGGACAGAATCGAACTGTCGACACGAGGATTTTCAGTCCTCTGCTCTACCGACTGAGCTACCTGGGCGCTAAGAGTCGTGTATTAAACCAACATCGGCGGCATAAGTCAAGCAACCCGCGGATAAAAACCGCAACCGGCCGGTATAGCCAAATATGAACCGCTCGCTTCAATTTATAATACAATAGCAAAACGAATTAACGCCGCATTTCATGCAAAGGAGAACACATGCGCCCGTACAAGCTCACCACCCTCGCCGCCCTGTTAGCCAGCGCCCTCAGCCTGCCCGCGGCGGCTGATGAATTTTACGCATCCATTACCAGCACCGCGCAAACGCCGCTAAACCTGACAGCCACCCTGCACGGACACAAGCGCGTAGCTCACGCCTTGATCATCACCAACGCCGGCGCCGCCAACGTCACCGCGACCTTCAGTAAAAATAGCGCGGGCTCACTGACGACCCAAACCATAATCATCGTCCCTGCCGCCAGCACCCAAGTGATACAACCGCCTGAAGGCATCACTTTCAACAAAACCAAAACCAGCGCCGACGACCTGGAAATCCAACTTTCCGTACCCAGCGGCACGCCTAGCGTCGATCTGACCGTCGATTACCTGGACAGCTAAACTATACAGCCAACCGCCCCGGGGCCTTGACGGCCGGGAGCGGTTGGCGGGTATATACGAGGCATGGATGCTGCGCCAGAGGCGCATGCTCAATGCTTGAGTTGAAACTGCACGTAAATTTCGCCCAGCGTATTATTGCTATTATTGGCGTTAAGCACGGTCGCGATAAACGTATCCGACGGCGCTAATGAAAAACCCGAGGGAAACGGCACGCTCAACGTGCTATTGGCCTGCACGGTCACATTCAAAACGGTCGCCGCGTCCTTGGCGAAATTAACCGTCAGCGCTTTCGCCTGGGTATTAGTCAGCATCAAGCCTAGCATTTTAGACGGTTCAGACACAATGAACGGCAACGGAGTCACCGAAATATCGAACATCTGATTATCCGTCAATTCGACCCCGGCCAACACCTTGACGTGGTTAATCATCACCAGATTTTTCGCGGATATTAATTGCTTGCTGCGCAAAGGCAAGTTTGAAAAATCGCAGCTGGTATTACTCGTGCTGCAAGCATTATAAACCTTCAAGGCCGCGATATCGTCCGCCACCGCCATGCCATTGCCGACCACGCGCCCGAATGCGGTAAACCCGCCGTTTTGATTATCCAAATTTGACGAATTATCCGCCAAATTAAAAAACCATTGATCAGTGGCGCTGTTTACATTCCCGCTCACCTTGGCCATGGCGATAGTGCCGCGCACGTTCGACGCCGCAAACTCATTGACCACCGCGGGCTGCGTTTTAATTTGGACAAGCTTGCCATTGATCCAATCATACCCGCCGCCTTGAATTACAAAACCCGGCACGCTACGGTGAATAAACGAATCGTTGTAAGCGCCGCTTTTGACATAAGTTAAAAAATTAGCCACCGTCTTCGGCGTCAGCGTATCGTACAACTGAATCTGAATATTTCCCAAACTGGTCTGCATCTCCACGATAGTCGCCCATCCGGAAACTGGCCAGGTCAAGGCCGCCCAAAACATCCATTGACCCAAATCCCTTAGCTTGCTTTTCATAATCAACATCCTAACACCCTAAATCAACCTTGCGCCAAAAATCCCAATTCACTTTAAAATTATACCATCCCGCCGATATCAGTTTGAAAACATTCGAGAGCCAATCCAAACAGGGAAAATCGTGTTAACCAAGTAAGAAGCTGTTGGTTTCTTGCCGGCCTTGGCGGCCGGGAACGACTGTCGGGGGACGCCGTGAATCCCTCCATGGAGGCTTGGGGTCGGCATCCATGCCTCCCACACCCCCGCCAATCGTTCCCGGCCGCCAAGGCCTTAAGTAGTTTGCTTGTGTCGAGGTTGGCTGATGTCAAGATTTGTTCGGGCATGGACTGGCAGCCAAAAACATCCCATCGCCAGCCCTAAACGGGCAAGGCCCCAATAATCGCCTCCAGCTCACCGCGCCGCGCCTGAATGTCCCGGCACAAGGCGAAAAGGGCAAGCGCGCGCTGCAAATTATGCCGCGGATGCTCAATCTTAAAGTATAAATCGCCGGCTAGATAATCGTTAAAGAAACGCAAGCCCAACTCAAACGGAATCAACAAAATAGCACTGTATAAATATTCGTAATCCGCGGCGCAAAAAAAAGGCCGCGCCTCGGCCGCATAACCCTGCAAAATGTTCCGGCAATAATCCATATTTAAACGGTCGTAGCCCCGTTCATGACAACAAGAACGGATGCAATCGCCAATATCGTAATGCACCAACCCCGGTTTGACCGTATCCAAATCAATCAAACTGACCACCCTGCCAGCCGCCGGGTCGAATAAGAAATTATTCAACTTCGGGTCCCCATGCATAATCCGAACCGGCAACTTTCCCGCCGCCCTGGCTTGCTCCAAGCAATCCAAATCCTGCGCGAAATCCTCGATCACCGATTGGCAATGCCGCACGTCCCTGTCCGCGCCTCCGCGCAAGGGCCGGCTCAACAACGCCTGATAGCGCCGAAAATACTCCGGCGTACAATGAAAGCCCGGCAAAGTATCAAACAACTCTCCGGCCGGCAAGTCCCGGCATACCGCGTGAAAATGCGCCAGCGCAAAACCCGCCGCCGCCGCCTGCCGCGCGTTTTGCAAAATTTGCAAGGTCACCGCCGGCTGAATCAACTCCAGCGCACGCCAACAATGCCCCTCGCCGTCCAGCGCATGACTCTCCCCGGCGGCGGTGTAACGAATCGCCGGAATCCTAAGCTTAACCTCGACCGCCGGCTTGCGCCCGACGTGCCTGGTCAAGGCCAGCAAATTAGCCATAATCCGCTCCGGATGCGGATAAACGCGGGAATTCAGGCGTTGCAGCACGAAAGGCCCATCGGCGGCATCGACCCGGAAAGTATCATTAATTAAACCTTGCCCCAACGGCGAAACCGCCAAAATCGGCCATCGGGTAAACTCGGCGGCCAGCGCCTCCGGCCGCGCGCTCATTAAACCCGCAACTGCCGCGTCAAAGCCTGCAAGGCTTGCGCGCGGTGGCTGATTTGATTCTTGGTTTCCGGAGGCAACGCCGCGGACGAGCAGGCGTGGGTCGGAACCCAAAACACCGGATCGTAACCGAAACCGTTACCGCCGGACGGAGCGCGTAAAATCTCGCCCTCCCACACGCCCTGGCCGAATAACGGCGTCGGATCATCGGCATGACGCATGAACACCATCACGCAAATAAAGCGCGCCCGGCGCTGGCCGTCGGGAATCTCGCTCATCTCGCGTAACAATTTGTCGGTATTGGCCGCATCGCCGGCGCCCTTGCCGGCGTACAACGCGGAAATGACGCCGGGCGCGCCATGCAAAGCGTCCACCGCCAAGCCGGAATCGTCGGCTATAGCCGGCAAGCCTGACAAACGCGCCGCCTGGCGCGCCTTAATGATCGCATTCTCGATAAAAGTGGTTCCGGTTTCGTCCGCCTCCGGCACGTTGAATTGCGATTGCGGCGTAATCCGCCACTCCGGCAACATCGCCTGAATCTCCCTAATCTTGCCGGGATTGCCGCTAGCCAATACGATTTCCTTCATGATCTTATGCGTATTGCGTCATCCAGCGCCTGGCGCTGTTTCTCCATCAACTGCTTGATGCCGTGCTCCGCCAAAGTTAACAAAACGTCCAATTCATCCTTGCGGAAAGCATGCCCCTCGGCGGTGCCCTGCACCTCGATAAAATGACCGGCGTCGTTCATCACCACATTCATATCGGTTTCCGCCTGACTATCCTCGGCGTAATCCAAATCCAACACCGGCGCGCCTTTAAAAATGCCCACCGACACCGAAGCCACTTGACCGTGCAGCGGATTCCGGCGAATGATGTTATTTTTTAACAAATGATCCACCGCCAGCGACAAGGCCACAAAACCCCCGGTAACCGAAGCGGTGCGCGTGCCGCCATCCGCCTGAATCACGTCGCAATCAATGGTCACCGTATTTTCGCCCAGGGCCTTCAAATCAATCGCCGCGCGCAAGGAACGGCCGATCAAGCGCTGAATCTCCAAGGTGCGGCCGCCTTGCTTGCCGCGTCCCGCCTCCCTATCCATACGGCTATGAGTGGAACGCGGCAACATGCCGTATTCGGCGGTCACCCATCCTTCGCCCTTTCCTTTCAAAAATCGCGGAACGCTGCTATCCACGCTGGCGGTGCAAATCACCTTGGTATCGCCGAATTCCACCAAAACCGAACCCTCGGCGTGCTTGGTGTAATGACAGGTAATGCGAATATCTCTTAATTGATCGGGTTGCCGTCCGCTAGGTCTCATAAAATGCATGCCAAATGAAAAACGGCCTATTATACCGGTTTTAGCGACAGCATGCGGAGACTAGAGGTTATGCACCGCGTGTAGCATATCGCCGATGTAATGCCCTAGCAGCCCGACAAACCCCCTAAAGTCGTCCAAAAAAGACTGCAACATGGCCAGAAAAGTACTGTGCTGAAAATTATGATGCAGATAAAAACTCAAACCCTTGTGCACGGTATTGCCGCCCATGGCGATCATAATCACGGCGGCGGTCTTATACATCCAACCGCGCAAGCGAGCGCTGATCTTGCCGAACGCCAAACTGATGAACAACATCATCGGCAACGTGCCGGCGCCGAACACCAACATCAACAAGCCGCCCTGCCAAATGGTATGCGCGGCGGTCGCCTTCACCGCCATGGCGAAAGTCAAGGGGCAAGGCATCAAACCATTCAGAAATCCGGCGATCATCGCCCCGGCGACCGGCCCTTTTTGCTTGGACGCAGCGTAACCCTTGCGCAAAGTCTGGGTGGAAATCAAGCGGATAGAACCTTGCAACGGCAACCAGCCCAAAATGCCGAAGGCCAGTAAAATAACGACTACCCCGATAAAAATTTGCAACACGCTCTGCATCTCGCCGAACATGCCGCTTGACACCAGCACCACGCCCAGCGCGGCCGCCGACATCCCAACCACGCTGTAGACGCTGATCCGCGTCAATTGATAAGCCAAATAAGGCCAATAACTTTTCGTCTTGGCGGTATTCATAAAATACCCGGAAACCAAAGCCCCGCACATGCCCAAGCAATGCCCGCTACCCAAGAAACCCGCGACAAAGGCCAAAGTGTAATCAAAACCGTTGCCGACCGCGATATCAGCCAAGCCGTGGAGACCATGGTCCATGCCCGCCATATCATGATCCATGCCCGCCATGCCGCCCGTGTCATGCCCCATTGGGCTCATATCATGGCCGGCAGCCGAGTCGGCGGCCTGACTTGCATGCCCTCCGGCAGCCGCCGGCGCGCTCCCGGAGCTCTGATCCATGACGTGACCCTCGCCGTGCGCCTCTTGTTCCATAATTATTTACTTTCCATAATTATTTACTTAAACGTAAGGAATTAACAATCACCGACACCGAGCTCAGCGCCATCGCCGCGGCCGCAATCATGGGATTCAACTGCCCCAGGGCCGCCACCGGTATCGCCACGGTATTGTACCCGAAGGCCCAAAACAAATTCTGCTTAATCACCCGTATGGTAAACGCGCTAAGCTCTATAGTCTCGGTCACCTTGCCGATGTCGCCCTGCACCAAGGTCAAATCCGCCGATTCAATGGCAATATCCGTGCCGCCGCCCACGGCGAAACCGACATTGGCCGCCGCCAAAGCCGGCGCATCGTTCACGCCGTCGCCTATCATGCCCACCAAGCGGCCCTCCGCCTGCAATTGACGGATAATTTCCAATTTTTGCCGCGGCAACACCTCAGCCGTCACCGAATCAATGCCAACCAAGCGCGCGACATATTCCGCGGTTTTACGGGCGTCACCGGTCACCATCATGGATTTAATCCCCATGCGCCGCAGGCGGGCAATGGCGGCGGCGGCCTCCGGCCGCGGCTGATCGGCTATGGCGAACACTGCCGCCGCTTCCCCATCCACAGCCATATACACCGGGCTCTGCCCGCGTTCGGCAAAGCGGCCGCCGTCCTCTACGCACGCCTTTATCGCCACACTCTGGCTGTGCAGCCAATCCAGATTGCCTAGCAACAACTTGCGGCCGTCCACCTCGGCGCGAATGCCGCGCCCGGTCTCGCTATAAAAATAAGCCGTTTCCAATAAATCGATCCGCCGCTCTTCCGCGTAGGCCACAATCGCCTTACCGAGAAAATGCTCGGAATTTCGTTCGGCGGAAGCGGCCAATTGCAATAAGCACGCATCGCTAAACGCCGATAAATTTTTCAATTCCGCTACCTTAGGCCTACCTAGGGTAATTGTGCCGGTTTTATCAAATACCATGACGTTCAATTTACTGGCGACCTCCAAGCTCTCGCCATTGCGGATATACACCCCGCGCTTGGCCGCCTGCCCGGCGCCGACCATGATCGCCGCCGGCGTCGCCAAGCCCAGGGCGCACGGACAAGCGATCAACAACACGGTAATGGCATTGCCGAACGCCACGCCGAACGGCGCGCCGACCCACAACCAACCGGCCAAGGTCAAGCCGGCCACCCCGATCACCGCCGGCACGAATACCGCCGAAATTTTGTCCACCTGTTTTTGAATCGGCAGCTTCGCCGCCTGCGCCTGATCTACCATATGCACAATGCCGGCCAAGACCGTATTCATGCCCACCGCCGAAGCTCGCGCATGCAACACGCCATTGCCGTTCACGCAACCGCCGATCACCGTCTGGCCCTCGCCCTTCACCACCGGCATACTCTCCCCGGTAACCATGGACTCGTCCACCGTGGAAATTCCGAAAATCACCACCGCGTCGGTCGGAATCCGCTCGCCGGGGCGAATCAGCAACACATCGCCCACTTGAATATCATCCACGTCGACCACCCGCTCCTTGCCATCCCATAGCAGGGTCGCGGTTTGCGGCTGCAAATCCACCAACTTGCGGATCGCCTCCCCGGCCTGCCCGCGGGCGCGCTCCTCCAAATAGCGGCCCAACAGCACAAAAGTGATAATCGCCGCCGCCGCCTCGAAATAAATATGCCCCGCGCCGCGCAACAAGGCCGGCAAACTATAACCATAGGCCGCGCCTACACCCAAGGCAATCAAGGTATCCATATTCGCCGCACCCTGCTTGGCCAGACGCAACGCCTTGCTGAAAAACCCCCGCCCAGGCCCGAACACCACCAGACTGGTCAAACCAAACTGAAACGCATGCAACCACGGCGACCTGGCCATGGACATAGCTACGCCGACCACGGGTATGGTCAAAAGCCCTGCCCTTACAAATCGACGCCGGGCTGAGTCAATTCGGTAACGCTCCTTTTCGATTAATTTTTTTCTTTGCGACAAGGTATCCACCGGCATTGCGCCGTAACCCAGGCTTTCTATCTTGGCCACCACCTCGGCCTTGCCGAGCAGCCCGCGCACCGACACCGTCTCGGTGGCAAAATTCACGCTGGCGTTTTTTACCCGCTCATCCCGGTTCAACACCATTTCTATTAGCAAGGCGCAAGAAGCGCAACTCATGCCCTCCACCGCCAAATCCACTTCCTGCAATTTACCGGTGAACTCCTTTTTCGCCTGTTTTTTCGCATGCCGATTTTTTTGCGCGATATTGCCTAACACCGCATCCAGCATAATCAACAAATTTTTCTCGGGAAGTTTAACCGCGTCGTAAATAATAGCGACCGATCCTATAGCGAACACTGAACGCACCTGCTTGATTTCAGGCCGCTTCTTGAGCAAAATCTCAAAAATGTAGCCTCGCTCGGCATCGCCGCGCAGCACGGGCGCGACAATGCGCAAGCGGTTAGTCAAACTATGCTTGACGCGGAAATTTTTAAATACGGGATATTCAGCAACCATAATGTGTTCTAATCATTAAGTAAAAGCCTAAGCCATTAACAAAAATTCTCTAAGTGAGCGGCCGAAAGTCAGTTTGCATGACATGGGTAACACAAGCAATTGATTCACAATGCGTCCATTACAAACGAACTTACTGCGAAACACTTATGTGTATAGTGGCGGGTAGTTCTACTTTTCAATAACATAGTTTTTTGTTAAGTGCTTATGCATGATAAATCAGGCATTGCGGCAGGACAAGTCATTGACTTTAAACAACACAAATGCCGAAAAACTTATGCACAGGTACTTATGCCGCTTATAACCGATTTTAAAACCAGCCCAAGGGATTTTGCAGGCCGGCTAAAAGCTACGCAGAAACGTCCACGCCGCCCGCTGAAACAGACTCCGGTTCAAAAATCGTAACCCTGGCGAATAAGATAAGCGCTCATGCATGATAAACCAGGCATTACAGCATAATAAGCCATTGATTTTTAAAGGCATGAATACCGGAAAACTCATGCATAAGTACATATTAATATGAGATTCGCGCTTATGCCTATCAAATAACCGAAACAATTATTATTTTCTTCTATAGCGCACTAATAAAAAGAATAAATAAAAAGTTGCCAGCCACTCATAACGATATTTGATCGGCCGCGGAATCCATTCCTGGGTAATCCGCGTCCAATGCATTCTAATCAAGTACAGCGCCAACATATCATTCAAAAAATCAATAATCGATTTTTCGGAAATTCTAAAAATTCCCGCCGGCGCATGTTGCGCGGCCTTGCCGACGATCCTGGCCGCCTGCACGGTTTCCTTGGCGGCGATGAACTTATCATCAAACCAGCGCTTAACCTGGCTCACCGCCCGGTTTTCCTTAAATCGGCTTAATAGAGAAATTTTCCTTGCCGACGCTGACGCCGCCGGCAAGGACCGGGCCGGCTGTTCAAACGCCAATCCTGTTTCCAGTTCGGTCACAATCGCGTGTAAAGCCGCGACCAGGGCATTAAAATCGCACAATCCTTCAGTATACCGAATCGCAAGCTTACGCTGACCAGTATACAAATTGACTCGATAAACGCCGGGAATCGCCTGAATTTTTGCACTCAACGCCGCCGCCGCCGGACTCACGCAAACAGTTGCCGGAACTTGGAAACGCAAGTAACCGGGCTCCCGGTAACGCAGCAAAAACTCTTTTTGAATCGCCATACTGAATTAAAATAACCCGCCTAAAATAAATCCGCCGTCCAAACCGCGGCCTGTGTTGCTAAATTCAAAACAATACACGGCACGTAACCCTTAAAGCCATACGCAAGATAATTATTAGGCCACCCGTTTAAGCCTGAACGATATTACATTGCCTCGCCAACCATCCAAGGCCTTGGCGACAAAAAGCAGTGGGCGCGGGTGAAGGAGGGGAATGCAGCTAAATCAAGCCCCGTTATCGCCGGCGTCGCTTTCCTTGACCTCGGCCACCAAATCTTCCAGGCTTTCCTTCTGCTGCAAGATGAAATCCTTACCGGACTCATAGGTTTTGCTAGCGTTCGCAATAATTTCCTTACGGTATTTATACACCAAAAATCCGGTCGCCACGCCCAAGCCAAAAACCAAAGCCGGATGTTTCACAATCTTACTCATCAAAATGCCCCCTGTATTTACGGTTGCGGTTGCAATAGCGCCCACCGCCACTTGTTTGCCTATGGAATCGCTGTTTTTGCCGTGTGAATGCGCCATATCCTAAAAACTATTCAATGTTCATGTTGTTGATCAGCCGTTTCGGCCAAGACCTCATCTTCGTGCAGCATTTGATAAATCCCTTTGCATCCCTCGCAACAAAAACGCTTGTCACCCTCGGTGGTCTTCAGTTCAAAACCATCGACTTCCACAGCCAATCCGCATAAATCACAGTCTTTGACGTCTTTACTCATTGCAAGCAGCCTGATTAAAAAACTACACTAAAATGATTATGCCACCGAAAAACTAGAAGACAAAATTTTACTAATAAAGACTTGATAAGCCTTTAATATCCTTAATTTTTAAAAAATACAAACCGAAAAATTCCGGCCATCCGGCAAAGCGAACTATACCGCCAACCCTATGCGGATGACGCCGCCGTCACGACCGTTTTTTTACTGGGGAGCCGGCACGGGCCGGCGGTAACTACCGCGGCGCGGTGGCGCGGTTAGACGCTTTCATCAACGCAATCCGCAAAGCGCCGGTCAGGCTAGCGTCCAGCCCCAAACGCATCGCCGCCGCCGGCAACAAAATCATCGAAGCCAAAGCCAATCCCGCGCCCAACATCAACGCTCCGGTATTCACTTGCTGCACGCCGGCTTGATAGCTGGATACAATTAATTCTTGCGCCATGTCACACCTCTAAAATAAGTCCTACCACAAGGTATAAGCACAACTCAAGCCAACATACAACAAATTGATTTATATATGCTTTTTTCGCATAACTTTAACAGCCCAAAAAAAACCGCGTGATATGACACAGCAGAAATAGGTTAAATAACACAGTTTAATCAAAGCGTACCTATTCCTACTCCAACCGCCGCCGCTAGGTTAAAATAATCAGATTTACCAACCCCCTTGCAGTCCTAGGAAACCCGTATGAGCAAATCCATCGTCCTCACCGGCATCACCACCACCGGCACGCCGCATCTGGGCAATTACGCCGGGGCCATCCGCCCGGCGATCAACGCCAGTAAAAACGAAAACGTACGCCCGTTTTATTTTCTGGCCGACTACCACGCCCTGATCAAATGCCAGGAGCCGGCCCGGGTGAAACAATCCAGTCTCGAAATCGCCGCCAGCTGGCTGGCGCTCGGGCTGGACACCGAAAACGCCGTGTTCTACCGCCAATCCGACGTGCCGGAAATCCTGGAACTCACCTGGCTGTTAACCTGCGTCACCGCCAAGGGCCTGATGAACCGGGCGCACGCCTATAAAGCCGCCGTCGCCGAAAACGAGGAGAACGAAGGCGCCGACCCGGACAAAGGCATCACCATGGGCTTGTTCAGCTACCCGATTCTCATGGCCGCCGACATACTGCTATTCAACGCCAGCCACGTACCGGTGGGTAAGGATCAAATCCAACACATCGAAATGGCGCGCGACATCGCCAGCCGCTTCAACCACATCTACGGCGAACACTTTACGCTCCCGGAAGCGGTGCTAGACGCCAACGCCGCCACCCTGCTCGGCCTGGACGGGCGCAAAATGAGCAAAAGCTATAACAACACCATCCCCTTGTTCGAGCCGGAAAACAAGCTGCGCAAACTCATCAATAAAATCAAAACCAACTCTCTGGAGCCCGGCCAACCCAAGGACACCTCAGACTGCACCCTGTTCGGCATTTACCAGGCCTTCGCCGCGCCGCACGAGGTAGAATCCATCCGCGTCCGCTACGCCGAAGGCATCAGCTGGGGCGAAATGAAACAAATCCTGTTTGAAAAAATCAACGCCGAAATCGCCCCCTCGCGCGAACGCTACCAAGCCCTGCTGGAAGCGCCGGAACACATAGAGCGGCAATTGCTGGCCGGCGCGGCCAAGGCGCGCGATATCAGCCAACCGTTTATGCAAACCCTGCGACAAGCGGTCGGCATAGCCAAAATCGGCGGCTAGGCCGCCCCTGCCCTAGCCTCGGTGATTCATATTATAATAGCCAACCGACTTTAGCCCGCCCCGCGCCATGACTCGAAAAAAAAACCCATCCCAATTCGAAGACGCCATGCAAGAACTGGAAAAACTGGTCGAACTGATGGAGCAAGGCGACATTAGCCTGGAAGAATCGCTCAAAGCCTTCGAGCGCGGCGTCAAACTAACCCGCGCCTGCCAACAAGCCCTGCAAGAAGCCGAACAAAAAGTGCAAATTCTGTTGGAACAAAACGGACAATCAACCCTGGAGCCATTTACCGATGAGTAAATTAAAAACCTATCTGGCCGCCTGCCAACAACGGGTGGAAGCCGAGCTAGACGCGCGCCTGCCGGCGGCCGACATCCTGCCGCAAACCCTGCATCAAGCCATGCGCTATTCGGTGCTGGGCGGCGGCAAACGCACCCGGCCGCTGTTGACCTACGCCACCGGTCAAGCTCTAGGCGTGCCGGAATCAGAACTGGACGCGCAAGCCTGCGCCGTTGAGTTCATTCATGTTTATTCATTGATACACGACGACCTGCCGGCCATGGACGACGACGACCTGCGCCGCGGCAAGCCCACCTGCCATAAAGCGTTCGACGAAGCCACCGCCATCCTCGCCGGCGACGCTTTACAAGCGCTAGCCTTCGACGTCCTGGCCAACGACCCCGCCATCCAAACCGACGCCGCCGCGCGAGTCAAAATGATCGCCGCGCTGGCCCGCGCCAGCGGCGTGCGCGGCATGGTCGGCGGCCAAGCCATAGACCTGGCGGCGGTTGGCCAAGCGCTAAACCTGCCGCAATTGGAAAACATGCACATCCATAAAACCGGAGCGCTGATTCGCGCCAGCGTCAATCTGGCCGCGCTAAGCAAGCCAAACATCGATCACGACGCCGCCAAAAGCCTGGACCATTACGCCAAATGCATAGGCTTGGCGTTCCAGGTCAAGGACGACATCCTGGACGTGGAAAGCGACACCGCCACCCTGGGCAAAACCCCCGGCAAAGATCAAGACCGAGACAAACCCACCTATCCGGCCTTGCTCGGCCTCGCCGGCGCCAAACAAAAAGCCCAGGAACTGCATTCAGAAGCCCTGGCCAGCCTGATCAACTTCGGCCCGGAAGCCGATTTGCTGCGCGATCTATCGCTCTACATCATCGAACGAAACCATTAGGCAACGCGATCATTAGACCAAGCGTTCATCAAACAAAGCGAACATTAACCTGACCATTAGCCGGAGAATACCTCATGCACCATCTGCGCGGCAAGATTCGGGACATTCCCGATTTTCCGAAACCCGGCATCCTATTCAAGGACATCACCCCGCTCGTCAGAGACCCGGCGGCGCTCCGTCTAGCGGTGCAGCTATTAATCCAGCCCTATCTAGACCGCGACCTCACCGCCGTGGCCGGCATGGAAGCGCGCGGCTTCATCTTCGGCTCTCTCGCCGCCTGGGAGCTCGGCCTGCCCTTCATTCCGTTGCGCAAGCCCGGCAAACTGCCCTATGACGTGCAAAGCGTCAGCTACGATCTGGAATACGGCTCCGCCACGCTGGAAGCGCACGTCGACGCCGTCGCTCCGGGCGACCGGGTGCTGTTAATCGACGACCTGCTCGCCACCGGCGGCACCGCCAAGGCTAGCTGCCAACTGGTGGAAAAACTCGGCGCCAAGGTCAGCGCCTGCGCCTTCCTGATAGAACTCGAAGACTTGGCCGGCCGCGAAAAGCTCACCGCCTACGAGGTGCATAGCCTGTTGCGGTATTAAAAAGCAAAACCCGCCGGCGGGTAAAGCGCCCCCACGCCCTTTATCTTCAACCCGCCGGCCGTCCCAAATAGCCGCCTAAAGCCACGGCCTTACGGAAAATCAGCCTCGCCACGGCAATAGACGGTTTCTCCAGCCAAAAATGCAAAGCCACCCCAAGCAACACCACAATCACTGAAGTGACGCCGTAAATCGCCTCAACCGGTAAATAATTCGCTAAATGACTAAAACCCGCGATTTTTACCATCAAGGAAAAAAGCGGCCAATGCGTCAGATACATACAATAAGACGCGTCGCCCATCACAATAAGCGGCCGACTAATGTGCAAGCGTCCGGCTTGCTCCAAGGTGACGAATCCCAAAATGGCGAACGCAGACCCCAATCCGTATAAAAGATCGTGCGCCACCAGATTCAGATAAGCAAAATAATCATCATCCATCGCGCTGACCGCAAATATCAAACAACCCGCAAACGCAAATAGAAAGCCATTGATCTTAAAATAGTCATAGCGCAACTGCAAACATACCAGCATACCCATGCCAAACATCAAGTGATAGCGGGAAAAATAAAAATTCACGTAAAAATCGGGGTCGGCGTCGACTATGCTCAACAATGAACCCGCAATCCACATTATTAAAACCGACAAGCCTATGCGTTTATGCAAAATGCACAACGCGAACACCGAGTAAAACAAAATCTCATGAAACAAGGTCCACGCCACCGGCACTACCGGCGTCATAGGCGTGGGCAAAAACAACGAATAAGAAGAAATAATATTCCAGGCATCCCGGTCGCTCGGTTTGCCAAACGCGGGAAGCAAGGCATAAAGCGCAACCATGCCGGACAAAATGACCCAGTAAAAAGGATATATCCGCAAAAATCGCTTGCGGATATACATAAGCGCCTGACGCGGCTGGCCCAAGTCATCCCAGTGAACATGAGTAATGATATGACCGCTCAACACAAAGAAAAACAATAATCCGGAAGGACCAAACCGAAAAAACAAGGTCAGCGGATCATTCCCGCCGAACGGAAAATAATTTCCGACATTGTGATACAACATAATGATCAAGCAAGCAAGCCCGCGGCCAGCTTGTAACGTGGCAATTTGATGCTTTCTATGCTTGCTTGCTTGGTTAGGAATAGTCATGGCCATTGCGGAAAAATAAAAAATTTTACCCCGGATTGACCATCACGAGTGGCAAGCCATATAAAAATATTCCATCCGCCCAATCCATCGCCCCAAACTTATTTTACCCCGTCATTCAACAACACGCTCACCGAAGCGTCCTGCAAATTCTCAACCGCCAAATCCTGCTTGCCGTCGAAATTAAAATCCGCGACTAAAATCAAGCCGGGTCCGGCCCCGGTTTTAAAATCCTGCTTCGCTTGAAACGTGCCATCGCCGTTGCCTAGAAAAACGCTAACATAATAGCTGGCATAGTTCGGCGCCACGATATCCGGTTTATCGTCATGATTCACGTCCGTCACTATCGCCCGCATCATATTTCCCAATGCGGTAGCCGAATATACGCTTGCGGCCTTAAAGGTACCGTCGCTGTTGCCCAACAACACGCTGACCGTATTGTCTCCAAAATTAGTCGAAATCAAATCCACTTTGCCATCACGATTCACGTCCGCGATATGCCCGTAAGGCTGCATTCCAACCTGGTAATTAACTCCGGGCTTAAACGTCCCATCGCCGTTGCCCAGAAAAATACTCGCCGTGGTATCTTGCGTATTCCACACCACGAGATCGTATTTACCGTCAAAATTGAAATCGAAAACCCCGCTCACCCGCGGACTCGTCCCGGTGATCGAATTCAAGGCGGCTTGAAATGATCCGTCAGGATTACCCAGCAACACGCTCAGGGTATTACCCTGAGTATTTGCCAGCACGATATCCATCCGACCGTCGCGATTAACATCGGACAAAAAACCCTCCGGAACGGAGCCGGCGGCATAATCGGAGCGCGTCTCAAACGTGCCGTCCCCGTTGCCCAGATAAATGCCCACGCTATTGCCGCCTTTATTTGCGGCGGCGATATCCACATGCCCATCGGCGTTAAAATCGTACAACCCAAGCACGGATGGATTAACTCCAGAATTAAGTTGCTCATGCAGCTTAAAATCGCCGTTGCTAGAACCGAGAAACACGTTCACGGAACCGCCGGTATAATTGGCGCTGACCACGTCAACATTGCCGTCTTCATTGACGTCCGCAGAGTACGGATATCCCGGAGCCAACCCGGTTTTAACATGTCTACCCGCGCCGAACTTGCCTTTCGACTCCCCAAACAACACTTGCATGACATTGCTGCCATCGGCGTTGACCACAATATCCCATTTGCCATCGTGATTAACATCCGTTAATCCGATCAACGGACTTTGCCCGGCTGCGTATACGACCTCTTTCCTGAACCCCAGACTATCCGCGCGCGCCGCGACAGCCAAACAACTCAGGCCCAAACACCACGCTAATTGCTTAAAACCAAAACTATGTCCACACATGGTAGACCTCCCGCATAGGAATTATGACTTTGATTTTTGTCAGGTCCGGACTTCTCGACCTAATCATGGCTTAAGCCATTGACAAGCCAAAGGAAACTTAAAATCAAGCTAACCTCAAGCTAAGTATAGATGATTTCGCGAAGCTTACTTGTCGCAAACAGGTTTTAAGCAAATTAAATGCCAACTTTCTAAAAAAATGTCGGCCCGGCGCCGCCGGGCCTTAGGGGAATGACAAAACCCTAGCCGGCCGGCTAGGGGAGCGCGTGCTTGCCAGGCAAATACGGCGGCAATTGCGGCAACAACACCCGCAAAAAATCCTGCAAGCGCCGGTCGGCCGCACTGGCATCCTCGGTTCGATTCAATGTCGTCGTCAAGCGGATTAACGCGCCGTCGGTACGGTTCATGGTAATCGCATCGTACAGCAAATACCATTTAGCCACATACTCATTAGTAATATTACGGCCGCGTTGATAAAACCAAAAGTACACCAACTGCCGCGTCTCATCTTTCTCCACCACCGCGCGGCTAACCTTAATCGGCGCACCGTCCAACAACAAATCCGGCAAATCCATTTCTTCAAACTTAGTAATCTGCCAACCGCCGCCGGGAATACAACTGCGCGGCGAATGAATAGTCGCGCCCTTACGCTGGGTTTGATAATACGCGCTGTAAAAATTTACGCTATCCCTTTCGCCCGGCTTATAAAAATCGATCAACGCATAATCGGTCAAATTCAATTGATCAAGATACGCGCGTTCCAAATAGGTTTGTTTCCCATGCCAACCGGCAATTTCCAATGGAAAATTCAAAAACGGCGCGCGCTTCGGAATAATATCCACCCGATCACGGTAATATTCCGCCATGCCGCCGGCCAGCAACAGCAAACCAAACACGACCAGCGCTGAACGGTTCAAGCCGGCCGGTGTTGGCCAATCCCCGCCGCCCCACTCGTTAGGAATCTGCACCAAATCGCCGATCGCGGTTTTACCGCCGCTCAGCAACCACATCTCGATAAACAACAACACCATGCACAACAAGAAAACCGCCCAGCCCTCGAAGTCATGCAAAAAACCTTCCGCCATCGCCACGCCCCAGTAATTCACCATGATGCCGATCACACCGATGCGAAAACTGTTCATGAACACCGTCAAGGGAGCGGACGATAAAAAAACCAGCAATTTTTGCCAGAACGGACCTTTAAACAAATAAGCGCATAAAAACGCTAAACTCGACAAGGGAAATAAATAACGCAGGCCGCTGCAAGCATCCACCACCTGCAATTTATAACCGCCCAAATCAATGACATTGCCTTCCAGATACACCATAATGTCGCACAGCCGGATAAATTCCACCCCGAACCAACTGGAAACCAACTGCAATTTGGAAGAAATCGTGCTTATGATAAACGCCGGAAACGGCACCATGAAAATTAAAAAGAACAGCGGCGTCGCCGCCAGCTTAAGACCTTTGACGCCGAAAATAACCGCAAACAAACCGGTGATCGCAATTAAATAGGCATATTGCTCAATCGCGTACAAAGCGGCCAAACTGCCGGGAACGAACACCAACAAGCCGATAAAAAAAATCACCAATCCCGGAACCGATTCGCGTAATTCGCTAACCGGCCGCAATTCGGAACGCCGCAACCAAATGAAATACAGAGTAATGCACGGAATGAACACACCGTGGCTATACTCCTCTATCGTCAGCCACACATCCACCATTTCTTCCAAACCGATCCGGAAAACCAGGCACAGCAACACAAAAGCCGCCCCCCAAACCAGCCAAGTCATCACCGGCGACACGTTAAAGGCGCTTGTATTTTCCGCTTGCTTATCAATAGTCATGAGCTGAGCATTCCATTGTCGTCAATAAAAAAGAAAGATCAATAATTATCCAGGTTTTCGTTAGGATCTTGCGTAAAAATAGGATTATTTCTATCTTCAGGGTTCAACTTTTCCCGTTCGGCGGGAAAAATATGCCAAAAAGACTGGTCAATAGCGCCATCCGTGTAATGTTGTTTACGATCATGGCCAAACGGACACCACCAGTTCTCCACCACCTTCACTAAATAGGTATGCCATTCAAACAAAGCCACGCTATAAGGGCAATACCAACTGCAATTCAACACCCAAAACAACTTTGATTGCGAAAGACTCCACCAAAAAGCCGGCTTCATGATAATTTGGTTCTCTAAATGGTAGCGATAACTATTGCGATGCGGAATAAAATCGCTCCATTTTTTGACATTATCTCCGCCGACCATGCGCAAACTATAATAAGTCAAATAAGCGCTGGTAATAACAAACGGCAGAGTTAAAATCGGCAAATAAATAAACACCAAACCGACAGCGCGCGACAGCACGCTCCGTTTGTTATGATTAATACCGATTTTTACACGCTCGCCGCAAGATTCGCAAGCCTTCATAATACCTTCTCCGAAGAATGTTGTGATAGTGATTGCTCAGGATTGAGCAACTTAAAAACGCTTAAACAAGCTTGGCAACAAAACTCTTTCTGACCGGAAGCGTCGTGCAACACAAACCTGCGCAACAACACCGGTTGTTGACAAAGCACACAAGAAATAAAAGTTTTCCGTGACATGAATTAAAAACGGCCCGAAACCGCGCAAAAAAAAGTTTTTAAATACTCCGTTTCCGGAATCGCAGGATGCACGGGATGATCCGGCCCCTGCCCGCCGCTAGCCAGGATAGTAGCATGCCTATCAATGTGCCGCGCCGAGCCGCGCAAAATCTCATGCAAATCGTCCCGGCTCAAATGGTGCGAACAAGATGCCGACGCCAACAAGCCATGCGGGGCCAACACCTGCAAAGCCAAATGATTCAACCTGCGATAAGCCTCGTAGCCGGCTTTATAATCCTTTTTACGTTTAATCAGCGCCGGCGGATCCAGAATAACCGCATCGAACCTGAGCTGCTGTTCGCGCGCCGCGCGCAAATACTCGAACGCGTCCGCCGTCACAAACTCCATTTTATCCCGCACTGAATTCAATCCGGCGCTGGCGGACGCCAACTCCAGCGCCGAGGCGGAACTATCCACGCAAGTCACGGATTCAGCCCCAGCCGCCGCCGCTTGCACACCCCAAGCGCCGGCGTAACTGAATAAATCCAGCACCCGCAAGCCATGACACCAACGGCTAAACAACTCCCGGCTGGCGCGATGATCATAAAACCAACCGGTTTTTTGCCCGCCAACGGCATCCAGAACAAACCGAACGCCATTTTCCTCCAGCTCCACCCACTCCGGCAGCGTCCCATACGCCAACGCCGGCGTCAAATCCAAACCCTCCAAATGCCGCTGGCTAGCGTCATTTTTCAACCACACCGCCCGCGGCCGCAACAGTTCGACCAGCGCCTCCAGCACAAACGCCTTTAACCGCTCCATGCCGGCGGTAGTAATCTGCACCGACAGCACCTCTCCGAACCTATCCACCACCAAGCCCGGCAAACCGTCGCTTTCACCGTAAATCAAACGGTAAAACGGCTTATCGAACAAACGCTCGCGCCAGCGCAACGCCGCCTCGACCCGCGCCTTGACGAACGAGACGCCCAAACGGGTATTCGGTTTACGCGACAGCAACCGCGCGCAAATCAAGGTATTCGGATTAACATAACCTACCCCCAACGTCGCGCCGCTGCTATCGCAAATTTCCACCGGCTCGCCGCAAGCGAATTGAGGCAAAGGACTACGATTGGCGTCCACCTCGTTGCTGAACACCCAAGCATGCCCCTGCCGCAAGCGCCTATCCTCGTTTTTCAGCAAAAACAAACGCGGATAATTCACGCCGGCGCGACCTGTATTTGGACCCCGCGCATTTGAACCCCGCGCAACCGAACCCGGTGCACACCCATGCGCGCGGCCATCCAATGCACCCTCATGCCCCAACGGTTTCAGCGTCTATTCGCCCCCAATCCTCTTGATTGGCGATATGTAATATATTCAAGCCTAAGCGCTGATAAACCTCGGCCACTTCCTGCGCCTGCGATTTCAATACCCCGGACAACACCAGCCAACCGCCCGGCTTGACCAGACGGCTGATTTTGCCGGCCAATTCGATCAACGGCTTGGCCAAAATATTCGCCACCACCACGTCTGCGGCGGCGTCCGGAAAGTGCTCGGGCAAATAAGCCGAAATCCGTTCCAACACCTGATTTTTCTCGGCATTATAACGCGTAGCCTCTAGCGCTTGCGGGTCGATATCCACCGCATGCGCATGCTCCGCGCCCAGTAACACCGCCGCCACAGCCAAAATGCCCGATCCGCAGCCATAGTCGATCACCGTCTTGCCGCGCAACTCGTGCTCGGCCAACCACTCCAGGCACAAAGCCGTGGTCGGATGCGCGCCGGTGCCGAACGCCAGGCCCGGATCCAAGGTTAGGCAAACCGTACCCAGCTCCTCACGCTCTTGGCCGCTAGGGCAAACCCACAACTTGTCCGCGAACTTGACGGGTTTAAAATGCTCCAGCCACACCCGCTCCCAGACTTGATCCTGTAAAACTTCCGCGGACCAAGCGCGCAACGGATGACCAATGAACTGATTCAACACCAAGGTATGCACCACGTCCGGATCGGTATCCAACTCAAATAAAGCAGTCACCTTGGTGTTGCTCCAAATAATGGTTTGATCCAAATCCGGCTCGTACACCGGTTCATCCTCGGCATCGCTAAACGTCACCGCTACCGCGCCTAAATCACTGAAATACTCCGAAAGTTCAGGCGCGGTCGCCTCATCGGTCACTATAGAAAGTTGATGCCATGCCATAATCGAAAATCCGAAAATCCGCCAGCGCCCTGATGGCCGCCGGCGTCAATGAGTCGCTTAATGAATACCCAGTTTCTTTTCCAGATAATGAATATTCTGGCAACCTTGAGCGAACGCCGCGTCCGCCATGATTTGTTGCTGCAAGGGAATATTGGTTTTAATACCGTCTATCACCATCTCACTCAACGCCGTGCTCATGCGCGCAATGGCGCTGGCGCGAGTCTCGCCGTGGGCGATCAGCTTACCAATCATCGAATCGTAAAAAGGCGGCACCCGGTAACCATTATAAATGTGCGTCTCGCAACGGATACCCGGACCGCCCGGCATGTGGAACTGTTCAATCAAACCCGGCGACGGCAAAAAAGTTTTCGGGTCCTCGGCGTTCAAGCGGCACTCAATGGCGTGCCCGGTAAAGCGCACCTGATCCTGAGTAATCGACAAGCGCTCCCCGGCCGCTACCCGCAACTGCTCTTTCACGATATCGAAACCGGTAATCATTTCCGTCACCGGATGCTCAACCTGCACCCGCGTATTCATTTCGATAAAGTAAAACTCGCCTTTCTCATACAAAAACTCGAAAGTGCCGGCGCCCAAATAACCCATGTCGCGGCAGGCCTGCGCGCAACGCTCGCCCATTGCCGTACGCTGCTCGTGGGTAATGCCGGGAGCCGGCGCCTCTTCCACCACTTTTTGGTGCCGGCGTTGCATGGAACAATCGCGCTCGCCCAAATGAATCGCGTTCCCGTGCGAATCCGCCATCACCTGAAACTCAATGTGGCGCGGGTCCTCCAGAAATTTTTCCATGTAGACGGTAGGATTGCCAAAAGCGGCTTGCGCCTCGGCCTTAGTCAAATTAATCGAGCTGACCAAATGCGCTTCCGCGTGCACCACGCGCATGCCGCGCCCGCCGCCGCCGCCGGACGCCTTGATGATCACCGGATAACCTATCTCCCGCGCCAACGCTAAATTCGCCTCATCGTCGTCGAGCAAGGAATCGCCGTTACCCGGCACGGTGGGAATGTTCGCGGCGATCATGGCTTTCTTAGCCGCGATTTTATCGCCCATCATGCGTATCGTTTCCGGCCGCGGACCGATGAACACAAAGCCGCTCTGGCTCACTTTTTCCGAAAAATCCGCGTTTTCAGACAAAAAACCGTATCCAGGATGAATCGCCTGCGCATCGGTCACTTCCGCCGCGCTGATAATGGCCGGAATATTCAAATAACTTTGCGCCGAAGGAGGCGGTCCGATGCAAACCGCCTCGTCCGCCAGCCGCACATGTTTCAAATCACGGTCGGCCTGGGAATACACCGCCACCGTTTTCACGCCTAATTCGCGGCAAGCGCGCAGAATGCGCAAAGCTATCTCGCCGCGATTGGCGATTACAATTTTATCGAACATAATCTTCCCCTGCTATCGCCATTACTCAATGATAAATAAAGGCTGACCGTATTCCACGGGATGACCGTTTTCCACCAAAATTTGCTTGATCTTGCCGTCCTTATCCGATTCGATTTGGTTCAAAATCTTCATCGCCTCGATAATGCACAAGGTTTGACCGACGCTGACCTTTTGCCCCACTTCAACAAAAGAAGGCGAGTTAGGCGAAGCCGAACGGTAAAAAGTGCCGACCATGGGCGACTTCACTTCATGTCCCGCCACCTTGGCCTCAACCGCCGGAGCCTCAAGCGCCGGGACCGGCGCGGCGGCCACGGCGACCGGGGCCGCATAAACCGGAGCCGCCGGCGCGGCCGCGGCCGAATAGCGGCTAATGCGCACCGATTCCTCGCCTTCAGTGATTTCTATCTCAGCAATATCGGATTCCTCGATAAGATCGATGAGTTTTTTTATTTTTCTAATATCCATTGTTCTGAGTTCTCTCTTGTAAAATATTATCAATTGCCTGCAAAGCCAGTACGTAACCGTTTGCGCCCAATCCGCAGATGACGCCGGCGGCTATATCCGAAAAATACGAATGCTTTCTAAAAGGCTCCCGCGCGTGCACGTTCGACAAATGCACCTCAATAAAAGGAATTTTCGTCGCCGACAAGGCATCGCGTACCGCCACACTGGTATGGGTAAAAGCCGCCGGATTAATAATAATGAAATCAACAGACTGCGTAAAAGCCGCATGAATGGAGTCCACAATCTCATGCTCCGCGTTGCTCTGCATGAAATCGAGACTATGCCCTAATGGGTTCGCTGTTTCCTCCAACCGCCGCCTAATGTCAGCGAGGCTGGTGCTGCCGTAAATCCCTGGCTCTCTAATTCCAAGCAAATTCAAGTTAGGGCCGTTGATAACCTTAATTAGCGCCATACGGGTTGTAGTGGAACCTTAAAGCGGTAAATTTTGCCCAATTTGCCGGCAATTGTCCAGATTTAGTTGTTTCGGCGCAAAATTAAACCCCTTAAACCCGCAAAAATTAACGCATCAAATACAATAACATGAACTTAAAGCCACCGGCCAAGCTTGGGCGGCTAAGGCTGCGCCGCCAAGACCGGCGCCAGCGCCGCCAATAACTGCTCCCGGTTCAACTCGCCGGGACGCCGAAAGATAATCTTGCCGGCGGCGTCCACCACCAAGGTAAACGGCACCGCGTTTAACACATTACCCAAACGATAAGACAAACCCAAGCCGGCGTCGCCGGCGATCAACACCGGATAATTCAAGACGACGCGCCGCATGTAATCCGAAACCGCCTCCTTATCCTCCAGCGCCACGCCGATAAACTGCACACCCTTATCCCGCCACTCTTCCTGCAAACGGATGAATTCGGGAATCTCGTGCAAACACGGCCCGCACCAAGAAGCCCAAAAATTCACCACCAAAATCTTGCCGCGCCACTCGCTCAAGCTTCTCTGCCGGCCCTCGCTATCCGGCAAGGTAAAATCCGCCGTCTCGGCGCCCGTCCGCTGACCCGCCCATTGCGTCCACCAACCGCGGGCAACTATCCCGCCGCCCGCCGCAATGATTGCGGCCGCAAAAAAAATCGCCGCCCGCCGCATAACCAATACCCCCGCCTAAGCCTTCCACTTGATGTTGCAGCCTACGCTCGGCCATTGGTCCGGAGAAATCGACCCGCCGGACAACAACGCCTCCAAAGCCGCGCGCAAATCCCGGCCATCGTTCGGCTCCCGGTTTTTCGGCGTCGACGCATCCAGCCGCCCGCGATACACGCACCGCAGCCCTGCGTCGAACAAATAAAAATCAGGCGTGCATGCCGCCTGATAAGCCTTGGCCGTCTCCTGCGACTCATCGTATAAATACGCATCAAACGGATTGCCCCACTCCGCCATCAACGCCCGCATCGGCCCCGGCCCGTCTTGCGGATGCGTACTTATATCATTGCTGCTGATGGCGACCACGGAAACCCCGCGCGGCCGAAAATCCCGCGCCAAGGCCAATAATTGTTCTTTCACATGCATCACAAAGGGACAATGATTACAAATAAACATAATCAACGTCGCCCGCTCGCCGCGCAACTGTTCCAAACTCAACAAACCGCCGCTCACCGTATCCGGCAACAAAAAATCCGCCGCCGGGGTGCCCAACGGCAACATAGTAGAATTTACAGCAGCCATCGCCCGTCTCCTAAATCAAAAAACATCCGCCCATTATACCCCGCCTACACGCAACCGCCGCAAAAGCCTAACCCAAACCCGGCCGACACGCTATAATAGGCTATTAACATCGCCAAGAACACACAGCGCAAGCGTTTACGACTCTTTACCCCATCCAAAACCAAAACCCGAACGAGGAAAAAACAATGGCCGAAGATTTAATTGCCCCCTCCATTCTGTCCGCCGACTTTGCCCGCCTAGGCGAAGAAGTGGTAAACGTCCTGAACGCCGGAGCCGACATCGTCCACTTTGATGTCATGGACAATCATTTCGTACCCAACTTGACCATCGGCCCACTGGTATGCGAAGCCCTGCGTAAACATGGCGTCACCGCCCCCATAGACGTGCATTTAATGATCGAACCGGTGGACCGCATCATCCCCGACTTCGCCAAAGCCGGCGCCTCCTACATCACTTTCCACCCGGAAGCCTCCGTGCACATCGACCGCACCCTGCAACTGATCAAATCCCTAGGGGTCAAGGCCGGCCTGGTGTTCAACCCCGGCACCCCGCTGCACTACCTGGACTACGTGATGGACAAACTGGACATGATTCTACTCATGTCGGTCAACCCCGGCTTCGGCGGCCAATCCTTCATTCCCTCCGCGCTGGACAAACTGCGTCAAGTGCGCGAACGCATCGACGCCAGCGGCTTTGACATCCGCCTGGAAATCGACGGCGGCGTTAAAACTGAAAACATCCGCGAAATTAAAGAAGCAGGCGCCGACACCTTCGTCGCCGGCTCAGCCATCTTCGGCAAACCCGACTACAAACAAGTCATCGCCGAAATGCGCGCCGAACTGGCCCAAGCAAAACGTTAAACCAAAAACGTTAAAGCCCTAGCCATAAAACTAGCGCAAAAAAACCCGCGCGCCGCATCCGGCGCGCGGGTTTTTTTATCAATTTAATCACCCAGGTTAATCACCCAGGCCGCGCGTCTCTAACGCGCGCCTAGCCATGCTTTAACGCGCCACCAATCCGGTCGTTCCAGCCGGTAAACCGCTCACGCTAAACTTCTTAGTCAACGCGCCGGCGTAATTAATGCCATAAACCGCAATAGTATGATCTCCGCCGCTCAACACGTACAACTCAGACTCACTCACGCCCACCGCCAAATCCGTTGGATGGTTTTCCAGCGCCGCGCTGGATTGAACCAGCTTTAAATTACCCGCGCCGTCAATAGCGAACGACGAAATAGTATTAGCCGGCGTATCCGCGGTAAACGCCCATTTACCGTTCGGCGTGGTCGCCAGCCAGCAAGCGGCGGTTTTCCCGGTGGCCAACGCCCCGTCAACCACATCAATCGAACCGTCAGCCAATAATTGATACGCAGACACCGTGGCCGCATTAGCCGCGCCGCCGTCCGCCTCGGCCACAAAAAATTGGTTATGATTGCCAAAAGCAAACCCGTACGGCGTAACACCGGCCGAGTTGATGACATGGCTGCTCAGCGGCAAGCCATTCGCATCCAGGGTAAAAGAGGTAATTTTATTCACCGCTTTTTCCGTAACCACCAAAACATCCTCATCCCTATTGAAACGGATTTCCGCCGCGCCGCTGCCGCTGCTCAACTTACGGTAAGAATTAGCAATCGGCGTCAACTTACCGCTAACCTCGTTAAACTGATAACCGAAAATTGAATCGTCCCCGGAATTGACCACATAAACCCAATCGTGGCCCGCCGCCACGCTCACCGGCGTCACCCCGGCGTCCGGTTGGCGGTCCGACAACTTAAGCTTGTCGCCCGCCAACCGAAACACAGACAAGTCGTTACTGCCGGCGTTGACCGCAAACAAAAAACGCCCGTTCGGAGACAACGCCAAAGCGCCCTGATTCCCCAAACCTTGTCCGGTTCCCGTGCCGCCGGTGGCGAAACTGACCGAATCCCCGATTTCACCCGTGTGGTTAACCTTAAAAGCCAACACCTCGTTCGCGCCGGCGTCATTTGTCAGCGTGTAAACGGTATCATGCCACACCTCGGCGAAACCGGCTGGCGGCAAAATAAACAAAGAAAGGCCAAAAGCCGTCCATTTAAGTTGGTTATGCATAAAAATGTCCTTTATTTTAAGTTAAGTCAAAACTCACCGCCTCCGTAACCGCGCGGTGCGGAAGCTATTTTGACCCGCAAACATCACAAATTCTTCCCGTCCCGCATTTATCACGGAAATGCAATGAATGCCTTACCGCAATTATTTGGCCAAATCAAAATAGCGCCGCCATCACCGCTGACATGGCCTTACGCCTTGAAGCTTGGATAAGCGGCCCTAGCGCCGAAGTCCGGCTGGACATGCAAAAGAAATAGGATTTGTGGCAAACCCGGCAACGCAAGCCCGAACTGAATATCAAGAACGTTTGGAAGCATGCGGCGGTCGAACCCAAAACATCGGCCATACCCGCCGAAAAGCGGGGGTCTAGTGCCCGACATATGGCAAATCGTCTTGATTGGCATAGCCAAAATCCATCCCTCAACGCCACCCTGCAAGCTTTCACAATTTCAGCTAAAATAACCAACCCGAAAATGTTAGCCAGTGGAGCATTGGGTGAGCCTGCTTACCATACTTGAATTCCCCGACAAACGCCTGCGCACCGTGGCGGAAGAAGTCGCAACCGTCGACGACGCCATCCGCCAACTGATCGCCGATATGTTGGAAACCATGTACGCCGCCAAAGGCATAGGCCTAGCCGCGACCCAAGTTAACGTACACAAACGCGTCATCGTCATGGACCTTAGCGAGGAAAAAAACCAGCCGCTATGTTTCATTAATCCGCGCATCGTAGCCAAAGACGGCGAGGAAGTCGGCGAGGAAGGCTGCCTCTCCGTACCCGGCTTTTATGAAAAAGTCACCCGCGCCAACCGCATCACGGTCAAAGCCCTAAACCCGCAAGGCGATGAATTTGAATTGGAAGCGAGCGAACTACTGGCGGTATGCATCCAGCACGAAATGGATCACCTGCTGGGCAAATTATTCGTCGACTACCTAACCCCTCTTAAGCGCAACCGCATCAAACACAAACTGGAAAAACAGCACAAAACACAAGGACGCCCGCAACCCGCATGAACATCATCTTCGCCGGCACCCCGGAATTCGCCGTCCCCTCGCTGCAAGCCCTGCTCGACGCGGGCTTTCCCGTAGGCGCGGTCTACACCCAACCGGACCGCCCGGCCGGCCGCGGCCGCAAGCTTACCGCCAGCCCGGTCAAGCAACTGGCCCTCGCCGCCGGCCTGCCGGTCCTGCAACCGGAAAACTTCAAACTAGCGGCGGACAAGGCGCAACTAGCCGCGCTAAAACCCGACCTCATGATCGTCATCGCCTATGGCGTGCTGCTGCCGCAATCCGTGTTGGATATACCGCGCCACGGCTGCATCAACATCCACGCCTCGCTGCTGCCGCGCTGGCGCGGCGCGGCCCCCATCCAGCGCGCCATCATGGCCGGCGACGCCGAAACCGGCGTCACCATCATGCAAATGATCAAAAAACTGGACGCCGGCGACATGCTCTACAAAACCGCGCTGCCGATAGACGCCGACACCGACGCCGCCAATCTACACGACCGGTTGTCCCAACTCGGCGCTCATGCTTTATTGCACACACTGGCGCAACTGGAAGCCGGCCAACTAAAACCCGAACCGCAAAATCCCGATTGGGTCACCTACGCGCACAAACTCGACAAAGCAGAGGCGGAACTCGACTGGAGCAAGAGCGCCGAAGAACTCAGCCGCATTGTGCGCGGCCTCGCCGGTTGGCCGGTGGCGCAAACCCAATGCAACGGTCAGGCGCTACGCATCTGGCGCGCAATGGCGTTGAACCGCGCCGCCGCCGGCCCGCCCGGCAGCCTAGACAATGGAGAACGCGACCTTGACGTCAACACCGGACAAGGCATTTTACGCCTGCTCGAAGTGCAACTCCCCGGCGGCAAACGCATCGGCGGCAAGGACTTTCTCAATGCCCATCCGGCGGCCGACCTCAGGTTCGGCGCATGAACCCGCGCAATGCGGCGGCGGCGGCCATCAGCCAAGTGTTGCGCGGCCAATCGCTGACCGCCGCGCTTGAACACCCACTCGCCGCGCTACCAACCCCGCAAGACCGCGCCTTCGCTCAAGCCCTCTGTTACGGCGTCATCCGGCATTATTACCGGCTCAACTTCATCGCCGGCCGCCTGCTCGGTAAACCGCTCAAGACCAAGGACCAAGACATACAAGCCCTCATTCTGTGCGGCATTCATCAACTGCAAGCCATGCGCGTCAAACCGCACGCCGCCGTTTCCGAAACCGTGGCCGCCGCCGCGCGCAAACCCTGGGCCAAATCCCTTATCAACGCGGTATTGCGCAATTACCAACGCGACGCCGCCGCCCTCGATAGCGCCGCGCAAACCGACCAAGAAGCCCGCCACAACCACCCGGCCTGGCTAATAACGCGCCTAGCCGCCGACTGGCCGGAACACTACCTCCAACTTCTGGCGGCCAACGACCAACCCGCGCCCATGACTCTGCGCGTCAATCCGCGCGCACAAAGCCGCGACGCCTACCTGGCCCTATTGGAAGACCAAGGCCTGTCCGGCGATCCGGTGCATGAATACGGTATTACCCTGGAGCAAGCCGTCAACGTCGAACAATTGCCCGGCTTCGCCGCCGGCGCGGTCTCGGTGCAAGACGGCGCGGCGCAACTGGCCGCCGCCTTGCTCGACCCACGGCCCGGCCAGCGCGTGCTCGACGCCTGCGCCGCTCCCGGCGGCAAAACCGCCGCGATCCTGGAGCGGCAACCCGACTTAAAGGTGCTAGCGCTAGACGTAGACCCGGCTCGCCTGCAACGGGTGCAAGACACGCTGAAACGCCTGCGCCTGACAGCAGAACTCCTGGCCGCCGACGCCAGCCAACCCGCAACCTGGGCGCAAGGCCGCGCCTTCGAGCGCATCCTGATCGACGCCCCCTGCTCCGGCCTCGGCGTCATCCGCCGCCATCCAGACATCAAACTACTGCGCCGCCCTGAGGACCTAGACGCATTGGCCGAATTGCAAGCCAAAATACTCGACGCCCTCTGGCCGCTACTCGCCCCCGGCGGCGTCTTGCTCTACGCCACCTGCAGCGTATTGCGCCAAGAAAATGAAGCTCAAATCGCCGCCTTCCTGCACCGCCACGCCGACGCCGCGGAAATAACGCTAACGGCCGACTGGGGCCAAGCGCGGCCGCACGGGCGGCAAATTCTCACCGGCTGGGAAAATATGGACGGATTTTACTATGCCAAAATCGGCAAATCCGCCTAGCCCGCGCCGCGCGGCGTTAAACCTGCTGCTCGCCGCCGCCTGCGCCGCCTGCCAAGCCGACCCCTACGCCTCCCAAATCATCGCCGCGCGGCTGACGCCGGACCCAGCCGGCTGCCGGCTGAACGCCGAAATCGATTACAACCTAAGCCCTGAAAGTAAAACAGCCCTGCGCAAAGGCGTACCCCTGGCCTGGAACCTAATTATACGCATAGACAAAAGCGGCTGGCTGTTCAAGCGCGCCATCCGCGAACAACACGCCGCCTACTTGCTGCAATACAACGCATTATTGAATCAATACGAGTTGAAAAGCCCCAACTTGCGGCAAACCATGTTCCAAACTCTAAACGCCGCCCTCAACGACATGAGCCGCCTGCAACTGCTGCTTGACGGCGGCCAGCCTTGCCGCCCCGAAGACGGCGGCGACGAGGAATACCGGCTGGCGCTGCGGCTGGAATTCGACCGCGACATGCTGCCGGCCCCCTTACGTCCGGAAACCTATCTCAATCCGCAATGGTTTCTTTCCAGCGACTGGTTCCTATGGACAATTTCAAAATAAAACTGCCCGGCAGCCTCTCCATCATCATCCTGTTCAGCTTCGTACTGCTGTCGCTGCAACTGATGAGCAGCGCCACCCAAGAATCCTCGCGCCTCGGCGAAATCTACTCCTGGCTGCTGGTCATCAACACCCTGGGCTCCATCATCCTGCTCGGCCTGGTCATCGTCAACACCTATTCCCTGGTGCGGGAACTGAAAAAAAAAGAAGCCGGCTCCAGGCTCACCACCCGCATGGTATCCCTGTTCGTACTGCTATCCCTGGCGCCGGCCGCCATCGTATTCTACTTTTCCTTGCAATTCCTGCACCGCGGCATAGACAGCTGGTTCAACGTCGAAATCGACCGCGCCATGGACGACGCCCTGGAACTCAGCCAATCCTCGCTGGCGCAGCGCATGAACTGGCACATCAAACAAACCCGGCAACTGGCGCAACAACTGCAAAACCAAACCGACGCCGCCGTCGCCATGGAAATCTCCAGCCTGCGCGCCGAATCAGACGCCATTGAAATCGCGGTATTCTCCAACCAAGGCCGCGTCATCGCCGCCGCCAGCGTCAACCCTAACGAAATCCTGCCCGACCTCCCCGACGACCAAATCTGGCTGCTGCTCAGGCAAAACAAGGAATATTTCGCCTACGATCCGACCGACAACGAAGAAATGCAAGCCCGCGTCATCGTACCGCTGGAACGCGACCACAGCCGCTATCTGCAAGCGCTGTATCCGGTGCCGGTGCGCGTCACCGACTTAGCCGACTCCATAGAATTCGCCTTCATCCGCTACCAGGAAATGACGTTTTTGCGCAACTCGCTCAAAACCAGTTTCTCACTAAGCCTGCTGCTGGTGCTGCTGCTAAGCCTCTTAGCGGCGATCTGGGTCGCCTTCATCAGCATCCGCAACATGGTCGCCCCGGTCAAGGAACTGGTCAAAGGCACCCAGGCCGTGGCCCGAGGCGACTACCAACAACAACTGCCGGTCATGAGTCAAGACGACCTCGGCTTTTTGGTGGAATCCTTCAACGAAATGACCCGCCAAATCGGCCGCTCGCGCGACGAAATCCGTAGCGCCGGTCTGGAAGTGGAAAACCAGCGCGCCTATCTAGAAACCATACTCGCCAATCTGACCGCCGGCGTCATCAGCTTCGACCCGCGTTTTCGCATCCGCACCGCCAACCAAGCCGCCTACCGCATCCTGCACATACCGGTCAGCCGCTTTATCAGCCGCACCCTGCCCGAACTGGCGGCGCAACACCCGGACCTAACCGACCTGCTGCACAGTCTACAAAATCACCTAGAGCAGACCGACGACATTTGGGAGCAACGCGTAGTATTTCTTGGCCCCAAGGGCCGGCAAGAACTCCTGTGCCGCGGCGCCCCTCTCTATACCCAACACGGCGACCGCGCCGGCGCGGTCGTAGTGTTCGACGACGTCACCGATCTCATCCAGGCGCAAAAAAACGCCGCCTGGGGCGAAGTGGCGCGGCGGCTGGCGCACGAAATCAAAAACCCGCTCACCCCCATCCAGCTTTCGGCCGAACGCCTGCAACACAAATTGTCCAAGGAACTCTCCGACAGCTCCGCCGAATTTCTATCCCGCGGCGCCCGCACCATCGTGCAACAAGTGGAAGCCCTGAAACGCATGGTGGATGACTTCTCCGAATACGCCCGCCCCTCCAAACAACAAGTCGAGCGCATCAACCTGCTGGAACTGATTCTCGAAGTAGCCGCGTTATACAGCCCAAGCGAAGTCAAATTTCAAACCTCCGCGCCGGTCGAGCGCGTCATCGTCGAAGTAGACCCGGTCAGCCTGCGCCAAGTGCTGCACAACCTCATCAAAAACGCCCAGGAAGCCGCCGCGCCGGACATTTGCCGTATTCAATTCAAAATCGGCAAAGCCAGCCGCAACGAAGTCGATTATGTCGAACTTGGCGTTTACGACAACGGAGCCGGCATCCAGCCCGAGCAAATAGAAACCATGTTTGAACCCTACGTCACCAGCAAAACCAAAGGGACAGGACTCGGGCTCGCCATCGTCAAGAAAATTATCGAGGAACACGGCGGCGCGATCTGGGTGGATCAGACTTATAATACCGGCGCCGGCTTCGTGATCCAACTGCCGGTCCACGCCTACGGAAACAATCTATGAACAATCAAGCGCCTTATATATTGGTCGTCGACGACGAACATGACATCCGCCAACTAGTTTCGGAAATCCTGCAAGACGAAGGCTACGAAGTCGCCATGGCGGAAAACGCCGCCGAAGCGCGCCAGCTGAAAAACCAGCGCATGCCCAACCTGATCCTGCTCGACATCTGGATGCCCGACAGCGACGGCGTCACCCTGCTGCGGGAATGGGTAGCCGAAGGCGACGCCCTCTGCCCCGTCATCATGATGTCCGGCCACGCCTCGGTGGAATCGGCGGTGGAAGCCACCCGCCTCGGCGCTTACGACTTCCTGGAAAAACCGCTATCCCTAGCCAAACTGCTGCTGATCGTTGAACGCGCCCTGCAAACCAGCTTGCTGCAACGCGAAAACGCCGGCCTCAAGCAGCAACTGATGATAAACGTGGAGCCGATCGGCAAAAGCGCGGTACTCGAACGCGCCAAGGACAAAGTCAAACGCCTGGCGCAACACGACGCCAGAGTGCTATTCGTCGGCGAGGCCGGCTCCGGCAAGGAATTGTTCGCCCGCTATCTGCACAACCAAAGCCCGCGCCGCGACGGCCCGTTCGTCGACGTCTCCGTCGGCAGCATCTCCCCGGAAAACTCGGCGGTCGAATTCTTTGGCCGCGAAGACAACGGCCGCATCTATCGCGGCCTGCTGGAACAAGCCCACCGCGGTACCCTGTTTCTGGGCGAAATCGGCGGCATGGACCCGGAAACTCAAAACCGCCTGCTCAGCGCGCTCGAATCCAGCGCCTTTTTGCGCGTCGGCGGCAGCCAAACCGTCCGCGTCGACGTGCGGGTAGTCGCTTCCACCCGCATGGCCCTGGACGAAGAAGTCAACAGCGGCCGCTTCCGCCAAGACCTCTACTACCTGCTGAACGTCGTCTCGCTGGAAATCGAACCGCT
This sequence comes from uncultured Pseudomonadota bacterium, assembly GCA_903928965.1. GTDB lineage: Bacteria > Pseudomonadota > Gammaproteobacteria > Methylococcales > Methylomonadaceae > Methylomonas. Next base: position 33,696 of record CAIYSZ010000016.1, read on the forward strand.
ACGCAACCACGGCGAAGACGTACCCAGCCTGCTCAACTACTACGTGGACCACTTCGTCGCCCACGAAAAACTCCCGTTCCGCCGCTTCTCCATGGCCGCGCAAAATTATTTGCGCAACTACAACTGGCCCGGCAACGTACGCGAACTCCGCAACCTAGTGCAACGGGTCATGATCCTGGGGGCCGGCGGCGACGTCGAACTCGACGAAGTCAAAACCGCCCTCGGCTCCATCGCCGAACAGCCCAAGCTCGGCCTCAACGTGCCGGAATTCTTCAACCTGCCGCTGAAAGAAGCCCGCGACCACTTTGAAAAATCCTACCTCGAATACCACTTTGAAAAAACCGGCGGCAGCGTCGCCAAACTGGCCGCCGCCATCGGCATGGAACGCACCCATCTCTACCGCAAGTTGCACTCGCTAAAAATAAAGTTATAGGTTATAATGCTTGGCCAACCTATCGTACAAAGTGTAGGTTTTCGCCGAGATTGGCGAAGCGAATCCACGCCAGACGCTTCAATCTCTGCGTCAAGCGAATATATTGCTTGAAGTCAAGCGGGAATTTAAGTAAAATTCCGCTTTTTTCTAGCCCTAAAAGAATTAGAAGCAAAAATGAAAACATTTAGTGCAAAACCAGCGGAAGTTAAGCGCGATTGGTACGTGATTGATGCAGAAGGAAAGACGCTAGGTCGCCTTGCTACTGAAATTGCACGACGTCTGCGTGGCAAACACAAACCCGAATACACCCCGCATGTTGACACCGGCGACTACATCATCGTCATCAACGCGGAAAAAATCAATGTTACCGGTAATAAGGAAAAAGACAAAATCTATTACCACCACACCGGTTACATCGGCAACATGAAAGCGGTCGCCTTGGGCAAACTGAGACAAACCTTCCCGGACCGGATCATCACCACCGCCGTGCAAGGCATGCTGCCTAAAAATCCGTTGGGCCGCGCCATGTTCAAGAAATTAAAAGTATACCGCGGACCGGCGCACAACCACCAGTCGCAACAACCCAAAGTTTTGGATTTTTAAGCAGGTAACCCTTATATGGCAGCTCAATACTACGGAACAGGCCGTCGCAAATCCTCCGTCGCGCGCGTCTACGCCACCGCCGGCTCAGGTAAATTCGTCATCAACAAATTACCTGTGGAACAATACTTCGGCCGCAAAACCGACGAAATGATCGCCCGGCAACCACTGGAATTGCTCGGCAAAACCACCGATTTCGACATCAACATCATCGTCCGCGGCGGCGGCCCCTCCGGCCAAGCCGGCGCCATCCGCCACGGCCTGACCCGCGCCCTGATGGAATACGACGAAGCCCTGCGCTCACCCCTGCGCAAAGCCGGCTACGTCACCCGCGACGCCCGCGAAGTCGAACGTAAAAAAATCGGCTTGCACAAAGCGAGAAAACGTCCGCAATACTCAAAACGTTAATCGTTTTACCGCGCCAAACAAAAAAGCCGCTTTTCAGCGGCTTTTTTGTTTGGCGACCTTTCCCTATCTGATTAACAAATAAAAACCAAAGCCCAATACTACTTGATACCCATACACGACAAATAATCCCGAGCCTCCCGAATAATCTGCCCCGCTGACTCATCCCTAGGCTGACACCGCCCAGCCCAAGGCCGCCCGGGATGCAGAACATCCCATCTTGGCCTGAGTCCGGCATGCCGCCCGCTACCCGGATCATGATTGCCAAAACCGTCAATCAGCTTGTTCCAAATCGGATCGAACTTGGCGATCAGCAATGACTCCCCTAGCGGAATCCAAATATCGTCAACAAGCAAATACCGACAATAAAAATCGCGAATATCAAGATTTTCGGCTTCCTCAATACTTTTCGCGTGCTGTTTCAATCTGTTGAATAAAACCTTGCCCGGCGGCCCGTCCATATCTCCGCCTTTTCTCGCCCCCTTCGGAACGGCCTTGCCAACATAAATCGGTGCGTTGAATTTACCTTCTTGATTATGGATAGCCAATGCTTCGTAAGCGGAAAAATCTCCGATATAGTAAATAGCGTAAATTCCGGCCCCATCAAATGCCTCAAGACCGTTCAATGGAACCGCTTCTTGCCGTAACATGGCCAAGCCCACGCTTTCGCCCAAATGTTTTTTATCCAACGGATTAAAAGGGATAATTTTATGCTTCACGCGACTTGCCAACCCTTGGCTCGCTCAAGCTTGCTCATTTCCGCCTGGATCAAACTTTCCGCCACCGACGCCGCCACCTTGCGCGCCAAGGCCACAGGCACCGCGTTACCCAACTGCCGCATGGTTTCGCTCCATGCGCCGTGAAACACATAACCATCTGGAAAGGTTTGCAATCTGGCCGCTTCACGCACGCTAAAATATCTTAGCTCGCCAGCATCCAACACCATCATGTTTTCACCGCCTGGCACGCCGTGGCCGCCTGCTTTTAGGGTTTTCGCCGGCAAATCCAAGGTACTGCCGGTATGACCCTTATACGCGCGCGCGCCGTCTTGAAAATTGTGATTGAAAAACTCCGGCGTCACTCCGCGACGCGGATCGGGAACATCCACCAATGCGTCCCGCACCGAGCGCCAGGGTTTTTTTTCGATTGGAAATATTTGCATGCCCAAATCCCTTACGCGATTTTTTAAATTTTCCGGCAAAACCGGACGCCGGGACACGGGTATGCCATGTCTTTCCCAATATTCCCCGCTGATCCATTGCGAATACAACAATGCGTCATATGAATGAGACGAGCGGGGAAACGACCATTCAATATTCAAATCCGAGCGAAAACCAACCATGAAAATCCGCTCGCGTTTTTGCGGCACGCCATGATCGGCGGCATTAACCAAAGTGGGAATCACATTATAGGTCAACCCACTAGCATGCAAAACACCAGAGGATTTTTCTTCCTGCAATCGCCGCAAATGATCTTGCCAATCCTCATGCCCGCGCCGGGTAACTTCCGGAAACTCCAAGCGCAACAATATGTATTGAAAATAATTCGCGAAACTAGGACGAGTCAAGCCCTTGACGTTTTCGATAATAAAGGCCCTAGGCCGCAACCGGCGCACAATCTCCACCGTGGCGGGAAACATGTCCCGTTCGTCACAGTGCGCGCGATGCTTGCCTCCCATCGAAAAAGGCTGGCACGGCGGCCCACCGGCCAACAAATCAATGTCTTGCGGAATTGCCCCCCAATCAAAACTCCGCACGTCGCCTTCCCACACAGGCCAATTTTGCACCAAGGGGTAGCCGCGCCTTTGGTTTTGCCTAATGGTATCGCAAGCCCATTTATCCCACTCCACCACGGCCAGGGATTCAAAACCAACCAACGAGACGCCAAGGGCAAGCCCGCCCGCGCCCGCGAATAATTCAACGGATTTCATGTTAAAGCATCCTCCTGTTCCAGCAAAAAACTCCGCACCCTAGCCGCCACTTCATCCAAGCGGGCCATTTCACATTCCCATATTACCAGAACCCGCCAGCCAAGCGCTTGTAGTTGTTGTTGATGAATAGTGTCTCGCCGCTTGTTCGCTTCCAGCTTGGTTTCCCAAAAATCCAGTTTGGATTTAGGCAATCTCGCCAATTTACAACCGTCATGGCGATGCCAAAAACACCCATGCATGAATATCACGGCGCGCCGCCCCGGAAACACCAAATCCGGTTTACCCGGCAAATCGCCGCGATGCAAACGATAGCGAAACCCCATGCCATGCACCAAATGCCGTAATTTAATTTCCGGAACCGAACCCTTGCCATGTATTCTTGACATGCGCTCGCTTCTTTCCGCCGGAGTCAGAGTATCGGCCACGATTCCCGCCTTTTCATTCCATTAACCATTCCGCAATCATACCAGCTTAAACTACCCTAACTGATGAACGGAGACGACAGATGCGAACCCCCATGCCATGGCTACTCTTACTAAACGCCACCCTAGGCTGCACCACCCAAGACATCAAACAACTCGGCTACGCCACGGTGCAAAACGCCAAACAACAACAATGCCTGCAATACATGCGTAACGACTGCGGCCAACAACAAAGCTACGACGCCTACCAACGCGAACGCCCATCCCAATAAACATGTTTTGGCTACCAGATTTAGCAGACAAAGTTTAAAGCAAACCAAGCACCCGAGGCCTTGGCGGCCGGCATGGAAGCAACAACTTTTACTTGCGTTTGCGCGACAGACCCGGTTTTAACTCCGCGCCGCCGCAGCAAACAAATCCTTAATCAGCCGGCTTCGCTCAGCATGATCCAGCATGGGCGGCGGATAAGCCCCAGGCTTACAACGCCGCGGCCAATCGTGCAAATCCTCAACCGTATACTTCCGCGCTTCCGGCAACCAGCGCTTAATGTAAACACAATCCGGATCAAACTTTCGCTGCTGCAACCACGGATTAAACACCCTGAAATACGGCTGCGCATCGCAACCGGTGGAAGCCGCCCATTGCCAATTGCCGTTATTCAGGCACGGGTCATAATCGACCAAACGCTGCGCAAAATAACGCTCGCCCCAGCGCCAATCAATATGCAAATCCTTGGTCAAAAACGACGCAGTCACCATGCGCAAGCGATTATGCATCTGCCCGGTCTCATTCAACTCCCGCATCGCCGCATCCACGATAGGAAAACCGGTGCGCCCCTCGGCCCAAGCCCAAAACCCGGCCTCGTCCCGCCGCCATGCCACCTGTTGAAAGCGCGCCTGAAACGCCTGCCCAAACACTCTAGGATAATGAAAACCGATATGGCAAAAAAAATCCCGCCAATAAAACTGCCGCAACAAAGGATGCTCAGGGCCGAATCTGTTTTCCACCGCCGCATAAGCCTCACGGATAGAACAACAACCGAACTTCAAATACGCCGACAAACCGCTGGTGGCGGCCAAAGCCGGAAAATCCCGTTCCGCCGCGTAATCGCGGCAATGTTCCAAGGCGTCCAAACACCTCAGCGCCGCCCCCCGCCCGCCCCTAAACGTCGCCCCGTCCCAAGTGGAATCCGGCCAAGCAGGCTCTTGATAAGTGAGATACTCCGTCACGAAAGACCCTGGGCTTAAACCGCGCGGCGCTGGCGGCGCAAATTGCCGCGCCCGGCGGTGAAACGGCGTGAACACCTGATACGGCTGGCCGTGATCGTTCAACACCTGCTCCGGCTCCGTCAGCAACACGTCGGCCTGGGCATGCCATGCCACGCCCAAATCCCGGCACACGGCCGCCAAACGCGAGTCCCGCTCACGGCTGAACGGCGTATAGTCCCGATTGACGTACACGGCCTCCACGCCCAGGCCCGCATGCAATGCATGCAGCGCCCGCTCAGGTTCGCCGCGGAACGCAAACAAACGGCCATCCCTAGCCGCCAACTGCTCGCGCAAATCTTGCAAGGATTCAAACATAAAGCGCAAGCCGGGCCGGCTTTGGTAGGCATGCGGCTCGATTTGCCGATCATCAAATATAAACACCGCCGCCACCCGCTCCGCCTCCGCCAGGGCCGCGTTCAAGGCTGTGTTGTCGGCCAAGCGTAAATCGCGCCGAAAAATAAACGCCGCCGTGCGATAAGCTTTCATGCGCCGGGCGCGCCTAAAATCCGGCCTAACGCCGCACCCAAGCGCGGATAGTTAAACTCAAAGCCAAAATCCAGCAAGCGCCTGGGGCTAACTCGCTGGCTATCCAACAATAATTCCGCCATTTCTCCCAGCATCGCTTTCAACACCGGCGCCGGCGCATGACAAAACGCCGGACGCCGCAGCGCCAAAGCTAATTCCCGATTGAACTCCGCGTTAGAGACCGGATGCGGCGCGGTTAAATTCACCGGTCCGCTGAAAGTCGCCGCATGCAATAATAAATCCGCCGCCGCCAACCAATCTTGCCGGTGAATCCAAGCGAGGTATTGCCGGCCATCGCCCAAGCGCCCGCCCAACCCCAAACGGTAAACCGGCAATAAACGCCCCAACATGCCGCCGCCATTATCCAACACCACTCCGGTGCGCAGTAAACACACTCTCGCGCCCCAGTCTTGCGCGCCCAGCGCAACCTTCTCCCAATCCAAGCATAAGCGGCTGGAAAAACCCGTCCCGACCGCGCTGCCTTCTTCCAGCCAAGCCTCGCCCTGACCACCGTATACGCCCACAGCCGACCCGTTCAGCCAAACCGAAGGCTTCACCGGCGCGGCGGCGAAAAAATCCACCAACTCACGGGTCAGATCAATGCGGCTGGCGCGCAACAAGTGCTTGCGTTTTTCGGTCCACAGACCGCCGAATATCGGCGCGCCGGCCAAGTTCACCACGGCGTCGAACGGCGGCGCGCCGGCCAAATCCCGCACCGAACCAACAATATGCGCTTGGCCCCCGAACATCAGCGCCGTCTGCTCCGGCCGCCGACTCAATAAAGTCACGCCATAGCCGCGCCGCAACCATGCCTCGGCCAACGGCCGACCTAAAAAACCGCTACCGCCGGTTAATAATATGCGTTTGCTAGCGTCAGACATTAATCCACCCTCCGCAAATGCAATTTAACGCCCCCATACAGTAAATGCGACAAACCCAAATACAAAAACAAAAATTTATAATGATCGTCCACCGGAACCTGATTAATAAAACCGTAGAAATCAATCGACGCCATCAATATAATAAAAAAACCGCCCACCAATAACATGACCTGATACTTTCCGCGCATCCGGCACATAATGTACACCGCTATTTCGGCCACCCCCAAATACACCAGCATTAAACGCAAATTGCCCATCATGGGACCGTAAACATCATCCTCATATTCAAAAAATTGCGATTCGCCGCGCAGGGCCAGCACCGCGCCAAACAACAAAAACCCAATCGCCGCCTGCAGATTTAACGACGAAATCACGCGTATGGCCAGCCAGCCGCCGCGCGGCATATAAAAATTAGACATAAAACGCTCCCGCTGAACTTAGCTTCGGCACAGCATAAACAACAAACGCCAAGCGGCCGGTTTTAGCTCAAAAAAAAGCCCTCCCAAGTACTACATTAGAAGGGCGTATAGAGGAGGAAATAAAACCGGAACCAATAATTTTAATAACTTATACTAGCCGCCCAGCGCCAAACCTCCGGCGGCGGGCAACCCGGCCCCTGCCAAATCACTAGCATCGGCCTCGGGCGTTATATCCGCATCGGTCTCCAATAATTCAGGCTCCGGCGGCGGCGGCAACACTTCGCCGCGCATCAAGGCGTCGATTTGGAATTTGTCTATGGTCTCCCAATCCAATAAGGCGTGCGCCATGTTGTGCAAGATGTCCATATGCTCGCGCAATAGACTCTCCGCCCGCTGGTAATTGCTGTCGATCACGTGACGGATTTCTTCGTCTATCACTTCCGCCAGGTGTTCGGACATCGGTTTGGCTTGCGGCCCCAGGTAACTGCCTTCGTTGTCGCCGTAATCCATCGGCCCCAAACGCTCCGACAAGCCCCATTTGGTCACCATATTGCGCGCCAATTGAGTAGCGCGTTGTATGTCGTTGGAAGCGCCGGTGGTGACTTTGTTTTTACCGTAAATGATTTCTTCCGCCACCCGGCCGCCGAACAAACTGGCGATTTGGCTTTCCAATTTATCCTTGCTGGCGCTGTACTGATCGCGTTCGGGCAAGAACATGGTGATGCCCAGCGCGCCGCCGCGCGGCATGATGCTGACTTTGTACACCGGGTCGTGTTCGGGAACCAAGCGGCCGACAATGGCGTGGCCGGCTTCGTGGTAGGCGGTCATCAACAATTCCTCGCGCGTCATGACCATGGTGCGCCGCTCCGCGCCCATCAGCATTTTGTCGCGCGCTTTATCCAGGTCGTTCATGCTGACTTGGCGCTTGTTGTTGCGAGCGGCGAACAAAGCGCCTTCGTTAATCAAGTTGGCCAACTCGGCGCCGGAAAATCCGGGCGTGCCGCGCGCCAGGTCGACGATGTTCACATCCTCGGCCAACGGCACCTTGGCGGCGTGCACTTTCAAAATTTGCTCGCGGCCTTTCAAATCCGGCAAGCCAACGTGCACTTGCCGGTCGAAACGGCCGGGGCGCAACAGGGCTTTGTCCAGAATGTCGGCGCGGTTGGTGGCGGCAATGACGATAATGCCGGCATTGCCGCTGAAACCGTCCATTTCCACCAACAACTGGTTTAGGGTTTGTTCGCGTTCGTCGTTGCCGCCGCCCATGCCGCTGGCGCCGCGTTGGCGGCCGACGGCGTCGATTTCGTCAATGAAGATGATGCACGGCGCGCGTTTTTTGGCTTGCTCGAACATATCCCGCACCCTGGAAGCGCCGACGCCGACGAACATTTCCACGAAATCGGAGCCGGAGATGGAGAAGAACGGCACGCCCGCTTCACCGGCGATGGCGCGCGCCAGCAAGGTTTTACCGGTGCCGGGAGGGCCCACCATCAGCACGCCGCGCGGTATTTTGCCGCCCAAAACTTCATATTTGCCGGGGTCGCGCAGAAAATCCACCATCTCCACCACGTCGGATTTAGCTTCCTCCACGCCGGCCACGTCGGTAAAGCGCACCTTGACCTGATCCTCGGCCATTAACTTGGCCCGGCTTTTACCGAAGCTATTCTGGCCGTTGCCCATCATGGATTGCTGTTTACGCATGAAATAAACAATCACGCCGATCAACAGCACTGTTGGAGCCCATGAAATTAGGAGTTGCATGGCGGTGGAGGGATATTCGGGTTTTTCCACCTTAATTTTGACCCCGTATTCCAGCAATTCGTCTATGAGTCTGGAATCGTTCGGATTGTAGGTGGTAAAGCGGGTGCCGTTTTGCCGCCGTCCGTCAATATCATTGCCATTGATGATTACTTCCGTCACCGCTCTGCCGCGGATGTCTTCAATGAAGTCGGAATAACTGATTTCGTTGATTCCGGGAGCGTTGGGCAGCGGGCGGTTGAACAGGCCCGACAAACCTATGCCGATGGCGGCGATCAAGGTAAGGATGATGAAATATTTTTTCATGGCTTGAATCTCCATTGGCTGGGCCGGGGGAAGCCGAAACCGGTGGATGAGGGTAAGCCGCGGACTGCCGCGGCGCGGGTATTATTGCAATTTTATTATAATGGAACACGCGGGGCGAGGGAAGTTCCCGCCACGCTTAAGCTTTAATAAGCAGCGGGAAATGCGCCCCCGGAGAGGGATGTTTAGTTTAACCCGGCTAAATAGGCGGCTAGCGCGTTAATATCATCCGCGCTTTGCAGCTGGGCAATGGCGTTCATCGGGCCGCCTTGCCGCTCGCGTTGCTTAAATTTCTGCAATTGTTCGACCAGGTAATCGGCGCGTTGACCGGCTAAACGGGGGTGTTCTCCGTGTCCGCCCAGATTTTCGCCGTGGCAGCTCACGCACATGGCGGTCTTGGCTTTGCCAGCCGAGGCCAGTTGCGGATCGCCGCCGGCGGATTTAGCGGGCAGGGCGGCGAAGAAGGCGGCTAAATTCTCGATGTCGCTGTTGCTTAGTTCAGAGACCATGGCTTGCATGGTAGGATTTTTGCGGAGGCCGGATTTGAATTTTTGCAGCTGGGCTTCCAAGTAGGCGGCGGGTTGTCCAGCCAAGCTTGGCGTTTTGGCGAGCGCGCTAACGCCATCCGCGCCGTGGCAACCTTGGCAAACGGCCGCGCGGGCTTTGCCGGCCACAGGGTCCGCGGCGACGGCGGCGGCGGAAGCAGTCAGGGCGGTTAGCAAGAATATACAGGATACAAATTTGGGTTTGAGCATGGCGATTCTCGGCGGTTAAGTTGGCTTGAGGATAGTTAATTATATCACCGTCGATTTGAAGCGCTAGTTGGGTTTGGCAAGTCGGTCAAAGCATGGCGGCGGCAATAATGAAGCCGCTAACCATAAGTCTTTATTGAGTATAATGATGGGCAGCCTACGGCTTTAACAGAGTCTTTTTGTGAGCGGCTTCTTATATATTAATGCGATGAATTGGTGCGTTTGCGCCAAATGAGTGCGAAAAATTTAGCTCAATTGCCCGAGTATAGGCTGAAGACCTGATTTTTGGTGTCAAAATTATTGGCATTACAATTGCATTACAATAATTGAGTCTCCTGTTGAGCTTAGTGTGTGTGTTCGTGTTTTAGACGGCGTTTAATACCGGTCAGACAATCCGGTATTAAACGCTTTTTTTTGCACCGCCGTTTGGTTTCCACTTATCCGGGTTGAGCCGGCTACCCGCGCATTGGGTTTCAGGACGCGCCGTCCAGCGGCGCTGGGTGGGTATTGACGCCGATTAAACCGATTTCCGCCGCGGCGGGCGTGCCGGTTGAGCCGGCTTGGGTAACCGTAACGGTGTGGCCGTCGCTTTGAACAGTAAAGCTTAAACCGGATTCGTAGGCGCTAAGCGTAATGGTTTCCACGGTTTTTCCGGCGGACATGAATAGCACTTGGTGATGCTTGACGTTGTTTTCCAGAGCGCTGGTGACGGTGGTGTACAATAAATCCATGCTGGCGCCGTTGTTGAGCGTAGCCCCGGCAATAGCGGTTTTGGAAAGCAACTGCAATTCTCCGCCGCTGTTAACGGTAATGGCGGAAACATTGCCGCCTTTAGAGACGATTTCAAACCCGCCATTGTCGATAATCGCGCCGACAGATTTCCCGCCTTTCAAAACCTGTTCCTGGCCTCCGTCGTTAACCGTGGTTTGCAGGGCTTGCCCGCCTTTGCTTATGGTTTCCACGCCGCCATTATTGATCACCGCGGTTACGGACTTGCCGCCCTTGGAGATGATTTCATCGCCGCCGCTATTGATGACGGTGGAGAGGGCGATCCCGCCGCTGGAGACGATTTCCTGAGCGCCGTTGTTCAGAGTAATGTTTTCAGTTTGATGTTTTTTGGTGACGATTTCAAAACCGCCGGATTGGATGTTCAACTGGCCGCCGCTCACTAGCGTGCCGTTAATGTCCTGGCCGCCGCTTTGCACCGTCTCGACGCCGCCGCTAATCACCGTGTTTTGCGCCATGCCGCCGGAATTCACCGTGATTTGGCCGCCGGAGATGATGCTGGAAGTCGCTTCCCCGCCCGCATTAATGTTGAGGGAGCCGCCGGAGTAGACCGTGGCGTAAATGGCGTGTCCGCCGCTTTGCACGCTTTCACTCCCGCCGCTGCTGACGGCGTCGTGGGTGGCGAACCCGCCGCCGTAAATAGTTTCCGTGCCGCCGCTGTTCAGAGTGGCTTGACTGACGACGCCGCCGTTGAATACGCTAAGCCCGCCGCTGTTGACGGTGTCTTGTTTGTCGATGCCGCCCGAGTAGACGTTTACCTCGCCGCCGGAGTTGACCGTGGAGCCGTTGGCTTGAGCGTATTTATCAATAAGAACATTGCCGCCGTTGAGCACGATATTGGTTACGCTCTCGGCATGCTTTTTGACGCCGCTGACTACTTCGACGCCGCCGTCTATTTGCAGACCTGTCGGGTTGTTGTTGGGGGTACTGGCGTTCAGGATTTCTCCGCCGCTGGAAACCGTGATGAGGCCGGACGTCAATATGGTGATGTTTTCGGCATTGCCGCCGCTGAGCATGGTGAGTTGACCGCCGAGCAACTCGCCGCCGGATGCCAGACCGCCGTTGGATACGATCAGTTCGCCGGCGTCAATACGAACATTCAAGGCGGAACCGCCCGCCGAGACCAGAATTTGACCGCCGTTCAGGAGATCGCTTTTGGTGACGCCGCCATTCAATACGGTGGCGCTATCGCCGCTTACCAGATATAGGCTATTGCTGGTTTGGCCGGAACTGATCGTAATGTTAGTACTCATTTGGTCTCTCCATGATGTTCAACTTATTAATGTATCATGGGTCGCAAATTTTTGTCAATTATAAGTTATTGTTAATTAATATTTATTAATAAAAAATTCAGCGGGATTATGCGTATGTCAGCCATGGGTTTGCGTATGCGCATCCAGACCGCGGAATAGCGCGCAGTGTTTGAATACCGTGATATCCGGCGGAATTTGCTTTTGGCGGGAAAATTTGGCGGCCAGTTTGCATAAGCCTTTAATGTCGCGGCCGGTGGCTTGCGGGAATATTTCCGTCAGTTCTTCTATCAAGGCGTCGGCCAAGGGGAGTTGAAATTGTTCAGTCATCACGCGCCAGATTTTGCGCCGGTCGTCGCTGTTCGGGGTGGAGAATTTAATCAGAGCGATGCAGCGGGAGATGATGGCTTCGTCGATATCGTCCACCCGGTTGGTGGTCAGGAACAATAGGCCGTTGAAATATTCCAATACGCGCAGGAATACGCCCACCACGGCGTTGGCGGCCAGATTGTCGTTGCGGCGCTTGATGTAGACGTCGGCTTCGTCTATCAGCATAACCGCCCCCCAGCGCTGGGCGCGGATCAGGGTTTCCTTGAGGATTTTTTCCATTTCCCCCACGTTGAGGCCGAGTTGGCCGGAATGCACCCGGTACAAGGGGCGCTGGATGATTTCAGAGTACACCTCCGCGGTCAAGGTCTTGCCGACGCCGGCCGGACCCGCGCACAGCACGGTGGCGCCGCCGGATTTGCCGGCGACGATGTCGTCCATCAATACATCCATTTCCGCGGTCAGAATATCGATTAAATCGGTTTGTTCAGGCGGCAGTATCAGTTTTTGTTTTAACGCCGGTTTGTATGCGTAGGGTTTTAAGTCCTCGGTGTGTACCCACACATGGTGGTGCAAGTCCAAATGGAACATCAATATATAGGGGTGCAGCGGCAATTCGGTGAATAATTCCTTGCGCAGCCCGGCGTGCACGGCCTCTAGGGCGGTTTCGGTCTTGCTGTCGTAGCGCAGGCTTTTGCCGGCCTTGCGCAAGTACTTGGCTAGGATGTCGCCGGTGGCCTCCAGGCTTAGTGCGCGGTCGCTGAGTATGTTTTCGTCGTTGACCAGGCGGCAGGCGTCGCCGGTCGAGGACAGAATCACCGTCGGTTTGCGGCTCCAGTCCGTATTGCGCTGGTTGGCGCTAGGGTCTTCGGCGTAGACGCCGACCCCCCAGCCGGAAAATTGCTCGCCGTAGCGGCCGCGCCAGTCGAAATAGCGGGCGGCGACGGCGTCATAGGCTTCTATCATGGCCGGGGTCTCTTTTAAAAAACCGCGCGCGGACAGGATTTCGGCAATGCTGACATGGCTGAGATCCTTGCAGCGGATCAGCAGTTGTTCGACCAGAATTTTGCCCTTGCTGTTGGCTTTGAGTTCGATAATGATGCGGCCGGTTTCTTCCTCGCCGGGCGGGGTGTAATCCAGGCGGGTAATTAAAAAGGCATGATTACGGCCTTTGTGGTCGATTTGGAACAGCCAGCCGCGTATGGCGTCATCAATGAAATAATTGGCCAAATCGGGCAGCAAGGCCTCCAGGTCGTCGGCTTGATAGCGCCGGGCGCCGGGATGCAGGGCGGCCGCCATGCTCTCTAGCAGCGCGGTTTGCTGTTGCTTGCCGCCGGCGCGGTAGCGCCGCTCCAGAAACGCCCATTCCTCGGCGCTAAGCTGGCGGTAGGCGACCTCGGCTTTATGACCTAGTTTCAGCTGTTCGGCCAATGGCGCTAAATGCGGGAAAGCGGCGGTTAGTTCGAGCAAGTCTTGGCGTTCGATAAACAGTTTCATGGCGGTTTAAGGTGTTGGGCTGATCAAGGCGGCGAGAAATTCGGCTAGATGGCGCGGCGGAGCGAAACCGCCGTTCAGGATTTGCTGCTGGCAAGAAAATCCGTTGGCGACCACGGCGGCGCGCGGATGTTGGCGTAAAGCCGGATAAAGCGCGAGTTCCGCCATTTGGCGGCTGGTTTCACGGTGTTCCGCTTCCAAACCGAATTGGCCGGCCATGCCGCAGCAAGAACTTTCGATAAACTCAAATTCCAAACCGGTTACGCTTTTCAGTACCTTGCGCATGGATTTCATGGCCCCGGCCGCTTTTTGCCAGCAATGCCCGTGCACCAGTATCGGTTGCGCGTCGGGTTGCGAGCCGACCGCGAAGGGCAGCCGCCAGCGGCCGGCGTTTTGCTCATGGGCGATGAATTCTTCTAAAAGTTGGGCGCGGGCGGCGATGAGCTTGGCGGCGTCGCCAAAGCCGTATTTCAGGTATTCGTCGCGTAGGCTGAGTATGCAGGAGGGCTCTAAGCCGACGATAGGCGTTCCGGCCTGGGCGTGCGGCGTTAAAGCGGTTATCAACTCGCCGGCCAGGCGGCGGGCGGTTTCGATTTGGCCGTTGGCGTAGTGGCTGCGACCGCAGCATAATCCCGCGTCCGCGCCGCCGTTGACGATAGTTATCCGGTAGCCGGCGGCGCTTAATAGCCGTAGCGCGGCCTCAACCGCGCGCGGCTGAAAATGGCGGCTGAAGGTGTCGACGAACAATACCACGCCCTGATTGCCTTCGGCCTGCGGCGGGGCGGCAAAGGCGGCGGCTTGCGGTTCCGGCCACGACACGGCGGCGCTCAGGCCTAGCCAGCGTTCGCCAAGACGGGCTAGCCATGGATTGCGGTTGCGCCGGCGAATCAAGGCGGCGGCGGGGGCGAGGGACAATAATCGGGGCAAGGCGGCGAACAAGCGGGCGCGCAACGGCCAACCGCGGGTGGCGTAATATTGGGCTAAATATTCAGCTTTGATGGCCGCCATATCCACTTCGTTTTCACATTCGCGCTTGCAGCCCTTGCAGCTGACGCACAAGTCCATGGCGGCGCGGATGTCCGGGTCGTATAAAGTGGTTGCGCCGGGTTGGTTCAGGGCGGATTTCAGTAGCTTGACCCGACCGCCGGGCGACAGCAGCGGATTGCCGTCGACGCGGAAACTAGGACACATGACGCCTTTATGCGGCCGTTGGCATTGTTGGCTGCCAATGCAAACGGCGATGGCCTTGGCCCAATCGCCGCCGATTTTTGGAATGTCGGCGTAGGCGTCGCCCATGCCGGCGTTTTCGTATTGCGACCAGTCTAGCTTGAGTTTCATTGAGTGGATGAAATGGATGCGGTTTATAACGCACAAGCAAAATTCAAGCCCAAAATAAGCGTATGTTATTTAAGGTAAATAGTTGTGAGATGTGTCGGTTTGACGACAATTTGCGGGGGTTTGCGGCAAAGCGGACGTATTATTCGGGAGGGGCTGGCGGGAGCGTCGAAATGAATTAGGGAATATGCCGAAAAAGCCTTGCAACAATTATTGCGCACGCAACAGGCGGGAACCTTGGCGGAGGACGACAAGCATTATATGGATTTGTTGCGTCGGAAGTTGAATAAGGTGACTAAGCCCGGGCCGGGACAATCTTTGAAGTTAGCCAACCACCCGAGGCCTTGGGAGCCGAAGGCGGTTGGGGTGTGGCAGGCCAAGCGGGTTGGGGCGCTTTTCCGGCCTTATTCGATGGTGAAGGTGTAAGTGGCGGTAGTACCGGAGGTGTTGTTGATTACGTAGAGTACATTGCCTGACAATACGGTTTGGTCGATAACCACCAAACTTGGTAAATTCTGCGTGCCAGTTTCCACAAGTTGGGTACCGCAGGTTTTGTTATTGAATTGGGCCATGGTTCCAACGCAAAGTTCGATGTTAGAACCCGATGAAGTGAGATCAAACGTGATTTTGAAAAGGGTTGAAACGGATTTTATCGTGGTAGGGCTGGCCGAGCCGCTAATTAAAACGGCATGGCCGCCTACGACTTGACCGGTGATAGTCGATAGCGCGAATGCCTGACTGCCGCTCAATGCGAACAAGGCGGCGCAGGCTGATAGGATTTTAATTAACTTTTTGTTTGTTTTCATTTTAGTTTACCTGGCTATAGTATAATAATAGGAAAAGAATAAGTCACGCACCGCCGGATTAGGGCTATCTTGACTACCTAAAAGCCATTTTATTATAGCTCTAAATGCGGACCGGGATCTATAAAAATGAACTCATTTAGTCTTGTAAGAGCGCATGGCATGTTAGAACTATTCAATAGCGCCGATGGTCGGGTGTTCGGTGTTTCTTTTAGTCCCTTGGAAATCCGAATTAAGTTCCGGCTGCGGTAGGCCCTTGCCTTTGGCCGGGGAATCGGCGGGTAGTTTGAAATTTTCCGCGCTTAAGCTTCCCGGCGCGGGCGGTTTGATGTCCAGGCCGGAGTTTGCCACTATGTCATTGCTGTCGGCTAATTCCTTGTATAAAGCGTATTCTTCAGGCGTTTCTTGCCATAGATTATTTTTGAAGCTTACGCCTTGAATCACGTCCACCCGTTTGTCCAGGCGCGGTTTTTTGGGGCCGTTGATAAATATATTGTTGCTGATAACACTGTTGAAATGATTGATTTTAATATCCTTGACTTCCCCGGATTCAGCTATGCTGAGCGGCGCGTTGACAAAGGTATTGTTGAAAACTCGTGTATTTTTCAAGCCTACGTTCTTGATGGAAAACCAATCGTAGAGCGCGATATAGCCGCCGTACACCAGATTGTTGTAAATCAGATTGTCGTGGCCGTTGAGCCCTTCGGGGCCGCTCAGGGCATCCGGCCAATTCGCATCGTCGGCCTTGGGCAAGCCGCAAAAGCACAGCCAATCGTCAGCCAGGCCGATGGAAGGCGGCTCGCCGTCATAATATCTTTTGGATTGGTAATATTGGTGCTCCGTGCTGACATAAACCAGATTGGAGAATACTTTATTATAGGTGGTGTTGGATATATATAATTGCGGCCGGTTATTGTCGTAAATGATGTTGCCGGAAATTTCGCCCTCGATATTCGCGGTGATGGCGATGCCTTCGCCGAAATTGCCGTGCACCTTATTGCCTATCGCATGGCAATGCCGGGTGTTTCCGCAGGTCAGGGACGGCCCCCAGTAGCCTTTAGGATACCAGTCGGCCGGCACTTTCCCGGTTTTACCGTCGGTGGTGTGCTGTGAATCCGGCAACAACTCGGCGATGCAGGCCGGATTTGCGTCGTCGGTATTGTATTGGCAATAAGAGCCGACCGTAAAATAGACCTCGTTGTTTTTCATTAAACAATTGGTGTCCATGGTGGGCACGGCGTGGATTACGTTCCCCTCGCACCAAATGCCGGAGCCGCCGATATGATGCACCTTATTGTCTTCCACCACATTGTCGTGTTGCAGGCTGCCGCCCATATTAATGCCTTTACTGGCGGTACTGTAAGCTACCTCGAAACCGGAAAACTTGATGTAACTTCCCAGCAACCAAACCAGCCAATCCGATTTTTTGCTGATCTCATAGTGCCCGCCGGGCGGGGTAATCAAAGGCCGGTTGCCGTTGGCGTCCTTGATGCCGATGATGTTCAGGTACTGGCCGGGGCCGCCGCCATGTTTGCCTATGCGAACCAGTTCGCGGTATTCGCCGGGCGCCACAAACACGGCGCCGCCCGTCTTATTGCGCACCTTGGCGAGGGCTTGGCCTATGGTGGGGCAAGGTTCTGCTTGCGTGCATTCTTCTCCGCTGGCGCTGGCGTCGGCGTAATAGGTATTTTCGTTTTCCGCCGCCGCCGTTGTCGCGAACGCGGTAAACGCCATTACTGTAAAAAGATGACATAAAATGTTTGAGATTGATTTCAATTTACTGAACACGAATTTCCCCGCCGGCTAAGGTTTGGCCTGCTAATACTTTCATTATAGTACATTTGTAATTGATTTTAATAGATTTGTTAAGTAAGAGTACGCAAGCATTTTTAAATTTGCCTTATGTGAAAAACACCGTCAACCAAAATCTCAATGCACTGTTGATGTGGCGCTATTTAAAAACGGTTACACGTTTTTTCTTATAAGCTCATGCCGAACTATGAAAATCTGCGAGTAATACCCCTAAGTTTAGGATGCAGGGGCTTACGGTTCTGATTGCAAGCGAGTGGAAAATTCCATGGCCCGATTCCGAACATTGGTTGACTCATCCTGCAAGGCCATGTTAATTAATCCGATGAAAGTCGGCTTGTCGACGTCCGCCGCTTTGCTTAAGGCGTCCAAGGCCGCGGACCTTACGATTTCCGAGGCGTCTGTCTGCAACAGCTCGGTGAGAATGGGTCCGATATTTTGCATATGCGATTCAGAGGCGGCAATAACAGCGCGATAACGGGCGATTTCGTCTGGATTCCTTAGCGCGGATGCAAATGCTTCCGCGGCCTCGTTTCCTCCCGCCGCAATTTGATCAATGCTTAAGCGCGTGTTTTCCGTATCCGCAAATTTGTTTTGCGGGAAACAGTTAGGTTTGGAGGCGGAAGCGGCGGGAAACTGGAAACCCGGCGGCGCTATCCAGATTTCGCTGGGCTTGAAGTCCGGTTGCCGCATGGCTTGCGGCGGGTAAACCACAAAGAGTTTGTATCCGGGCAAGGCTTGTAATAGGGCGGGTTCGGGCGGTAATGTCAGTAATTCCGAGGAAATAGGCGCGGTAACGGACTGTTTGACCCACCAGTGCAGCTGGATGTTATGTTTTTGTTGAAACAGTGCGCTAAATTCAGATAAGGTTAATTCCGTAATCGGTTCCGGCCGCGGCTGATCAATTAAATCGGTTTGCCTATGCAGCGCCCAAAATAGACTTCCGGCGATGAAAAGCAAAAGCAGTAGTAGTGCTGATTGCCGGTTTGACATCATCAATTCGCCAGTAGGCCGGCGCGGTTCGCCATTGGCAAAACCAATGGCGAACCGGCCGAACTAAATAAGCAGTTATGGAATGGTTAGGGTGGTTGATTGCAGCCAGTCTATGGTCAGGGTGGTGACGGTGGCCGACGGTATGGTGGCGGAAACATCCGCGCCGATTACCCAATGATATTGTGCCGAGGCGGCGGAGACGCTGCCGACGAATTGGCCGGAACCAAAGTTATGCGCGCCCTGAATGGTGATGTTGCGCGGCGCGGTGGTGCTGCTGCTGGTGCTCAAAAACAGGTTAATAGTTTCGGAGGCGGTGTTTAATGCAGTCGTGCCGCCGTTGGTGACACGGCGATTGATGCTGTAGTATCCCACGGCTGTTGAGCCGGAAGATACGGTTCCCGCTTCGTATTGCCAAACTCCGGCGTTATCGTTGACGTTGGTCAAATTGGTTCTGTTCAGGGTAAGCACGGCGGAGCCGGCCTCGGCGGCGGAAGATACTAGAAAAGTCAGCGTCAACGCCAAGGTAATCAGTAAACTGTCAATGTTTTTTTTGGTGAACATAAAAAAATCCTTCTGTTGATTAAGTGTTAAAAAACAGCAACGGTGCATATTTGCTTAATTTAAAGC
Source organism: uncultured Pseudomonadota bacterium (assembly GCA_903928965.1). Taxonomy (GTDB): domain Bacteria; phylum Pseudomonadota; class Gammaproteobacteria; order Methylococcales; family Methylomonadaceae; genus Methylomonas. Next base: position 52,816 of record CAIYSZ010000016.1, read on the forward strand.
AAACTTGGCATTTAGAGATCGCGCACGGTTGCTATTTAAAAAACTAGCACAGACTTGTAATAAGTCAATAAACATTTAACAGGCTGTCGATTTTCTCAAAATTTTGTCAGACTTGATCAATATATAGTGAGTTGAAGGCGTTTTGACACAATATGTTAGTGTGAAATTGGTTTTGCAGGCCGCGGTTTTAAAGCGTTTGCTCTAAAATCCGCACCCGTTGGGTAATGCCGCATAACAAGGTATAAGGTATGGTGTCCGCATGGCGGGCGATTTCTTCAACCGGCAAGCCGTCGCCCCAAAGCGTCACCGGATCGCCCGGCTTGGCTTTTGATTGGTCATGTAAATTAACCGTCAGCATGTCCATGGATACGCGGCCGATCAGCTCGGCTCTTAATCCATTCACCAGCACCGGCGCGCCGGTTTGGGTGTGGCGGTGGTAGCCGTCGCCGTAACCAATTGAAATCACTCCGATGCGGGTCGGGCGTTCGCAGCGCCAGGCTCCGCCGTAGCCCACGCATTCACCGGCGGCGACATCCTTGACCGCGATTAGCCGGGAATGCAGGCTCATGACCGGTTTCAAGCCGAAATCGCCGCCCGTCTTGCCGGCGAACGGTGAACAGCCATACAGCATCAGGCCGGGCCGTACCCAGTCGCCGGCGACGTTCGGCCAGCCGATAATGCCGGCGGAGTTGGCGATGCTGCGCTGGCCGGGGTAATCGGCAATGGCGTGATGGAAGCGTTCGATCTGGCGGCGGGTTTGGTCGTCCAGCAAATCGTCGGCGTTGGCGAAATGGGTTAGCAGGTTGATCGGTTGCTTGACCAATGGGCAAGCCAGCAGTTGTTGGTAGGCGGCGTTGAAATCGGCGCTTTTGAAACCAAGCCGATTCATGCCGGTATCCATTTTCAACCAAACGGATAAGGGTTCGCCGCCGTCCGCGGCTTGTTGGCGCAAGATATCTATTTGCCAAGGGCTGTGCACCAAGGCATCAAGTTGATGTTGGCGCAGCAGTTGCAATTCATCTTGGCAAATAAAGCCTTGCAGCACGGTAATCGGTTGCCTGACTCCGGCGTGACGCAGTTCCACGCCTTCGTCGATACGGGCGACGGCGAAGGCGTCGCTTTCGTCCAGGGCCTGGGCAATGCGGTTTATGCCGTGCCCATAGGCGTTGGCCTTGATGACCGCCATGATTTTGGCACCGGGTGCGTAGCGCCTGACTTGGCTTAAATTATGCCGCGCGGCGGCCAGGTCCAGGCGGACGTATGCGGCCGGAGTCATTAATAATCCTCCGCTTGGTAACTGTCGCCGGCGAAGTTTTCGAAGCGGGTGTATTGGCCGAGAAAGGTCAGGCGCACCGTGCCGAGCGGCCCGTTGCGCTGCTTGCCGATGATGATTTCGGCGATGCCTTTGTCCGGGCTGTCTTCGTTATACACTTCGTCCCGGTAAACGAAGATGATGAGGTCGGCGTCTTGTTCAATGGCCCCGGATTCACGCAAATCGGACATCACCGGCCGTTTGTTCGGTCTTTGTTCCAGATTGCGGTTTAATTGCGACAAGGCGATCACCGGTACGTTGAGTTCCTTGGCCAAGGCCTTGAGGCTGCGCGAGATGTCGGAGATTTGCTGCACCCGGTTGTCGCCGCTGGCCGGCGATTGCATCAATTGCAAATAGTCCAGCACGATGAGGCCGAGTTGCCCGTGTTCGCGGGTCAGGCGGCGGGCGCGGGAGCGTACTTCGGTCGGCGTCAGCGCCGGGGTGTCGTCGATGAACATTTTGGTTTGCGCCAGCAAATTAATGGCCGAGGTTAGCCGCGGCCAGTCGTCGTCGGTGAGCTTTCCAGTGCGCACCTTATGTTGGTCTATGCGGCCTAGCGAGGACATCATGCGCATGGCCAAGGCTTCGCCCGGCATTTCCATGCTGAAAACCGCCACCGGTTTGCCGCTTTTTAGCGCAATGTTTTCCGCCATGTTCATGGCGATGGTGGTTTTGCCCATGGATGGCCGTCCGGCGACGATGATGAGGTCCGACGGTTGTAAGCCGGAGGTTTTGCTGTCCAGGTCGGTGAATCCGGTGCTGGCTCCGGTGATCTCGCCGTCCATTTCATACAAGGTTTCGATTTTGTCCACTGCTTTGGCCAGCAGGGATTTGATCGAGGCGAAGCCGCTTTGCCCGCGTTGCCGCTGTTCGGCGATTTCAAATACCCGGCGCTCGGCTTGTTCCAGCAATTCGGAGGTTTCCCGGCCTTCCGGATTAAACGCGGAGTCGGAGATGTCGGTGCCGACATGGATTAGTTGCCGCAGGATGGAGCGGTCGCGCACGATATTGGCGTAGGCGACGATGTTGGCGGCGGTCGGCGTTTCCTTGGCTAGGGTGCCGAGATAAGCCAGACCGCCGGCGTTTTCCAATTCGCCGGCGGCGTCCAGGGCTTCGGAGAGCGTGATGACGTCGAACGGGTCTAGTTTGTCCGCCAATTGGGTGATGGCGCGAAAAATCAGTTTATGATCGCGGCGGTAAAAGTCTTGTTCGCCAAGTTTATCGGCGACCGAATCCCAGGTCTGATTGTCCAGCATCAAGCCGCCCAAGACCGATTGCTCGGCTTGAATGGAATGCGGCGGCACTTTTAAGGATTCAATGTCTAGATCGGGGAGATGGAAGTTTTCGTGCATGTGGGAAAAACGCTAAGCTTCAGGTTAGACATGGCATTATACCGAGTTAAGCTTTATCATGGTTTGGTTTGCCGGCGGTTTACCTAAAGCTTGCAGCCGGCTATTCTATCGCCCCGATAGTTGGATTGGCGCTGCTTCTAGGATTGCCGAAGTAATCCGCCGTCAGTTTGAGAGGTGATCCTTTGCCATAGGCTGGAGAACCGGCGGGAGGAATGAATGCTTGGGCGGTTAGGCTACCCGGCGCCGATAGACTTATGTTGATGCCCGAACTTGCCGTTACATCGCTCTTACTCTGCAATTCTTTATAAAGAGCATACGCGGCCGCGGACTCGTCCCATAGATTATTCTTGAAAGTTATACCTTTAATTGAATTGACTCGATTGATTAAAATAGGATTATTTGCGCCATTAACAATAATATTGTCCATGACAGAGCTATTATAGTTATTAATGGCAATGCCATGCGAGGTTCCGGATTCCACCATGGCAAGCGGCGCATTCACAAACGTATTATTGTATACTTGCGAATATTTTAAACCCGCGTTAGTCGTGTAAAGCGCATCATACAGTCCGATATAACCGCCATACACCAGATTGTTGAATACCTGGTTGTGGTGTCCGTTTTGCCCGGCGGGGCCGCTGTACTTATCCGGAAATTTAGCGCTTGATGCGGTAGGCAGCGCGCAATAACACAGCCAATCGTCCTCTAGGCCTATGGCGGGTGATTGACCGCCATACCAGTATGGCGATTGATAGTATGGGCTTTGCGAGCTAGAATAGATTAGGTTGTCGGAAACGGAATTGTAAGCGGCATTGGAAATATATACTTGAAATCTGTTATTATCATAAACTGTATTATCTGAAATTACGCCGTAACTATTTGCGGTAATTGCGATGCCCTCGCCATAATTATCATACACCTGATTGCCAATGACGTTGCATTTCCGGGTATTGCCGCAAGTAAGCGCCGGCCCCCAATAGCCGGGCGCATACCAACCGGAAGGTACGAGTCCGGGCGTTCCATCCGCCGCCGTTTGCGATTGCGGCAATAATTCTGGAATACATACCGGGTTAGAGGTATAAGTGTTGTATTGGCAAAAAGATGCCACTGTAAAATAGACTGTATTGTTTTGGATTAGGCAATTAGTTTCCATTGTCGGCGGGCCGCCCACGACATTGCCGTTGCACCAAATACCGGTCCCTCCGATGTGGTGCACCACATTGTCTTGGACTATATTGTCGTGCTGCAGGCTGCCGCCCATATAGATGCCTTTGCTTGCCGGGCTATAGGCGACCTCGAATCCTGAAAAATTAATGAAGCTTCCCCTTAGCCAAACCAGCCAATCCGATTGTGCGCCAATGGCGTAGGGTCCGCCGGGCGGCGTGATTAAGGGTCTATTGCCGTTGGCGTCCTTAACGCCAATCACATTGAAATATTGGCCGGTCCCTCCGCCATGGTTATCAATGCGCACGAGTTCTTGATATTCTCCGGGAGCGACATACACGGTACCCGCTGTATCGGTCTTCGCCAAGGCGAGGGCTTGATTTATGCTGCCGCAGGGTGCGTTTTGTGTGCATAGCTGACCGGAACCGCCGGGGCTAACGTAATATTGGTTGGCCGCGGGGGCGGCAAGCGACGGGAATGCAATCAGTTCAAGAGCAATGGACTGTAACATGGCTTTAATTGAGCTTAATTTTTTTTTCATTGACGCCTCTCAAGAAACAAATTGCAACTAATTGATTATGTTGCATTATTTTTTTATTATGCGGAAACCAGTTTCATGCCCAATTGTTCGGCGCGTTTATTCAGCGAATTCACCACCCGTTGACGATAGCGTTCTTCATAATATTGTTGACCTTTGTCCACGAATTCTTCCCCCTTAGTCAATAGCGCA
>CAIYSZ010000017.1 GCA_903928965.1 uncultured Pseudomonadota bacterium
CGGCATTCATAGCCGCCGCATGCATCCAAGCCACGCAGGCGCAAGCCGCGACCGATACCACCAACGATACGATACTGATCTGGGCCGGAGATAAACAGCATAATGCGCCGGATTTTGTAGCGGCGGTTGATTTTGATCCTAACTCCGCCACTTACGGCAAAATCGTCCATATCACGCCGCTGCCGTCCGGCAAACTGCCCACCTCGGCCTCGGCTCCGTGGGCATCGGCCACCGATGCCAACGGCATTCAGTACGGCGGGGCCATCGGCAACGAACCGCATCACGCTAGCGTTTCGCAAGATCAAAAAACCTTTGTCGGCGGCGGTTTGCTTAGCGTATTAAACGGCCAAAACCAAACCTTTTTCTTCGACGTCAGTAACCCGCGGCAACCCAATTTCATTCTCGCCGAGGGAACCGGCAGCGCCGGCAGCTTAAATTGGGCCTCCATCGCCGACGATTTCAAGCCCTTGAACAACGGCAATTTTCTAGGCACCTACATGGGCAGCAACACCGGCAACGCGCCGGGCCGGGTGCTGGAATTCGACGCCCAGCATAAACTGATCGGCGTCTGGCCGGACAAAAACGACGCCAACCTGCCCGCAGCTTTTAACCCGCACGGCATAGACGTGGACGAAGGCAGAAACCTACTGGTAACCAGCGACTTCATCTGCCCCATCCACACCATTTACGGCCATTCCAACGACGGCGGCAACAGCGCCGTGTTTCGCGGCAGCGTACGCTACTGGAATTTGAGCACCCGCCAAGTCACGCAAAGCATTAGCGTGGGCAACGGCCAATCCGGCACCATCTCGGTCCAATTAATTCCCGGCGACATAAACAAACGCTCATTCGTCAGCGGCGTCACCGACGGCAATCTGTATCTGGTGGACCCAACCGCCAACGGCGGTCAAGGCGCGGCCACCTCGGTATTTAACTTTAACACAGAACCGACCGTGGCCGAAAACGACGGCACCCCGCCCTGGCCGCATCTCATCGCCATTAACAAGGCGGGCACCCGCCTGTTCATCACGCTTAACTTCGAGGCGGTGCATGGCAAAGTCGCGCAATTCGACATTACCACGCCCACTAGCCCTAAGTTGTTGAGCGTGGTGGACTTAGGCGCGGGCTCAGGCCCGCACTATATCGGCCTGAACAAAGACGAAACCCGGCTAGTGGTCACCGATTATTTCGTCGACGAAAACCTGGGCGCCAACGCCAGCCCCATCGGTATAGTGCAGGTTGAAGGCGACCATAAAGTGCATGTATTCAACGTAACGGATACCAGCATCGCGCTAGACCCTAATTTCAATCTGGATTTGACGACCGCCGTCACCAATATCCCAGGTTACGCCGGCGCTTACCCGGTTATCGGCCGGCCGCACGGTTTCGCCATTATCGAGCCGCAAGCCGTGCTTAAGCCTAGCATCAGCTTAGGCGGCTATGTTTATAACCGCAAATTGAACGCCTTAACCCAACAAGTCGTCATCACCAACAAAAACGCCGCGCCGCTCGCCGGGCCTATTTATTTGTCGCTTGACGCCTTGTCCAACAATACCAGCCTGGAAAACGGCTCCGGCGTCACCGCCAACTATGCGCCGTTGAACAGCCCTTACATCACGGTTAGCAACAACGCATTGGCCGGCAACGCCTCGCTCAACGTGACCCTAGAATTCCAAAAACCCGCCAGCGGCAGCGTCAGTTACAGCCCGCGCGTGATCAACAATGTCGCCGCGCCTTGATTTTAACTTGTATCGATTTGAGGAAAAGATGATGAAAAACCCCCTATTAATTAGTTTGGCCGCGCTATGGGCATTTAGCGCCACGGCTAGCCGCGCGGACCAATTCCAAGCCACCATCAACATAGACCCGGCGTTTTATTCCTTGGGCGGCGTTACGCTTCCGTTGCAATTGGATTTTCAATTGAACAGCGGCGGCAGCGCCCCAATCAGCAACACCGTCACCTTAAGCGACTTTAGCTTCGTCACCGACAACGCCCAGGCGGTTAGCTTCGGCGTCGCCAACCCAAGCGGCAATGTCAGCGGCGACCTGACCGGCAGCGTCAGCCTGACCGATGACTCAAATAACAACTTTAATGAGTTCTTTCAAAGCTTATCGAGCAACGTGACGCAAATTAGCTTTGACATCAACGCCACCGACAACGTCAATCCAGCGGCGAACGATACGTTCGCGGTCGCCCTGCTGGACAGCTCATCCGGTTTCCCGCAAATTCCCGCCACCGACCCTCTGGGCGTATCGCTGATCACCTTGGACTTGTCCGACCAAATCAACGCCAACGCCTACGCTTCCGTAAGCCCGCTACCCGGCGTCACCGCCGCCGTGGCAGCCGTGCCCATCCCCGCCAGCGTCTGGTTGTTCGCCAGCGCCGTGGCAGCCGGCGCTAGCCGGTTGCGACGCGCTAGCTAAGCAGCGCCCAGCTCCCACCAAAGCCGGCGGCGGGAATCCGCCGCCGGCCCGCCTATATACTTCTCCGCTTTAACGACCGCGCCCTAAACCAACCACTCCGCGACTAGCCCCAAATCCGCCGCAACACGCACGCCATCGGCCGCCAATCCAGTTTCAACCGCCGCGCCCACCCATACGCATTGCGCGCCGGCCGCCAAACCCGCCCGCACTCCTAGCCAACTATCCTCCAACAACCAGCATTCCGCCTCTGGGGTTTTTAACGCCCGCGCCGCCGCCAACACCAAATCCGGAGCCGGTTTGGGCAAACGAGCGGACTCTCGGCAAATCATCGTCTCAAACACACCTTTAAGACCGGCGCAACGTAAACAAAACTCCGCCGCCGCGCGTTCGCTATTGGTAGCCAAGCAAAACGGCAACCCTAAGCGGCGCATCTCGGCTAACAGTCGCTCGAAACCCGGCATCACCGCAATGCCCTCCCGCGTCACCCGCTCCAGCCACATTTCGCCGCTCAAGCGTTGCAAAGCCGGCAAATCAAAACCTTCGCCCGCCGCGGCAGCCATCGCCGCCCACACCTGTTCCGCCGCCATGCCGGACAATGCCGGCCAAAATTCGTCGGCTAATGGCCAATCCAAAGCTTCGGCCGCGGCGCGCCACGCCCAGCGGTAACCCGGCTCGGTATCCAGGATCAACCCGTCCAAATCCAGAATCAACGCCCGCGCCGGTCTCACCGCAAAACTCTAATATACTCGCCCAAGGCCTCGCGGTCAGACCCGACGACAATCCGTTGCACGCCGAATTGATCTTGCTCCAGCAAACCGGAAACCTTAACCCGCTCACCGGTTTGCGCCTGCCCGATGTAAGTCGCGGTAAAACTGACCGCCTCTTCTATCTCCGCGTGCTGCAGCCGGTATGCCGCCGGGTAGTCAAAGGCGTAACCGTCATCCAGCACCTCCGCCTCCAACACGATCTTCCCCAATTTGGTATACGTGCGGCCGGTTTGATCGCGCGGCGGCGTCACTAGGGACAAATCGAATTTGCGCTGATTTACCATTGCCTTATTGAACTTGCGCTGCTCATGCCAAATATATTCATCCAGGCTCAAATCGCAAGCGCGGCGTTGAAACGCCTCCAGCCAATCAGCGTCTTGCAGCGCCTGAAATTTATTCCGCGCAATCAAGGCCTGCACCCGGCTGCGTAACTGCTGAAAGGCCGCGCGCTCGTAACACACCAAATCGATATCCGAGTCTCGCCGCTGCAAACCCAGCAAAATTGACCCGGTGACCCCCAAATACCGTAAATCCGCGCCGTCCTCAAGCAACAAGCGGCACAGCAGTTGTAAATCCGCCACCACCGCGTCTTCCGGCTCCTCGTCCAATAATTGCAATAAACGGGGTTGCGGTAAATGATGCCGAACAATCGCCTCCACCGGCGTCGCGTGTAAATAGGCGGCCAAGGCAGGCGAGAAATACAAAAATTCCGGATAATTCTCCGCTAAAAACCGGTTCGCCTCTTCGGTGCCCAGTTTGCGCCAACGCCCGTCCCGCGCGACATAACGCAAAAAGCAACGCACCCTGCCGGCCTCCAAACCGTCGGCCACCACGGCGAACATCAATCCCTGCTCGGTTTCCACAAAATCTTTCGCTCGATACACTAATAACCCACCGCGGCAAGCCCGCTTAAATGAAAAACAAAAATATATTTATGCTACATAAATACAAAAAAGCGTTGAAAAAAACACTTTAATCCCCTATGCTCAATCTTGGCGCTTTTACCTGAACGGCAAAGCGCTAAAACCGGAGTTTTTTTTGCCGCAATTTTTTGTTTACAGCAAACCCAATATGTAGAAAACCGCGTTTACTTGCGGCGGCATCCAAACCCGCAAGCTAAGTAAAGCGTAATAATTATAAGACATCAACCCGATGCAATTGGCTCGAAAAAGGAGAGCATATGAAAATTGGCATTCCCAAGGAATTATATGGCGGCGAAAAACGCGTCGCCACCACCCCCGAAGCCGCGGAAAAAATCAGTAAACTCGGTTTCGAACTCTACATAGAATCCGGAGCGGGAGCGCTCGCCAACATTTCCGATGCCGAATACAGCGCCGCCGGCGTCACCGTGTTGGAAAGCCGCGAGGAAATCTGGTCTACCGCGGACATCATACTTAAAATACGCGCCCCGCAAAACTACCCTGATCAAAATATAGATGAAATCGGCCTAGTCCGTCCCGGCCAATGCCTAATCAGTTTTATCTGGCCGGCGCAAAACCCTGAATTAGTGGAGCGCCTGGCGGCGCAAATGGCCACCGTGGTGGCGATGGACAAGGTGCCGCGCATCTCGCGCGCGCAAAAAATGGACGCCTTGAGCTCCATGGCCAATATTGCCGGCTACCGGGCCGTCATTGAAGCCGCGCAACATTTCGGCCGTTTTTTCACCGGTCAAATCACCGCCGCCGGCAAAATTCCGCCGGCCAAGGTCTTGATTATCGGCGCGGGCGTCGCCGGTTTGGCCGCCATAGGCGCGGCTAGAAGCATGGGCGCCATTGTCCGCGCCTTCGACACCCGGCCGGAAGTAAAAGAACAAATAGAAAGCATGGACGCCGAGTTTCTGATGCTCAACTTCGAGGAAGACGGCTCCGGCAGCGGCGGTTACGCCAAAACCATGTCACCTGAATTCATAGCCGCCGAAATGGCATTGTTCGCCCAACAAGCCAAGGAAGTGGACATCATCATCACCACCGCCTTGATTCCTGGCAAACCGGCCCCGGTATTAATCACCGCCGACATGGTCACCAGCATGAAACCCGGCAGCGTGATCGTGGACCTAGCCGCCGAACAAGGCGGCAACTGTGAACTGACCGAACGCGACCAAGTCGTGGTCAAGCACGGCGTCACCCTGATCGGCTACACCAACCTGCCCAGCCGCCTGGCCAACCAATCCAGCCAACTCTATGCCACCAATCTGCGGCATCTACTCACCGACCTGACCCCGGCCAAAGACGGCGTCATCGATATCAATCTGCAAGATGAAGTCATTCGCGGCGCCACCGTGGTCAAGGACGGAGCCATTCTGCCGCCGCCGCCGCCGCCAACCTTGTCGGTCGCGCCCAAACCAGCCCAGGCGGCCAAAATCGCGGAAAAACCGCAACCCAAACCTCAATCCGCCCTGTCGCAATGGCTGCCCTACCTACTGGGCGGTCTAGCGCTGTTCGGCATAGGCCTGCACGCGCCGGAAGCCTTCCTCGGCCATTTCACCGTTTTCGTGCTGGCCTGCTTCGTCGGTTATCAAGTGATATGGAACGTCACCCCTTCCCTGCATACCCCGTTGATGAGCGTCACCAACGCCATTAGCGGCATCATCGTCATCGGCGCGCTGGTGCAAGTATCATCCACCAACCAGATCATCCAGCTACTCTCCGGTATCGCCATTCTTATCGCCTCCATCAATGTCTTTGGCGGCTTTCTGGTAACCCGGCGCATGCTGGAAATGTTTCGCAAATAGGGGAAGAAAATGTCACACGGCTTACAAACCATGTCTTACATCGCCGCCTCCATACTGTTTATTCTCAGTTTGAGCGGCCTCAGCCAACAAGAAAGCTCGCGGCGCGGCAATTATTTCGGCATGATCGGCATGACCATCGCCATTCTCGCCACCGTGCTCAGCGGCAGCGCGACCGATCTCGGCAACGGTCTCAACAGCTACCACATATTGGCCATCGCTCTATTGATCGGCGGCGCGATTGGCGCCGCCGCCGCGTTAAAAGTTGAAATGACGCAAATGCCGGAACTGGTCGCCATCATGCACAGCTTGGTCGGCATGGCGGCGGTATTGGTCGGCTACGCCAATTTTTTCCATCACGACGCCAATCTGATTGGAGCGGAACAAACCATCCATATCGTAGAGATTTATCTCGGCGTGTTCATCGGCGCGGTGACCTTCTCAGGCTCGGTGATCGCCTGGGGCAAATTGTGCGGCAAATTTACCGGCAAACCCTTATTGCTGCCGGGACGGCATGTGTTTAACTTACTATTGTTGATCGCCACAATCGGCCTCGGTTATTGGTTTGTTCAAACAGCCGAACTTGGCGATGCCACCCCGCTATACATCATGACCGGCATCGCCCTGGTTTTCGGCGTGCACATGGTCATGGCCATCGGCGGCGCCGACATGCCGGTCGTGGTATCCATGCTGAACAGCTATTCCGGCTGGGCGGCGGCGGCCACCGGCTTCATGCTGAACAACGACCTGTTAATCGTCACCGGCGCATTGGTCGGCAGTAGCGGCGCCATCCTCAGCTACATCATGTGCCACGCCATGAACCGCCACTTCCTCAGCGTCATCGCCGGCGGCTTCGGCTCCGCCGGCGGCGGCCCCGTCGCCGAAATCACCGGCGAGGTCAACCCCATAGAGGCCGAGGAAGCCGCGCAACTATTAAAGGAATCCAAAAACATCGTCATCATTCCCGGTTACGGCATGGCCGTGGCGCAAGCGCAGCACACGGTGTATGAAATCACCAAACTGCTGACCAGCATGGGCAAGAAAGTGCGCTTCGCCATCCACCCGGTGGCCGGCCGCATGCCGGGACACATGAACGTGTTGCTGGCCGAGGCCAAGGTGCCGTACGACATCGTGTTTGAAATGGAGGAAATCAACCACGAATTTCCAGACGTGGACGTCTCCATCGTCATCGGCGCCAACGACATCGTCAACCCGTCCGCCCTAGAAGACCCGAACAGCCCGATAGCCGGCATGCCGGTCATCGAATGCTGGAAAGGGGGAACCACCATAGCCATGAAGCGCAGCATGGCTTCGGGCTACGCCGGCATCGGCAACCCGCTGTTCGTGCACGAAAACACCCGCATGCTGTTCGGCGATGCGAATGACCGCTTGCAAGCCGTCCTGAAAGCCCTGCAAGGCTAAATCCCATAAAACGCCTAACATAAAAAAACCCTGTCCAGCGCTTCAACTGGACAGGGTTCAAAATTAAGCAACGCGTATTATTATTCCGAGCGGAAGTTTATAGTTATTATTTTGCCAGGCTCAGCATATCGTTGTTCAAGTCTTTTTTATGCTTGGACAGAACTTGCGCCTCTTGGGAGGCGCTGCTCGGCGCGCTATAAGCATTCAAATGCTTGGTTTCGTCTTTTTTCAGCATCAAAACTCCCGCGATGGCAATTACGGTAATGCCGATAACTACGGTCCAGGTGTGATCTTTTTCTTGTGCAGCCATTTATAAATCCTCATGTTAGATTGTTGTAATATCCCGCGCCCGCGGGGAGCAACTTTAGTTGCCTGTCGGTATGAGTATTATTTTTACGCGACGGTGCATTTTTTACACTTATTTCAGTTTTGTGTCAAAACTTTTGTGAAAAAATTTTTTCCAACCCAGACAAAGAAAAAAAATTTATTTAATTTCAATAAGTAATAACAACAACCCGCGGCATTTCATTTTTGGACGCCACGGCGCTTGTCATAATTTACTAACATAAAACTTCATACGCCTCCGGCGTTGCCCGCCTCGAAACACCCACCAAGAAGCGTCAGCGGTTGAGAGCCGGCCGAAGCGCGGCGCAAGCGAGTGAACGCCGTTCACTGAACAAAGGAAAGTTCTTGAAGATCGTAGCGTGCAGCCGGGCTTCATTACATTCAGCGCCGTAACAGCGCAAACGCTAGCAAAAGATCGCGCCACCAAAAAAAGTGCAAGGGTTCCGCCTGACCGGGCGTTAAAAACGCCACATTCAGACTGTTACAGCCGTACATGATGCACGGCTCAAATAAGATTGCGCACAATCTAGCATAAAAAAAGAGTTGACTAGGGGCGCTAAAGACAAATACGCCCATATCAGGAGATGCCGTATGGCGCATTCCGGCAACACAAAAAACGGATTGATTGAAATAAAAAAAGCCGTCGCGGGGAAAGCCCTGCGACGGCTATAAACAAATAACGTTTATTAGAAGTAAACCAAATGTAATTATTATTTAGCTTGGTTCAAAACGTCGTTATTCAGATCTTTCCGATTGTGGAACGCTTGAGCTTCTTTAGCCGGAGTAGTATCGGCGGTAAAACCTTTACCGGCGACATGCTCGTTTCTTACGTCCAAGTTTTTGAACGCAATAACGCCCAAGATCATAGCAACGGTAACACCACCAACCATTACCCAATAGTAATCTTTTTGTTGTTCTTCAGCCATTTTTAAATCCTCATATGTTTGGATATTGTAATAAATATGTCATTTTTTTATTTTCAACTCTACTACATGTCGTTCTGTTGTAATTATTCTTTAACCGACGGTAAATTTTTACACCGAAATCTGTTTTGCGTCAAAACATAATTTATTACAGTTTTGTTATAAGTATTACAAAAATAAACATTATTAAGATTCAATGGGTTGCAATATTTTTTATTGCAAGTTTTTTTCATTTTAATTTAAAAGTAACTTTTTATGGCCACCTGCTTCAGCCCGAAAACTATTCGCTGGACGGTGCTAGCCTAAGGTTCGTCCGCAAGCAAGCCAACCCGGTCAAACCCACAAGAATTGTGCATGAGCGTCTGGATTGTAATAAAATGCTGATATGATTCATTCCCTTTGCTCCGCCTTCAAATAAAAGCATGCGCTGCCCGTTCTGTTCCGCCCAAGACACCCGCGTCATAGACAGCCGGGTCACTGACGATGGGGAGCAAGTCAAGCGCCGCCGTGAATGCTTGGCTTGCAAGGAACGCTTCACCACTTTTGAAATCACCGAACTCGCTCTGCCGCGCGTGATCAAGCGCAACGGCGAACGGCAAAGCTTCGACGAGAACAAACTGCGCGCCGGCATGCAGCGGGCGCTGGAAAAACGGCCGGTGCAGGCCGACGCCGTGGAAGCCGCCATCAGCCGCATCAAAAAACATTTGCAAGTATGCGGCGAACGCGAAGTCCCGGCGCTAACCATAGGCGAACTGGTCATGCAAGAACTACGCGCCCTGGATCACGTCGCCTATGTGCGCTTCGCTTCCGTGTACCGCAGTTTTCAAGACCTCAACGAATTCACCGCCATGATTCAAAACCTGCAAACCCATGTCGAGTGAAACGGACGCCGCCTACATGGCGCGGGCCTTGCAAGTGGCGCGCAACGCCTTGTACACCGCCGACCCCAACCCGGCCGTCGGCTGCGTGCTGGTAAAACATGGCCGCATCATCGCCGAAGGCTGGACCCAACCGCCAGGCCAAGCGCATGCTGAAATCCACGCCTTGCGCCAAACCGAACTTGCCGCCGGGGCCACCGCCTACGTCACCCTTGAGCCCTGTAGCCACCACGGCCGTACTGGCCCCTGCTGTGACGCGCTAATCGCCGCCGGCGTGACGCGGGTGGTCGCCGCCATCGAAGACCCCAATCCCTTGGTTTCCGGCCAGGGCTTGAGAAAACTGAAAGCCGCCGGCGTGGACATTGACACCGGCGTCATGGCGGCGGAAGCGGCGGCGCTCAACCGCGGCTTTCTAAAACGCATGACCCAAGGCCTGCCGTGGATCACCGGCAAACTGGCCGCCAGCCTAGACGGACGCACCGCGCTCGCCTCCGGCGAAAGCCGCTGGATCACTTCCGAGGCCGCCCGCGCCGACGTACACCGCCACCGCGCCGCCAGCAGCGCCGTGCTGACCGGCGTCGGCACCGTATTGCAAGACGATCCGCGGCTGGACGCCCGCGTTGATTTTCCGGCGGCGCAACCGATCAAAGTGGTACTGGACTCACAACTGCGCACCCCGCCCAACGCCAAACTCCTGGAAAACGGCGGCCAGGTTTGGCTGCTCACCTGTAGCGCGGATTTTGAAAAAATTCGCGAACTTAAGGCTTACGGATTTAAAATACACACTATCGAATCCATCGACGGCAAGCCGGATTTAAACGCAGCCTGCCGTTTTTTGGCCGGCCTCGGCGTCAACAACCTCTGGGTGGAAGCCGGCGCGGAATTAAACGGCGCGTTTTTACGCAGCGGATTGGTAGACGAATGGCTAATCTATATGGCCCCCTGCATCCTCGGCGACCGGGGGCGCGGCATGTTCCAACTACCCGAACTCAATACCATGCACGATAAAATTGTCTTAAGCTTAATCGATTGCCAACCGCTAGGCCCTGATTTAAAACTCATTTATACCCAACAGCCAAACAACCGATAACAAGAGCGCACAAAATGTTTACAGGCATCATAGCGGCCGTCGGCCGCATTCAAGCCGTCAATGAACGCGGCGGCGACCGCCGCTTAGTGATCCGCGCCGGCAAACTGCCGCTGGCTGGCACAGCGCTCGGCGACAGCATCGCCGTCAACGGCGTCTGTTTAACCGCGGTCGAACTCAGCGCCGACAGCTTCAGCGCCGACGTTTCCAATGAAACCCTATCCCGCAGCACGCTCATCCAGGCCAAGGTCGGCGACCCGGTCAACCTGGAACTGGCGCTGACCCCGGCCAGCCGGTTGGGCGGACACATCGTCAGCGGCCATGTCGACGGCATAGGCCGCATACTCGACAAAAAAGCCGACGGCCGCTCGATTCGCTTTAACTTCCAAGCGCCAGACGCCTTGGCCAAATACATCGCCGAAAAAGGCTCCATCTGCATCGACGGCATCAGTCTCACCGTCAACACGGTGGACGGCGCCCGCTTCTCGGTCAACATCGTGCCGCATACCTTGGCCGAAACCACCCTCGGCAACGCCGAAACCGGCCAGGCCGTCAACCTGGAAGTAGATTTATTGTCCCGCTATTTGGAGCGCCTGCTGCAAGGCGACGCGGCGGCGCAACCCTCAAGCGGCATCAGCGAAGCGCTCTTAAAAAGCAGTGGATTCATCCCCGACGGATATATTTCATGAACAGCATAGAAGAAATCATCGACGACCTACGGCAAGGCAAAATGGTCATCATGGTCGACAACGAAGACCGGGAAAACGAAGGCGATCTGGTCATGGCCGCCGCCTTCGTGCGCCCGGAAGACGTCAACTTCATGGCCAAATACGGACGCGGACTCATTTGCCTGACCCTGACCCGCGAACGCTGCCAACAACTGCGCCTGCCGCTGATGGTCAGCGATAACCAGACCCCGTACACCACCAATTTCACCGTCTCCATCGAGGCCGCCTCCGGCGTCACCACCGGCATCTCCGCCGCCGACCGCGCCCTGACCATACAACGCGCCGTAGCCCGCGACGCCCAGCCCAGCGACCTGATGCAGCCCGGACACATTTTTCCTTTAATGGCGCAGCCCGGCGGCGTGCTGAACCGGGCCGGCCATACCGAAGCCGGCTGCGATCTGGCGCGGCTGGCCGGGGTGGAACCGGCGGCGGTGATCGTGGAAATTCTCAACGACGACGGCAGCATGGCGCGCCGCCCGGACCTAGAGATATTCGCCGCCCGGCACCAATTGAAAATTGGGGCCATCTCCGACCTGATCAATTACCGGATTCGCCACGAAAACACGCTGGAACGCATTAGCCGTTGCGCTTATCCCACTGAATTTGGCGAATTCACGCTTTACGCCTACCAAGACCGCAACGACGACAACGTGCATCTGGCCCTGGTCATGGGCAACGTCGCCGACGGCGAACCGGTGCTGACGCGGGTGCATGCGCGCAATTTAATCGACGATACGCTATTCTCCAAGCGCAGCGATTGCAACATGCCGGTGCGCGAAGCGCTGAAAAGAATCGCTGAGGCCGGCCGCGGCGTGCTGGTCCTGATCCGCGGCAACGAAAACAACAAAAACCTGGTGGAACTGATCCACGGCTATGAAATGCAAGACCACGGCCTGAAAACCGGATTGACCAGCGACATTCCGGACTGGCGCACCACCGGGGCCGGCTCGCGCATCCTATCCGACCTAGGCGTGCACCGCCTCAAGGTGCTGGGCGCGCAAAAAAAATACTTCGGCCTGTCCGGATTCGACCTGGAAATCGTCGAACACGTCGGCCCGGAATCCGCCGCCGGCGGATCATGAACCCACTGAAATTTATTTGCATTAGGTAAACCTTATGAGCACTCACCCGAACACCATCCGCACCTTAGAAGGCCAATTAAGCGCGCAGCACGGCAAATTTTGCCTGATCTCCTCCCGCTTCAACAGCTTCATCGTCGCCCAGCTTGAGGCCGGCGCCATTGACGCCCTGATCCGGCACGGCGCGGCGGCGGAAGACATTACCCTGGTCAAGGCCCCCGGCGCGTTTGAACTGCCCATAGTGGCGCAACGCGTGGCCGCCGGCAAGCAATACGACGCCATCATTGCGCTGGGCGCGGTGATCCGCGGCGGCACCCCGCATTTTGAATACGTCGCCGGGGAATGCGTCAAAGGCTTGGCGCATATCTCTCTACAATACGACACCCCAATCAGCTTCGGCGTGCTCACCGTGGACAGCATAGAACAAGCCATCGAACGCGCCGGCACCAAGGCCGGCAACAAAGGAGCCGAAGCCGCGCTATCGGCGATTGAAATGGTCAGCCTGTTTCGCAATTTGCAAGCCTAAACACCCCAGCATGAGCCAAGCTAAAACCAACGCCAGACGCTGCGCCGTGCAGGCCCTTTACCGGTGGCAAATGAGCGGCTGCGGCATCGGCCGGATCGAGATTGACTTTAACGAAGAAGATCATCTTAAAGGCGCGCAAAAATCCTATTTCAGCGAAATACTGCACGGCGTGCCGAGCCAGCTAGACGTCATAGACAGCGCGCTGACTGAATTCGTGGACCGACCGGTGGAAAAAATCGATCCGGTGGAACGCGCCATCTTGCGCCTAGGGGTGTATGAACTCATCAACCGGCTGGAAACGCCGTATAAAGTCATCATTAACGAATCCGTCAATCTAGCCAAGTATTTCGGGGCCGAAGGCAGCCATAAATACGTCAACGGCATCCTGGACAAAATCGCGCAAAAACTGCGCGCCGGCGAGATTACCAGCAAAAGCGGCAAATCGGAATGAGACTAGGCGAATTTGAACTCATTCGCCGTTATTTCGACGTCGAACCGCCGCAGAATGCCGCCACGGCGCTGGGCATAGGCGACGACTGCGCCCTGCTGGACATCCCGCCCGGCCAGCAACTGGCCGTCACCACCGACGCCATGGTGGAAACCGTACACTTTTATCCCCATACCGACCCGGCCCTACTGGGACACAAATTATTGGCCGTCAATCTCAGCGACTTGGCCGCCATGGGCGCGCAACCGTGCGCCGTCACCCTGAGCCTGACGCTGCCGCACGCCGACCCAGACTGGCTAGCGGCCTTCGCCGGCGGTTTTTTGCAACTTGCCCGCCGACACCAAGTCGACCTGATCGGCGGCGACACCACCCGCGGCCCGCTGTGCTTGAGCGCGCAAGCGCTGGGGCTGATTCCCGCCGGCCAAGCCCTGCGCCGCGGCGGCGCGCGGCCGGGAGACATGATTTACCTCAGCGGCGACATCGGCGACGCCGGGCTGGGCCTAAAAATCCTGCAAGGCCGGGCCTTCAACGACCCCGAAGCGCTGGAGCGCCTGCACCGCCCCACCCCGCGCGTGGAACTAGGCCTACAATTGCGCGGCATAGCCAGCAGTTGCATAGACATATCCGACGGCTTGGCCGCCGACCTCGGCCACATCCTAAGCATGAGCAATGTCGGCGCGCGCCTGGAATGGGACAAACTGCCCTTATCCGCCGCCGTATCCGCTTACATTCTGGAAACCGGCGACTGGACGCTGCCGCTGACCGCCGGCGACGACTACGAACTCTGCTTCACCGCGCCGCCGGAAAAACAAAGGCAAATCCCGCCCGGCTGCGCCTGCATAGGTGAAATCCAAAGCCAACCCGGCCTGCGCCTGCGGCGATTCGGCCGCGAACATCCATACAGCGGCAACAGTGGATATGCGCATTTTTAACCCGCATTACGGCGCGGCCAAACTCACGCCTAGGCAAATCCTGCGCGACCCAGTGCTATTCTGCGCCTTCGGATTCGGCAGCGGACTCATAAAATTCATGCCCGGCACCTGGGGCGCCCTAGCCGGCGTTCCGCTCTACCTACTGCTGGCCAACCTGCCCGCTTACGCCTATCTAATCCTCACCCTAGTCGCTTTTTATTTAGGCGTTTACCTATGCGGCCAGGCCGCCGCCAAACTGCAATCCGCCGACCACGGCGGCATCGTCTGGGACGAAATCGTCGGCCTACTGATCACAATGTATGGCCTGCCACTAGAATCGGAAACCCTCCTCGCCGGCTTCGCCGCCTTCCGCCTATTCGACATCCTCAAACCCTGGCCGATCAACTGGCTAGAC
This sequence comes from uncultured Pseudomonadota bacterium, assembly GCA_903928965.1. Lineage (GTDB taxonomy): Bacteria > Pseudomonadota > Gammaproteobacteria > Methylococcales > Methylomonadaceae > Methylomonas. The sequence continues at coordinate 14,682 of CAIYSZ010000017.1, forward strand.
CGCAACATCAAAGGCGGCCTCGGCGTCATGCTGGATGATGCATTGGCCGGCGTATTCGCCGCCTTGTTGTTGCGGTTGTGGTTCTAGCATCTGTTCAACTACCAAATCCGAGTAACGGCATACAAATCAGCCACAACATCATTGCTAACAACAGGAATATTTTCCACTTTTGAAACATATGAAAGGAAGTCAATCATGCAGACCAAAAACGAAAAAATCATGGTTAAAGTTTCTTGTGGACTAATTTGGCAAAATTTGCCATCATCACCTGTACTCTTTTTTAGGTAACACCATGACAACCATGAATATATCGCTTCCCGAAATCCTTAAGGATTTTGTAGACTCTCAGGTGCTAGAGAATGGCTACAGCACTTCAAGCGAGTACATCCGCACCCTGATCCGTAACGATCAAATCAAGCAGGCGGAGCAGCGCTTAGCGGCGCTCATGTTGGAAGGTCTGGAATCAGGTTCCGCCATTCCCATCAATGAAACTTATTGGGACAATAAGCGCGCGGCCCAGAGACAAAGGCATTCCGCGGAATGAAACCCATCCGCATCCGCCCGCATGCCGACATGGAAATTGAAGCTTTTGCGGACTATATCGCACACGACAATCCTCATGCGGCATTGCGCTTTACATTGACATTCTGCGCGTCCTACACAGCGCGCGGGATATTCCCAACATTCTCATGGAAGGTTCGGAATTTTGATCCTGCCGCCTCCCCCGCTCTTGCACTAGCAGCCCTAGCATAATAAACGCTCGGCGCGTTATACTATTCAAAGAACCGTCGTCCAGGCCATCACCCCATGTCAGAACATAAAACCTACCCAGTCCCGCCGGAATTAGCCGCCAGCGCGCACATCAACCGCGAACGCTATTTAGAAATGTACCGGCAATCCGTCGCCGACCCTGAAGGCTTTTGGGCCAAGCAAGCCAAGGAATTTCTGGACTGGGAGCAAGACTGGGAAAGCGTGCTAGACCACGACTACCGGCAAGGCCGCGTCAGCTGGTTCGCCGGCGGCCGCCTGAACGCCAGCGTCAACTGCCTGGACCGCCATCTGGCCGAACGCGGCGAGCAAACCGCCATTATTTGGGAAGGCGACGATCCAAACCAACATCAACGCATCACCTACCGGCAGCTATACCAAAAAGTCTGCAAATTCGCCAACGTACTCAAAGCCCACGGCGTCAAAAAAGGCGACCGCGTCTGCATCTACCTCCCGATGATCATCGAAGCGGCGGTGGCGACCCTGGCCTGCGCCCGCATTGGCGCGGTGCATTCCATCGTCTTCGGCGGCTTTTCCGCCGACGCCTTGCGCGACCGCATCCAAGACGCGGACTGCCAAGTGCTGATATGCGCCGACGCCAGCTTCCGCGGCGGCAAAATCGTCCCCTCCAAGCAAAACGCCGACAAAGCCGCCGCCCAATGCCCCGGCCTGCAAACCGTTATCGTGGTCAAACACGCCGGCATTGACATCACTTGGCATGCAGGCCGCGACGTCGATTACCGCGCCGCGATCGAACAAGCCTCCGCCGACTGCCCGCCGGAAATCGTGGACGCCGAAGACCCCTTGTTCATACTCTACACCTCCGGTTCCACTGGCAAACCCAAGGGCCTGCTGCACACCACCGGCGGCTATCTGCTGTACGCCGCCATGACCCACAAATACATTTTCGATTACCAACCGGGCGACGTCTATTGGTGCACCGCCGACATCGGCTGGGTCACCGGCCACTCCTACGTAGTTTACGGCCCGTTGTGCAACGGTGCCACCAGCCTGATGTTTGAAGGCGTGCCCACCTATCCGGAAGCGGACCGCTTCTGGCGCATCATCGACAAATACCAAGTCAACATCTTCTACACCGCGCCCACCGCCATCCGCTCCCTGATGGCGCACGGAGAACAAACCCTGGCCGGAACCAGCCGCGGCAGCTTGCGCGTGCTCGGCAGCGTCGGCGAACCGATCAACCCCGAGGCCTGGGAATGGTATTACCATCAAATCGGCCGCGGCCGCAGCCCGATAGTCGACACCTGGTGGCAAACCGAAACCGGCGGCATACTTATTACGCCGCTGCCGGGGGCCACCGATTTAAAACCCGGCTCCGCCACCCTGCCGTTCTTCGGCGTGCGGCCGGCGATACTAGACCCGGACGGCTACGAATTAGAAGGAGCAGCCGAAGGCGCGCTGGCGCTCAGCTATCCGTGGCCGGGCCAAGCCCGCAGCATCTACGGAGACCATGCGCGCTTCGTGGAAACCTATTTTCAAAAATTCCCGGGCTATTATCTGGCCGGCGACGGCGCGCGGCGCGACGCCGACGGCTATTACTGGATCACCGGCCGCATCGACGACGTACTCAACGTCTCCGGCCACCGCCTCGGCACCGCCGAAATCGAAAGCGCGCTGGTGCTGCATCCCTTGGTCGCCGAGGCGGCGGTAGTCGGCGTGCCGCATCCGATCAAGGGCCAAGGCGTATACGCCTACGTCACCTTGAACCACGGCGTGCAAGGCGGCCCTGAACTGAAACAACAACTTCTGAATCTGGTGCGCGAGGAAATCAGCGCCATCGCCTTGCCGGAGCAAATCCAATGGGCCCCCGGCCTGCCGAAAACCCGCTCCGGCAAAATCATGCGCCGCATCCTGCGGAAAATCGCCGCCCATGAATTTGAACATCTAGGCGATATCTCAACGCTGGCCGACCCGAGCGTGGTTGAAGATTTAATCGCCGGACGCCAAAAAGCCTAGCCCGCGGGTCAAATACATCATTCCCTCACCCGCGGATATTCTTAAGCCAAGCATCCACGCTAAAGCGCCCGCTGCCGCTGAACAGCAATGAACTTAACATAAACATATACATTAGCGGCAGTTTAAAGTTGCCATGGCCTTGATCGGTGATAACGTAACCTTGCCGCAAATCTTCAAGGTCTTGCCACTGGCTGGGCCAGTGCACGGCGGCAATGGCAACCACGGTCAACACCATTAAGGCGGCGCTGAAAAATCGGGTCATCAATCCGGCGATTAACGCTATGGGCGCTATCAGTTCCAAACCGGTCGCCAAATTCCAGGCGATATCGGCCGGCAGCAAATTCACGGGATACGGAAAGGCGATATCGGCAAACCAGTTTTCGCCGTGCAGTTTTTCCCACCCTGCTTCGCCGAATTCATAAGCCAGCAGCAAACGCAGGAATATCGGCGACAATTCGGCGGCATGATTATTCAGCTTAAGTTTAAGCCGTTTGGCCGCGCCGATGAAGGTTTGGATTGTAAAATTCATGTTGTTGGAGGTCATGTTATTCAGATCATTGGTTCGTGGCGCTGGATTTTGCATGAGACGGACTCCTCCCTTGGGGTTTAATTTGAAGCATAAAAACCGCCGGCGCCGAACGAGCGCCGGCGGGATTAGCCTTTATTTGGCGCCGGTTTTTGCGCCGCAATTGCCTTCAGGCATTTTGTCGCCGGTTTTGGCGCCGCATGACCCTTCCTTGGCTTTGGATTCCATCGCTTTAGCCGCCTCGGCCTTGCCGGCCCCGCATTTGCCTTCACTTGCCTTGGATTCCATGGCCTTGGCGGCCTCGGCCTTGCCTGCGCCGCATTTACCTTCACTCATTTTGGCGTCCGGCGCGGTTTCCGCCGCCTGACTATCCGCCACGATTACAGTAGGGTTGGCGGAAATGTTGGTAAATCCGAACGGATTTTCTCCAGCCTGAATAGACGGCGCGGCGCTGAATAAAGTTGAGGCCAAGGCTCCGCCCAAAGTCAAAGAAAGGTGTTTTTTATGCATGGTGAATACTCCAAAATGATTGCTGAATTAAAATCAGGACAGACAACATTGTCTTCCTGCCTCATCAGTCGGAGTTGAAGGCAAAACCTTACACCGATTTTTAAATTTTTTTCAGCGACGGGAATGGTTCGGAGCGTCCTTAGACATAGACTCTCGGTTTCCAAGGCCGTATGCTACCCAGGACTATACGCATAGCGACTTATTGTTAACGGCTTAACTATTCAGCATATATTAAATCAATTAAAATCAACGAGTTGCAGAATGGATAGTTATAGTTTATTTCCACGGCGGCAAGTACTTATGCATACATTTTCCAGCATCCGTGTCATTGAAAATCAATAAGTTATCATAAAGCAATGCCCGATTTGTCAGGCACAAGCGCTTAATATGCTTCTAAAGTTAATAGGGAGTATTAATAGTGCGTAATGAGCGAAAATTAATCTTTTTTTCTGCTTTGCGCTTGCAAATGAGCCAGATAACCCTGCCCCGCTTGACGCATGAACTGAGTTTGCCGGCGAAACTTGCGGCAATTGGAACAAATCATAAGATGCAGCCTAACCGCCAGCCTTTGCTTGAAGCCGAGCTGTTTATCCATGCCCATGGACACTAATGCGGTAATTTCGCGGCAACTAGGCATTCATCCCGCCCGCGGCTTGTGTTGAACGGTTAAACCAGCGTATTTCCAGGCATTCGCGCAGCCTCAGGCGGGCGCGGTGCATGATGACCCAATAATTGGCCTCGCTGACGCCGGTTTCCAGGCAAATTTCCTCCACTTCCATGCCGACCAATTCGCGCAGCATGAACACTTGGGACTGCTTTGGAGGCAGGTTGTTTTGACAGAATTCGTAGACAGCCCAAAACTCCTGTTGTTGAAACGCCGCTTCCGGGTCGCTCCAGGCGCTCAAGGGGCTTTGCCAATGACCGTCTTCTAGAAAAAATTCATCTAAATCAATCTCGCTGGTTTCGCCGGCGGTTGAATCAAACGCCAAAGTCGACGTTTCGCGGGCGTTGCGCCGCCAATGATCGGCTATCTTGTGTTTCAAGATGCCGATTAGCCAAGTGCGCGGATTGGCATTCGCTGCAAAATTCGCCAATCCCTGCAGCGCGGCCAATAGCGTCTCCTGCGCCAAATCGTCGGCCAAATTGCCGTCACGCAGTTGCATGAGCGCATAGCGGAACAATACCGGGCGATGTTCCGCCAGTTGCGAGGCGGTTAATTGAGACAAATTCATTTGAGACAGATTAATATGGGTTGCTAACGCTAAAAAAAACGAGCGTATGTTCACGTTGGCTTATTTTAGCGGTTTTTTGCAATGCGAGTATAGCCCGCCCTCTTGTAGTAATATTCCGCATGGCTCTGTATCAAACCCTAAGCGGAAATCCATGGCGATGACGACTACCCTAGACCTGACGCCGCGGCAGCATGCCGCCATCATGGACTTGCCGCGGGAATATCTGCCCGGCGTCACCGTGCGGACCTACGGCTCCCGCGCCAAGGGACTGGCCCGCCCGCAATCCGATCTCGACTTGGCGGCATTCGCCTCGCCGCAACAAAAACGGCAAGTATCCGCGCTGCGGGAAGCCTTTGAGCAAAGCAATTTACCGTTTCGAGTGGAGTTATTCGTCTGGGACGAGTTGCCGCAAGAATTCCGGCAAACCATCGCCGCCGAACACCAGATACTGAACCGCGATTAAACCCGGCCAAACCCGATTTTCCGCCCGGCTATAATTCCATTTCAGTTAAGTTCCGGGTAAAATTTAACAATTATCCACCGAAAACCAAAAAAGAGGCCTAGCCGCATGGGAAGAGCGTACCAGAATCGCAAACTGTCGATGGCGAAAACCGCCGCCACTAAAACCAAGGTGTACAGCAAATACGGACGTGAAATCTACGTTTGCGCTAAATCCGGCGGTCACGACCCGGCGGGCAACTTGACCTTGCGCGGCCTGATTGAGCGGGCGAAAAAAGACCAAGTGCCCAGCCACGTCATCGACAAAGCCCTGGAAAAAGCCAAGGGCGGCATGGGCGAGGATTTCGCCCCGGCGCGTTATGAAGGTTTCGGCCCCGGCAACTGCATGGTCATTGTCGATTGCCTGACCGACAACCCGACCCGCACCTTTAACGACGTCAGATTGTGCTTCACCAAAACCAAGGCCAAAATCGGCGCGCCGGGCGCGGTCAGCCACATGTTCGACCACTCCGCGATTCTCGCCTTCAACCACGGCAATGAGGATGAAGTCCTAGAGGCCCTGCTCGGAGCTGACGTGGACGTTACCGACATTGAAAACGAAGACGGCAAACTCACCGTATTCACTCCGCAAGCCGATTACGGCAAAGCCAAGCAAGCCATCACCGACTTGCTGGGGCAAATCGAATTTGAAGTCGACGAAATTCAATTCGTCCCCAAGGGCAGCACCCCAGTCGAAGGCGACGATCTCGTCCAATTCGAGCGTTTCATGGACATGCTGAACGAACTGGACGACGTACAAAACGTTTTCCACGACGCCGCCTATTAATTTAAGGAATTTACATGCAATTTCAACCATCCGCCTCCGACTACGCCGCCGTGCCGCACATGAGCGATGAAGAACTTTTGGAATATTTTCTATTCCGAATTTTTGAAAACGATGAAGTTTGGCTGTTAAAACAAGACCGGCGCTATTTCAGCCGCGCGCTGGACGAACACGAAACCCTGCCGGTTTGGCCGTATAAACGCTACGCCGACGACGCCGCGCTGGACATCTGGCAAGACTGCCGGCCGGTAGGCGAATCGCTGGAATATTTCATGCGCGACCTGCTGGAACAAGCCAAGGGCCTAAACCAACTGATCGAAATCATGCCGCGCCAAACCGCCGCCGGCTGCCTGATAAGCCCGCAACGCCTATTCAACTTTTTAGACAGGCTGAAAGACTCGCGCGAGTTTGTGTTGGATGATTATTGAAGACTAGGCTAATGAAATAGCAGGTCTTGTGTACCGAGCTGGACTATACACAGTGACTTATGGTTAAGCGCCTAGCCGCCAGACAAGCCCACCCAATCACCTTAGACGTGCCAAACGATCTATTAAAAACCGCGCTAGCACACCACCAAGCCGGGCGGTTGCCCGAAGCCGAGGCGGTTTACCGGCAAATTCTAGACGCCCATCCGGATTCGGCCGACGCCTGGCATTGGCTGGGAGTCATCGGCCAACAAACCGGCCAGCCGGAACAGGCCGTAAAGCTGATCAGCCGGGCGCTCAGCCTGCGCCCCAATTACGCCGAAGCCCATTACAACCTGGGTTTCGCCTACCAAACCGGCCGGCAATGGGACAAAGCCCTGCACTGCTTTCAACAGGCCATTTTGCTCAAACCGGATTTCGCCGAGGCCTATTGCAGCCTGGCCAACACCCTCAAGGCGCTTGGCCGGCTGGAAGAAGCGGCGCTGCGCTATCGCCAGGCGATCAGTTTTAAACTTTCCTACACCGACGCCCACAATAACCTAGGCAATACCCTGCGCCTATTGGGCCAATACGACGAAGCCCTAGCCTGTTTCCGCAACGCACTGCATTTCAAGCCAGACGCCGTGGATAGCTTAAACAACATGGGCGTGACGCTACAAGAACAAAAACACTATCAGGCCGCCGGCGAATATTTTATCCGCGTACTGCAAATCAAACCCGACCATACCCAAGCGCACAATAATCTTGGCGGGGTTTTGCAAGCGCTGGGACGCATAGACGAAGCCATCGCCAGCTTTGAACGCGCGCTCGCCATCGACCCAGGGCTTGCCGGAGCGCACAACAATCTTGGCCTGCTGTACCGTAAGCGCGGCAAGCAAGCCGAAGCGCTCAAGCATTTTCAACAGGCGCTGGCAATAAACCCCGAATTCGCCGAGGCATCCTACAATTACCATGACGTGCAATTAAACTGCTGTTATTGGGAAAATTACGACCGGCACGTACAACACATCAATCAAGCCGTGCATACCGGACTGGGGCGTTATTTGCCTTTCGCCTTTCTGGCGGTCGCCAAATCGCCGGCGCACGCCTTGACCTGCGCCAGGCTTTACGCCGCCGAATTCTATCCGCCCGCCAAAATACCCTTGTGGAACGGAACCATTTATCAACACCCGCGCATCCGGGTTGCTTATTTATCCGCGGATTATCACAATCACGCCACGGCCTATTTAATGGCGGGCTTGTTTGAAAAACACGACCGCTCCCGTTTTGAAATAACCGCGGTTTCCTTCGGCCCGCCAAGCGAGGGCGACATGCGTCAACGCTTGCTGCAAGCCTTTGAACGGTTTGCGGACGTGCGCGATTTCAGCGACCATCAAGTCGCCATGCTGCTCCGGGAATGGGAAATCGATATCGCCGTTGATCTAAAGGGTTACACCACCGAAGGCCGGCCCGGTATTTTGGCTTACCGGCCAGCGCCGATTCAAATCAATTACTTGGGCTATCCCGGCAGCATGGGCTGCGATTACCTGGACTACATCATTGCCGACCGCTACGTGCTGCCGGATAGTGATCGCCCGTTTTACACGGAAAAAGTGATCCTAATGCCCGATACCTATCAGGTCAACGACGATCAACGGCGCATCGCCGAGCATACGCCAAGCCGCGGCGAAATGAATTTGCCGGAAACCGGCTTTATATTTTCTTGTTTTAACAATAACTATAAAATCAACCCGCCGCTATTCGATGTCTGGATGCGCTTGCTGCGCCAAACCGACGGCAGCGTGCTGTGGTTGTTCCAAAACAATCCCCTGGTAGCCGCCAATCTGCGCCAGGAAGCGCAAAACCGCGGCGTCGATCCGCGGCGTTTGATATTTGCGCCGGCGGTAGTATTGGACCGGCACTTAGCGCGGATTCAACTAGCGGACCTGTTTCTCGACACCTTGCCTTACAACGCCCACACCACCGCCAGCGACGCCCTATGGGCCGGGTTGCCGGTCCTGACCTGCGTGGGCGAATCCTTCCCCGGACGCGTGGCCGCCAGCTTGTTGCGGGCCATTGATCTGCCGGAATTGATCACCGAAAATCTAGCCGATTATGAAGCGCTGGCGCTGCAATTGGCGACACAACCGGAAAGGTATCGGCAAATCCGCGAAAAACTGGCGCAAAACCGGCTGCAAACTCCGCTATTCGATACAGACCGCTTCCGCCGCCATCTTGAATCCGCATACCAAAGCATTTACCAACGCCAACAACAAGGCCTGCCGCCCGAGGATTTTGCCGTGCCGGCGGTTTAAAGGGGGCAACCCGCCAGCCGGGACTCTTTGTCTTTTTGATTGATTCACAGCCTAGCTTGTGGGTTACCAATACGGTCTTGATGAACAGGAAAGGCTATCCGCGAGACGCCGTGAACCCGTCCCTGGGGGGCTTAATGCCCGCATCCATACGGGTGCAATACCCGCTTCCTAGCCCGCCGCCGCCAAGACCTCAAGTAATTTAGCTTTAGAATTTTCAAGGCATAGCTTGGTAGCCTAAAAAGGCAGCTTAACCGAGTTGCGTTGTATCAATGCAAGCACCTTGGGACGCGCGGCGGCGGTTAACTGAAACCCCAAACCGGTGCGGTAACTTTCAGGCAAGTAAAATCGTTTATCATCCTTAATATCCTTGTCCTCGAAAATTACGCCCAGGTTTTGTAAAAGCACTGACATATCAGGCTCCAATTTGACCGACACCGCGCTAAAAGGGACGAATTTCACCTCGTCAAGAACATCCTTAAGACTATTAATCCATTGATCAAGAACTTTTATCTCCTCTCGAGCTTCTTTCACTTTCTCATTACTACAATCCTCAACTGCTCTGCGTATCGAACTAGGCGTTAAAACCCTATCGACCCATTTAAGCTGTTTATCGGATTGACTTCTTTTAGCGGCATGATGTAAAAATCGAACCAAATCCCTTGCTTGTAACCGGCCATTCAAATCGCAAATTGCCGCGAATATCCAGCGAGCAGCATACGCCTCCTTTGAATTAGGCGAACCTAGTTTTTTGCCCCACAATTTATGCAATTGCTCCAACAATTCATCAGTCGATAATTTATCGGAATCATCCTTACTAGCCAAATCCAAACCGGATTCAGCGCAAATCCAATACGCAAGCCGTAAAAATGACTCTGCGTTCCACTGCAATGCAAAAGGCTTATACCGAGCCTCAAATTGACTACTATTTTGCCGAATAACCGAACGCACATAATCAGAACGCACAAACGCGATAATACCCAAATTACCCGCGCGAAGTTCTGAGAATCGATCAGGAATTTTTAACAAAGCTTCCAACGCTTTTTGTTGTTGTTGATTTGAGTCAACATCGGGGAATTGGTCTTCCAAACCATCAATCAGAATAATTAGTCGCCTATTTTTGGATGACAAAAACCCACTAAACTCTTTTAAATCATTCCATTGAATAGAAAATACTTTCAACAACTCAGCCAACCAAAAGTCCGTCCAAGATAAACCATCATTCAATAAACCATTATCAATGCGATCTCTTAGAGAGATTTCAGAATAGTTTTTTTCCAGACCAAGATTATCAAAGCAATTAGCGCGGCATGCTTCTACTATGTTTTTTGCTGTTGGATTAAGATTATTTGATGACAAAAACGGAAAAACCAATGTTTCCTGGAATGTTTCATTTGTGGTTACAGGATCAACGCCAAGCTTCCTCAGAAAACTATCCCAATATTGCTCCCGGCAAAGCTGCAAAAAATTAAACGTCTTTCCGGCGCCTTTAGCGCCTATGGACACCGCTAAGGGTATGGATTTTTCGTAATGCCGGGCCAAGTTTCTTAGTGGCTCCGTAACTAATAAATTTTCACACTCTCCTTTTTCGGCATAAATATATTTATCACATAATTCAGCTAGTTTGCCTGCGTCATTTTTGACATGAGATATTAATACGGAAGAGGAGGTATAAGAAGTTATTTCGTTTTCATAATGAAAGGTTTCGGCCCACCGCCTTGCTTGTACAAACAAGCTACTGTTTTTCGTAATCTCAATTGCTTGTTTTAGATCATTTATACACATTAAATTTTCATTGAAACCCGCTTCATTAAACTCAATACCGCTACTGAGATTATCCTTGTCTTCAAACCCAGGATATGCCGCATTCAATTTAAGTATAGCCTCTTCATAATCAACGGATTCTCTCAAGTTAGACGTCAACAAACTTAATATGACGGTTGGCACCGAGGCGGGATTTTCCGAATCACACATTAATCCGCGTAACAACGTCATTTTTTCAAGAACCAACGCCGCGCCATTCACGGATTGATTAGCCACAGTGGAAACAATAAACTTTTCAATCCTAGGATCAAATAAAATAGGACTTGCCAGCTCACTTATTCCCGCTCTTAAATCCATTAACACTAACTCCGCCCCCAAAACCTCGGCCAATTTAGAAATAACGTCGCCAATTCTCCACGGATTCTTAGTATTTCGCGTTAAATGTTCGGGCAAAATAGGAGTGTCGAGTAGTTCAATAGGATTAGCAGGATTTACGCAAGCAGGCAAAACAAATATTTCGTGCACGCCGTTAATCGTCAATGAACATTTTCGCAACTCATCCGCAAAAAAATTTATAGAAGATTCTTCGGATATTGCCGGATTATGAACAGACTCAAGAAACCTAACAAACGAAACATTGGGCTGATTGACAGAATCCAACCAATAAGTAATACCTGGCGCCTCTAAATCCGCGTCAATTATTAAAACCTTGGTTTTTTGCTTCCCAGCCTGTTCAATATAAGCGGATAAATGAGTGATTAAAGCCGTGGTGCGCCCCACTCCTCCCTTGAAGGAGTGAAAAGCCGCCATACGCATTGCAGCCAAACTTTTTGGAGGCGACATTTCCAAAGAAATGTCATTATTTAAATAAGTCAAGTCATGCCACAAAGGATATTGATATAATGGTAATTTGTAGCTATCCGGTTCCAAGATAATATCCAAAGGATACTCCGCCCCGTTAATACTCATATCTAGCTTATATTCTTTTTCACTCAGATACCTTCCAAAAATCTCTGACAACCATGCTCGCAAATCACATTCACAAGCACTATTAGGAACGTATATTTCAGCACCATCGATATAACAAGCTATTCGTTTTATGTACTCAGGAAGAAACGTAAACCCATGGGTTACTTCCCTAAAAGCTCGCTCAACGTCAAGCCAGGTTATCAATAGCATTGGTTTTTCAAAATCGATATCTATTTGCTTCATTTTAATTCGCCAGAAATCCATTCATTAATAGCGGATAATTTTGCTTCAAGCTGTGAGTCTGTTGGATTTACTGCCTTAGCGCCATATCGCCAAACTTGATTCAAGTCGCCAATCCTGATATTTCTTTTTGGATTCGGATGATCTTTCAAATCCATCAATAAAATTGAATTTGGCAAATAAAGATTACGGCCTACGCGTAAATCTCTCAAAATCTTGTTTAAGTCATGCTTAATTTCAAAAAATCTATCCTGAGTATGTGAAAGAGCCTCCTGTTTCAATACCACGGCTTTTAGGCCTGTTTCCACGGCATAAAACAACAGCAATCTATGCGCATTGGTTTTATTTTGACAATTTAAAAATGCAGTATAGGAATTATGCCATGCATTTTTAAGCTCACGAAAGGAAAAATCGATCATCCTATATCCGATAGATTAAGAAGCAGTCGTTGGTTGATAACGTCAATAACAATGTACAGCATGTTTCGCACAGCAACCGAACGCGTTCGCTAACCGCCGCGGCATCGCCAAGTTACAAGGTCTTTTACGATGTTAACGAAATATGTTCCGTTAACATCGCGTGGTTTTAGCAATTCATCAAACAAATTCAATCGTTTGCCTTTCAGAATATCATAACCTTTCTGACGCGGTTCTTCACTATTTTTCAATGTAGTTCTCTTTACTTAACGCTATTGTATTCATAGGTGGCAGCCTAAACCAGACGGGCTTTCTAAAATTATCACCGCTCGCTCAACTCCCCCAACACCCCCAGCGCCTCCTGAATATTCCCCACCGCAAACACCTGCAAATTCTTGACCGGCTCCTTCGGTTTATTGCTTTTCGGAATCACCGCCCGCTTGAAACCGTGCTTGGCCGCCTCGTTTAACCGGGCGTGGCCGTTGGCCACCGGCCTAATCTCCCCGTTCAAGCCTACCTCGCCGAAAAACACCGTGTCGTACGGAATAATCCGGTCGCGCAAGCTTGAAGTCACGCTGACCATAATCGCCAGATCGCTGCTCGTCTCGCTAACCTTAATCCCGCCCACCACGTTGGCGTAAATCTCGTCGTTACCGGTAAAAATGCCGCCGTGGCGCGACAACACCGCCAACAGCATCGCCAAGCGGTTCTGATCCAAGCCCACCGCCAAACGGCGCGGGTTGCCGTACTGGCTTTCAGTGACCAAGGCTTGAATCTCCACCAACAGCGGCCGCGTACCCTCCCACAACACCGTCACCACGCTGCCCGGCGACGGCTTTTCCGCCCGCGACAAAAACATCGCCGACGGGTTTTTCACCTCTCTCAGGCCATTGCTCTCCATTGAGAAAAACCCCAACTCGCCGACGCTGCCGAAGCGGTTCTTATCCGCCCGCAACACCCTGAAGCGCGCGTCGTCGGTAGACGACAGCACCACTTGGGCGTCCACGATATGGCTCAAGGTCATCGGCCCGGCCAAGCTTTGATCCTTGGTCACGTGCCCCACCATCACCATGGCCGTGCCGCTGCGCTTGGCGTATTGGGTCAAATAACTGGCGCATTCGCGCACCTGCGACACCGAACCCGGCGCGGATTCGCAGCCCGGGTCGAACATCACCTGTATCGAATCGATCACCGCCACCCGCGGCTGCTCCACCGCCAGCACCTCGCAAATCTCGCGCACCGAGGTTTCGGTCAACATCTTGATCGGCGCCTGGCCCAAACCCAGGCGTTGCGCCCGCTCCGCCACCTGCTGCAACGACTCCTCGCCGGAAATGTACAACACCGGAAAGCGGGCGGCGATATGGGCCAGCGCCTGCAACAACAAGGTACTCTTGCCCGCGCCGGGCGCGCCGCCGATCAAGGCCACGCTGCCGACCACCACGCCGCCGCCCAGCACCCGGTCGAACTCGTGCAAGCCGGTTGAAATGCGCTCGGTGTGCGTCAAATTCACTTCCGAAAGCAGATGCACCTCACTGCGCGCGCCGCTATAACCCACGCCGCGCGCCGCCGGCGGCGAAGCGCTTTCCCTAAACTCCTTGATGCTGTTCCACGCGCCGCAATGCTTGCACTGCCCGCTCCAGCTCGGATAATCCGCGCCGCACTCCTGGCATACAAACTGAGTCTTATCTTTTTTCGCCATTACTCCGCATCCGTTTTCCCCGGCTTCACTAACGTAGTTCCGGCCGGCTTATACGCATGCATATCCGTCTCCTCCGTCGCCGCCGGCCTCAGGTCAGCGCAGCCCCAACTCAAATTCTGGTCCTGAATATAGCGCTTGCCCAAGCGCCAGGCGATTTCAGCGCGCGCCAATTCAACGCCCAGATAAAACGCATGCCCGCCGTCGTGCGCCACGTCCAATTTCGGATATAACGCGAACGGGTCTTGCGCCGTATGCAAACCGTCGCGGTTGAACACATGCAAGCCTTGCTCGCTGGTCTGCACCCGGTAACTAGGGTCCCTAATCTCCGCCGCCAGCGCCGCGATTTCTTCAAAACTATTCGGAAACGGCGCCAGCTCGTGCAAGGTCAGCAAATCGGCGCCGATATGCTTGGGCAAGCTGTTTTGCAGCTTGGCCGCGTGCATGATGCGCCGCGCGCGGTCCGCCTCGCGCACCGCCCGGCAGGCGTGGCGGCTGACTTCGGTGGTCAGAATATGATTAATATCCAGCTCCGAGCAAATCCCCAACAGCAAGGCATTCATGCCGCAAGTATCGGCGTGCGTCAGCTCGGTTAAATTACCCACCCCCAGCATCATCTCCACTTCCGGATAGCGCCGGCGGAATTGAAAATTGCGTGCGATGGATTCAGTAAACCCGAAATGGATAGGGTCCAGAATCGGGTCCACGATAAACGCCCGATTACGGCGGCTGAAATAGTCGATAGCCGCTTCCAGCGAGCTCAAATCGCCATGCCGCGATGGAATGACAATCGGCGTCGCCGCCGTCTCCTCCGCCAGCCACAAACTATTCTCGGTCAAACTCAGCAAATAATCCGCCCCGGCCCGACCGCCGGCCAGCAAATCGGCGTCCTCCAGGGAATCCACGCTCACCGTGTAACCGGCCTGCTTCAAGGCGGTAATGCAGTCGGCCAAATGCGGAAACGGCTGCCCCGGCAAACAGCCTATGTCTATCACATCCGCGCCGCTGTCCCGCAAATAAGCGGCGCGTTGCAGCGCGGCCTCCACGCTCAGATTCGGCGCGTCCACGATTTCCGCGAATATCTTGGTTCGGTACTGACTCAAATCATAGGTTTGCGCCTGCTTGCCGAAATAGTGCGGCAAATCCTTCAACTCCTCCGGCCCGCGCTCTACCGGCACTCCCAATTGCGCCGACAACACAACCAAATCGCCCTTACAGCGGCCGGGGATGATAATGCGATCCGCGCCCTGCGTATCCTGCAAACGGCGGCCTATCATCTCCGCCGTCATCAAGGCGGCCACCTTCACCCCCATGACCTGCACCTTGTAAAAAAAATCCGGCTCCATCGCCGCCAGCACTTGCCGCAACTGCTTCTCGGCCAACCGGCCGGTCAAAAACAAGATTTTTTCGCTCATGCCAACGCCGCCAAGCGTTGTCGCAAAGCCTCGGCCAAGGCTTCCACGTCATCCACCACCCGCGTATACGGAAAAGCGCGCAAGGCCTCGGTGGCGGCCAAATCCACCGGTCTGGGATACACCATCACCTGCTTGCCGCCCGGCGCGGTGGTCAAAATCTCCGCCGCGGTATCGCATGGATAAACAATGCTGCTCACCCGGCATTTGCCTGCTTGCGCGTACAAATTAGTGACCAAGCTATCGGCAATGCCCAACACGCACTTGGCCATGGTGTTCGAGGTGGTCGGCGCCATCACGAACGTGTGGTAAACGTGTTTATAAAACAAACCCACCGGCGGCGCGGAGGCGGCCTTGTCCCGGTACACCGGCAACCGCGCCTTCAAATCCGCCAGCGGAATATCGTACATTTTCAACACTTCCTCGCCGGCTTGGCTCACATACAAATCCACATTAGGCAAACTCAACATTAATTCGACGCATTCGACGATGTAATGCCCGGAACCGGTGATGGCCCAAGCGAAACGCGGCACGGACATAAGAGGCGGGGGGAATCCAGTCATAAAGCGCCGATTATACTGTAACGGCGGTGAAATCCGGCGCGAATTCAGGCGGCCGACTTCGGCCAAGGTTTATCGAATACTTTCGCGAAAATAGGTCAGCTCCACTCCTTGTTCGCGTAACAGGGCGGCAAACTCAGGCCCGCGCAACAATTCAAACTCCCGCGCCCAGGCATGATACGCCGCGATGCGCGGCGGAACCTCCGCCTCCGCGGCCAATCCCGGATGACACATCAACTCGTAAACCCGGCCCGGCCGCAAGCGCGGCAACAATCGCCGCAGATAAGCCGCATCCAGGCGTCCGCTTTGATTCAAGCCCAACAACGGCGATTGCCCGCCCAACGCTTCGCGGCCATTCAGCCACGCCAAAGCTTGTAGCGCGCCGCCGCGCAGGCAGCCGGCCAAATTCGCGGGCAACAGCGGCCCCGCTTGGCTGACGCGCACGTGCGGCGCCTTGAATTCCCTCGCCAATTCCAAGCTCAGTCCGAACAGCGGCGGCCACATGTGAATATGCTGATGCGAATTCAAAAACCGTATCTCGCCGCCGGCGCGGACTGTCTCGATTTGCGCCCGCCACTCCTGCCTGATTAAAGCCAGGGACAAGCCCCCGCGCAACACCAAGCCAGCCAGCCCGGCAATACCAGGAAATTCGCCGCCCCGCGCGGCCAGGCGCGCCGCCAACGCCGCCGTCAACGGCCGGCCGCTCGTCAAATTCAAATGCACGCCCACGTCGGCCTGGGTTTCGCGGCGCAAGCGCGCCAGCCAAAACGGCAAATCCACACCGTTGGCCAACACTCCGGCGGCGGTCACTGTCCCGGCGCTCGCCAACTGCAATATGCCTTCGTTTACCCACGGGTAATAGCCGAAATCATCGGCGTTGACGATCAAACCGGCTTTAGGCTCGTGCATTAAAACGGCCTATTAAACAATGGACTTGCGTGAAACAAAGTATATTGAGCATAATGAGCCGCAGGCTGCAAACGGTTTTGCATTTCCAGCGGCAATTGCCGGGCAATAACGTCGCGAATCACGTAATAATCATGGTTAGCCGGCGTCAACCGCTCCCGCAAGGCCTGAATGCCGTCCAGTTCAATCACGCCGCCTTGCAGGTAAAATTGCGCCGAAAACGCTTTTTCCTTTAAATACACCAAGCGCTCGTCAGCGGCGGCCTCTTGCTGAAACGCCTGCACCAACGGCTTTTGCGATTTAAAAAAATCCACGCCCGAGAACTGATAAAAAAACACCAAACCGGCAAACGCCAGCGGGGTCGGCAACACCAGCCATGGAGACGGCATGTTTTCGCGTCCGCGCCAACTAGCCGACAACAAAGCCATGCCCGGCAAACCGGGCAATACATAAGTCCAAATCAAATTGGCGGAAAAAGTGAAAAAGACCAAAGGCGACAACATCCACAACAAGCAATACAAGGGCCAGCCGTCCCCCGCCCTAAACTTGAAGCCAAGCCCGGATAGCCTCGCCGCCAAAACCAAGCGCCGCAACAACACCAAACTCCACGGAAAAGCCCCGCCCAGCCAATACAGCCAAATCATGCCTAAGGGCTGAGAACGGCCCACCCCGTATAAATCGCCTTTCCAGCCGGGCTCGGTAAACCGCTTCCAATGCTCGCCGATAAAAAAATATTCCAAAAAACCCGGCGTGCGCCGCTCCGCCAAATAAAACCAAGGCGCGCACAATACCAAAAATAATACAACACCGGTAATCCACGGCATCCGCCGCCAACACGCCCGCCATTCCCCGGTCAATACTACCCATAGACCAACGCAAAATCCGGACAGCACCAGCGCAATCGGCCCCTTGGCCATCACCCCTATGCTCAAAGCCACGAAAAACCAATAACCGTCGGCCTTGCAACCCAAGCGCACGGCGCGCCAAAATGCCGTCAAGGCCCAGGTCACCCCAAAACTCAAGCCCAAATCCATGGCCACGGCCCCGGCCATGACAAAAAACAGCACACTACTAGCCAGAATCAATACCGCCGACCAAGCCGCGGTTTTACCGTCCCGTTGCCAGCCAAGACGAAACACCAGCGCCGCCATGCCAAAGCTCAACAAAAAGGAAGGCAAGCGGGCGCTAAAATCGTTGACGCCGCCCACACCCAAACTCAACGCGGTCAACCAAATCGTCAACGGCGGCTTTCCCCAAAACGGCACGCCGTAATCGAACATGGGCGTCACCCAATTACCGCTTTCCAGCATTTTTCTCGCCATTTCAGCATAGCGAGACTCGGAAGGATCGTATAAAGGGTAAAGCCCCAAGGTCATAAGCCGCGCCAACAACAAAACGCACGCTAAGCCGAGGCCAGCTGAACGGTTAAAAGCAAATGGCCGCGGCGTGGCGGCTTGATCGGAATGTTCCATGCGAAAAGTCCAGAACCGATAGGCGAATAATCGCAAAATAATACCAGAACGCTGCCAAGGAATTGGGCGCAAACGCAATAAAGTTCCGTAATCCGCTACAACATTAGACCGCGTTTAAACAGCATGCCGGCGCTGGCCATGCCTACGCATCCCCTGAAGCTTTGCAGCCAAGAACTAATTCAATAAGTTTTTTAATGAAACTATTATTTGCAATTGACAATGATTCTTATTATCATACGATTGTACGTGTACAACCACCTAGTTCAAAAAGACTGGGGACGCGCCAACTCGTTTTTTGCTTAGACTAGCGCGATTGTCCCGGCTAACACTAACAGCCGTTTGGATATTTCATAACCGAAGTAAGGAAACTCAGAACTTTTGTAACTCATTATTGAAATTAACGCTCATAATTTAGGAACAATCCATGAACGCCGTAACCCTACGAAAGAATCTGTTCGCCCTAGCGGCGACGCTGGCCACGCCGGCGGCTTACACTCAGGAACTGCTCGAACCTATAGTATTGAGCAGCAAGCCTTCAAACAAAACCCTTGATATCTTAATGATAGCCAAGCCCTCCACCTCCAACCCGTTTAAATATCTGACCACCACGACGAATCCCAAACCGGTGGAAACCTGGGTTTACGATATTTGTGAGAGAAAATCCCTTAAGCAAACCGCCTGCCCGGCGTTAAAAGGCAACGCCACCCTATACGGCGACTTCCGGCTGCAACTCAATCCAGGCGACACCTTAAAAATTCACCTGGTCAACCAATTGCCCCTGATCCCGGACCCGGACGCGGAAGGTCAACCCGGCCCAGCGGACAACCCCAACGACATCTACGACCCCACGGAAGCTTATACAACCCAAAATCCGACCAATCTGCACACCCACGGCATGCTGGTTTCCCCTTACATCCCGCAGAGCACGGATAAAACCTCTCTTTGGGGCGATAGTATTTATGTGCTAACCTTCAACTCGCAAAACTGCGTCATGTCCTCTCCCACGCAAACCGCCGCCGCTTGTATTCAAAACGCAGTCACGGGCTCCCACGTTCACGGCGCAATTGACTTGGATGCCACCGATTACCAAATTCAAATTCCAAAGCATCACCCGTCCGGTCTGTTCTGGTTTCATCCGCATGCGCACGGCATATCCATGAATCAAATCGCCGCCGGCCTTTCAGGTATCATCACCGTCGGAAAAATCACCGACTACCTGCCCGGCCTGCCCTCCGACGTCAACACCCGGCATCTGATTCTTAAGGACATACAAATCAACGGCGATAACACGCTTAAAACCCAATTAGACCCTGGGTTGTGCGATAACGCCGCCCCCACCGCCAACGCATGCACCGGCAGCGACGACGTTACCACTAACGGCAGCTGGAATTTCACCGTCAACGGCCAAATTCAACCGACCATCACCGTCAAACCCCAAGGAGAAATTTGGCGTTTGACCGATGCCTCCGCCACAGCTACCTATGACCTGCAATTGACCGACACCGCAACCCAATCGCCCATCGTGATGCAATTATTGTCCATAGACGGGGTGACCGCCATGCCGGCGCAAACCCTGTCCACCGGCACTTTAAATCAAATGGGGGCCAGCAAATACACCGCCGTGCCTTGCCCTAATGTCAATACTGATCTGCCGGACTCCATTTGCATCAGCAAGCTGCATTTAATGCCCGGCGCCCGCGCCGAAGTTTGGGTAGCGAACCGCAACGCCAACCAACAAACCGAAAAGCCCGCCGCCGCCGCGGTGTTTGAAACCACCGGCTACAATACCGGCCCGAACGGCGATACCTGGCCGCCGATGAAATTGGCCAACGTCAATTTTCTAGGCTCTCAATTGACGCCCAGCCATTTGAACATCAACGCCTCCGCCATAGGCGACACCGCCGTCGCCTATAACAAGATCGCCAGTGAACTAAGCAAAGCCAGCAGCGCCTTCCCGGCCTCGAAGGTCACCGACGCCTATCAAGGCGCGTGCCAACCCTTGCCCGCCGGTTATAAACGGCGCATCTTCTTTGGTTACCCCACCGGGCCCACCTTCGGTCTCGGCATGGAATTGATAGACCAAAACGGACTCCCTGTAGCCGGCAGCTTCCAGGATATCACGCAATTCCCGCAGCCGACGTCCATCTGCCTGCCGCTAGGCCCAGGCAACACCCCGGTCACCGAACAATGGGAATTGGTCAACACCACGGCGGAAGACCACAACTTTCACATCCATCAAACCAAATTCCGGGTTTTATCCGATGGGGAACTGACCGAGGGCCTGTCCAATCTATCGGATCTCAGCATCCTGCAAGACAGCGTGCCGGTTTTGACCGGCGGCGCCAACTGCGACGGCACCGTGGCCACCTGGCGTAGTGGCGGTTGCCCCACACCGTCCATCACCGTGGAAATTCCGTTCGCCATCGCCGGCGACTTTGTTTACCACTGCCACATCCTGGAACATGAAGACGGCGGCATGATGTCCAACATCCACGTGGTCGCCAACCCTAACCAATAACCCGCCGGATTCTTGGCGCGGCGGCGGCCGCGCCAAGTTCTGCTCCCGCACAGGCCGACGCTCAAATCGACGTTTAAAATATGCGCGCGGCGCAACGAGCCAAACGGTAAGCCCGCTCCGGACAGCCTTCCACCCCCGCGGCGCGAGTCAAGCCTTGTAAATACAATTGATAACCGGCTCCGGAAAGCATCGCCATCTCCACGCCGGGTATATGAGCGAACACTTTGAATAAACTGAAAGCCAGGGGATTGGCCAGATCAATACAAATTTTCGGCTTTTCGCAACGCTCACTGATGAAACGCGCCAACGCCTCAAGCTCCGCGGGATGGGTTTGAAAAGGTCTAGAAATAAGGGTTTTGCCCTGGTCGGCGATCACTGCAATCAATTGCTGTTCTTGGTTGTGATGTTGATTGATAGCATCGATGCCGACGTAACTTCGCTCGCTCATGGTAAGCTCACAGGTTGTTGATGACAAGCAAAGTATAATGGCAAGGGCCTAAAAACCCTGTATATATTCGGGTAAAAGTATAAAAATCCGGTAAAAAGCCAAAACGCCCGCCGCTTTCGACCAAACCAAAGCCTTGAAACAAAACAAAGCCGGCGGCGGAAAGCGCTCCGCCGCCGGCTTCAGGTTCCGCGCGGCCGGGCCAAGCCCGACCGGCGCGCTATTTCAACACATCCAAGGCCAAATTCAATTTCAACACATTGACCCTAGGCTCGCCGAAAATTTGCCATTGCCGCTGCTCGGTAAAAGCCGCCACCAGATCGCGCACTTGTTCCACGCTGAGCCCGCGCTCGCGCGCCACCCTGGGGGCCTGATACTCCGCGGCCGCCGGACTGATATGCGGGTCCAAGCCGCTGGCGGAGGCGGTAACTAAATCCACCGGCACAGGCTGAGTATTGCCCGGATCAGCCGCGCGCAACGCGGCCACCCTGGCGCTCACCGCGTCAGCCAATGCCGGATTTGTCGGCCCCAAGTTAGAGCCGCTGGACGCCCCCGCGTTATAGGCATAAGGCGAAGTCGCGGAAGGCCGGCTCCAAAAATATTTGGGTTCGCTAAAGGCTTGCCCAATCAACTCCGAGCCCGCCGCCGTCCCGTCCGGGTTTTTGAGCAAACTGCCGTTGGCTTGCTCAGGGAACAATACTTGCGCCAGACCGGTCACCAGCAAGGGATAAACCACCCCCGTCAGAACGGTAAGCAACAACAACATCAAAGCCGCCGGTTTTAAAGTATTCAGCATGCTAATCTCCGCTTTAAATTAAGTTAAAGGCAACCAACATATAATCTATCAGCTTAATACCGGCGAACGGCGCTAAAACCCCGCCGACACCATAAACCAATAAATTGTTCTGCAGCAATTTTTCCGCGCCCACCGGCCGGTAGCGAATACCGGTCAACGCCAGCGGAATCAAGGCAATAATCACCAAGGCGTTAAAAATCACCGCCGACAATATCGCGCTGGCCGGGGTGGCCAAATGCATCACGTTCAACACATTCAAAGCCGGATAAGTAGTGGCGAACGCCGCCGGAATAATGGCGAAATACTTGGCCACGTCATTGGCGATACTAAAAGTAGTCAACGCGCCGCGCGTCATCAACATTTGCTTGCCGGTCTCCACAATTTCGATCAACTTGGTCGGATTTGAATCCAAGTCCACCATATTGCCGGCTTCCTTCGCCGCCTGGGTGCCGGAATTCATCGCCACCGCCACGTCCGCCTGCGCCAGCGCCGGCGCGTCGTTAGTGCCGTCGCCGGTCATCGCCACCAGCCTGCCGTCGGCTTGATGATGGCGAATCAGCGTCAGCTTGGCTTCCGGCGTGGCTTCGGCCAAAAAGTCGTCCACCCCGGCCTCGGCCGCAATGGCCGCCGCCGTCAACCGGTTGTCGCCGGTAATCATGATGGTCTTAATCCCCATTTTACGCAGTTCCGCGAAGCGCTCCTTGATACCGCCCTTGACGATATCCTTCAACTCGATCACGCCCAAGGCGCGCGCGCCGTCGGCCACCACCAGCGGCGTGCTGCCGCGCCGCGCCACGTCGGAAACCGCTTTTTGCAAATCCTCCGGAAACGCGCCGCCTTGCTCCAAAACAAATTTACGCATGGCATCTTCCGCGCCCTTGCGAATCAGCCGGCCGGACAAATTGACCCCGCTCATCCGGGTCTGCGCGCTGAACGGCACAAAGGTCGCGCCCAAGGAATGAATATTCCGGTCGCGGATGCCGAATTTTTGCTTGGCCAACACCACGATGCTCCGCCCTTCCGGCGTTTCGTCGGCCAACGACGCCAACTGGGCGGCGTCGGCCAAATCTTGCGCCGACACCCCATAGGCCGGGATAAACGCAGACGCTTGGCGATTGCCCAAGGTGATGGTGCCGGTTTTATCCAGCAACAAGACGTCCACGTCGCCGGCCGCCTCCACCGCGCGGCCGGAGGTGGCAATCACGTTCTTCTGCATCATGCGGCCGATACCGGCCACCCCAATGGCGGACAACAAACCGCCGATGGTGGTCGGAATCAAACACACCAGCAAGGCCACCAACACGGTAATGCTAATCGGCTGCCCCGCGCCGCTGGTTTGCACGCTATACAAGGAATACGGCAACAACGTGACAGTGGCCAGCAAAAACACCAAGGTCAAGGCCACCAGCAGAATCGTCAAGGCGATTTCATTCGGCGTTTTTTGCCGCTTGGCGCTTTCCACCATTGAAATCATCCGATCCAAAAACGCCTCGCCCGGATTCACCGAAATCCGCACCACCAGCCAGTCCGACAATACCCGCGTGCCGCCGGTCACCGAGCTGAAATCTCCGCCGGACTCACGGATTACCGGCGCGCTCTCGCCGGTAATGGCGCTTTCGTCCACCGACGCCACCCCGATAATTACCTCGCCGTCGCCGGGAATAAAATCGCCGGCCTCGATCAATACCACGTCGCCCTTGCGCAACGACGAGCCGGGTACACTAGACCATTTAGCGTCCTGCCGCGGCTCATCCAACTTCTTGGCCGCGATGTCGCGCTTGGCGCCGCGCAAAAACGCCGCTTGCGCCTTGCTGCGGCCCTCGGCCACCGCCTCGGCGAAATTGGCGAACAGCACCGTAAACCACAACCACACAGTCACTTGCAATATAAATCCGGCCGGGGCTTCCCCCTTGCCGCCCAAGGCTTGCACCCATAACACGGTGGTCAGAATGCTGCCCAGATACACCACGAACATCACCGGGTTTTTAATTTGCTGCGCCGGCGTCAGCTTTAAAAAAGAGTCCCACACCGCGCGCTGTATTATCGCCCGGTCGAACAAGGAAGAAGAAGGTTTAGTCGTCATGTGCTTACCTCAAAAAATTAACGCGGGGCGATCATTTGCAAATGCTCCGCCACCGGCCCCAAAGCCAAGGCCGGCACAAAGGTCAACGCCCCGACCAACAGCACCGTACCCACCAGCAAAGCCACGAACAACGGCGTATGCGTGGCCAGGGTGCCGGGTCCGAACGGGGTGGTTTTCTTCGCCGCGAACGAGCCGGCGATGGCTAATACCGGAATCATCAACCAGAATCGCGAAAACCACATCGCCAAGCCCAAGGCTATATTGTAGAAAGGCGTATTCGCCGACAAACCGCCGAACGCGCTGCCGTTATTGTTACCGGCCGAGGAAAACGCGTATAACACCTCGCTAAAGCCGTGCGCGCCGGGATTGAAAATCGACGCCTTGCCAACGTCCACCATCAAGGCCGCGGCAGTACCCGCCAACACCATCATCGGCGGCACCAAAATGACGATGGCCGACATTTTCACCTCGAATGACTCCACCTTCTTACCCAAATATTCCGGCGTGCGGCCTATCATCAAACCGGCCAGGAACACCGCGATCAAGGCGTAAATAATCATGCCGTACAAGCCGGAACCGACCCCGCCGTAAATCACCTCGCCCAATTGCATCAACCACATCGGAATCATGCCGCCGATAGGGGTGAACGAATCATGCATGGCATTGACCGAACCATTGGAAGCCGCCGTGGTCGCCACCGACCACAATACCGAACTAATCACCCCGAAACGCACTTCCTTGCCTTCCATATTGCCGCCGGCCTGCGCCGCCGACGCGGCTTGATCCACGCCCAACGGCGTCAGCAACGGATTACCCGCTTGCTCGGCCGGGGCCGCGCAAAACACCAGCGCCACAAACACCAGGGTCATCGCGGCCAGCATGACCCAACCCTGCCGCACGTCCCCTATCATGACGCCGAAGGTATAACACAACGCCGCCGGAATCAGCAAAATCGCCAACATTTCCAAAAAATTGGCCAACGGGGTCGGATTTTCATACGGATGCGCCGAATTGGCGTTAAAAAAGCCGCCGCCATTGGTGCCGAGCTGCTTAATGGCGATTTGCGAAGCCGCGGGGCCCAGGGCCAGGGTTTGCTGTTGCAACGGCGTCGCCTCGGTTACGGGCTTGCCGTCGGCCGCCAATACCGGCTTGCCGTCGGCATCCAACTTGGGCGCATCATAACTTGCCGCTTGCAGCAGATTGACGGTTTGATAGGGTTTGAAATTCTGCACTACCCCCTGCCCGACCAAGACCAGAGCCAACAGCAAGGACAAAGGCAACAATATATACAAAGCGCTGCGTAGCGTATCCACCCAAAAATTGCCGATAGTAGCGGTATTGCGTCTATTGAAACCGCGAATCAAGGCTACCAAAACCGCCATGCCGCTGGCTGCCGACAAAAAGTTCTGCACCGACAGACCCAGCATCTGCGTCAAATAACTCATGGTCGATTCGCCGCCGTAGCCCTGCCAGTTGGTATTGGTGACAAAACTCACCGCGGTGTTGAACGAAGAGTCCGCGCTCACCGCCGCCAAACCTTGCGGATTCAGCGGCAATACGTCCTGCCAGCGCTGCAAGGCGTACACCGCCAGAAAACCGAGGAAATTTAACCACATCGCCGCCATGGCGTATTCCGTCCAATGCATCTCGTGATCAGGCTTGACTCCGCACAGACGGTAACACCCGTGTTCTAGCGCCGCCCCCCAACGGTTGAGGACTACATCCTCGTTTTGATAAACCCGCGCCATATAAGCGCCCAGCGGCTTGACCAGCAACAGCAGCACCGATAAATATAAAATAATTTGCAAAAAACCTGGCATCGTCATCAGAACTTCTCCGGGTAGAACAAGGCGTACACCAAGTACACAAACAGCGCCGCCGCCAATAATCCGCTAAGCAAATACATACCGTCCATTATTTCCCCCTCAGCGATTCGCAACCGCTAATCAACCACCAAGTGACGGCGAACAAGGCCGCCGCCAATAATAAATACACGAAGTCCATAGTTAATCCTCGCCAAAAAATATAACAGCCCGCAAACCCGCCGGCAAAAACCGGTCTATCTTTAAACATAGCTCTAATGTTTTAAAAAGCCCGGCCAACGGGGATTGCACATTAAAAACTTTACCGTAACCCGAATAAAAATAATGTAAAAACCCAGACGACAAGAGGCTGGGCCCATTACGGCCCAAGTGAACAGCTGAAAGCCCGCTTGCGTTGACGACCTGACCAAGCCATTGATTTAAAATACATGGATTACAAACAAACCGACTGCGTAGCATTTAACCGAAGGCCGCTAAACCCCGCCAGAGGCGGAAAAAATTTGCACAATCTTTATAACTTGACTATGCTAGTGGCCCGGTTCCCCGCCTGAACCTCGACTAAAGGTTGGCATGATTCGATAATAACAACAATTTTAGGGAAAACGCCATGAACATCACCGCCATTCTTAGCCTAACCGCGCTCATCGTTGCCGCCCCCGTAGCCGCCGCCGTCTACAAATTTGAACCCGGCGAGGAAGTGCTGACCAACTGCCGCGAAATCTACACCCGCGGCGTCATCAAGGCGCAAGTCGACGACGGTTACACCGTGCACTTCCCCAAAAACAGCGGCCCGATCAACTGCCCGCCGTTCCGCTGGCACAAGGAATTCGTGCTGCCGTTCCGTTCCGTGCCGGAATACCGCCTGCAATTCTTCGGCGGCCTGAAACGCGACATAGTGTTCCGAGTCGGCGAATCCGTCACCCTCCGCTTCGACCCCGACAAACGCATCGTCAAACGCCAAACCCCCATCGCCATCCAAGCGCAAATCACCGACATCAGCGAAAACGGAGCCGTCGCGCTAAAACTGCTCAGCACCGAACCCGATGCCGCCGCCACCTTCTGGCAAATGGTTGGCGGAAACTACGTAGACCTCAGACACAAAGCCCTAGCCGAAGAAATCAAAACCCGCTCGCGCTAATGCAAGTAAAAAGGGGTAAGCCGGGCGCATCTCGCTAACCAAATCAAAACCGCCGGCTCCGGTCCGGCCTTGGCCAGCGGGAAAGCTTGCCGGGAGCCGCTGTAAATACATCCATGTACGCTTGGAGTCGGCATCCTAAGCCTCCTACACTCCCGTCAAGCTTTCCCGCTGGCCAAGGCCTAAGTATTGGCGAACCCCGGCCAAAATCTTGTATAATTCTATTCATTAAGCCCCGCAAGCCACTTAGTGGCAAAGCCGCTAGCGCCCAATTATCCAGACGCGCCGCCGACTATCGTCACGGCAACCCACCGAACCAGACCTATAAAAACTCAAGCTCCATGCCCGCGAAACGCCTGACCCTGCTCCTGATTCTAACCCTGTGCGCCTTACTCTCCCTTGGCTACTGGCGGGGGCTGACCCAACCGGTCGACATCATCGACGCCCCCAGCGACCGCCTAAGCTGCGTCTCCTACGCACCATTCCACAAAGCCGGGCAAACCCCGCTGGACAAAAAGGTGCCGATCACCGCCGCGCAAATCGAGGCCGACATGACGGCCCTAGCCGACCGCTTCGACTGCGTGCGCACCTACACCGTCACCCAAGGCCTGCAAATCGTGCCCGAACTGGCCGAGAAATTGGGCATCAAAGTATTGCTAGGCATTTGGATCGGCCGTGAGTCCGCCGAAAACGAGCAAGAACTGGCCGCCGGCATCGAACTGGCGCAAAAACATCCGCAAGTGATCCGCGCGGTCATCGTCGGCAACGAAGTGCTGCTGCGGCAAGAGCAAACCCCGGCCGGCATGCGTAAATACCTGCAACGCGTCGCCGCCGCCTTGCCCGGCGTGGCCGTCACTTACGCCGACGTGTGGGAATTCTGGCTGCGTTACAAACAAGACTTGCTGCACATGGTCGCTTTTCCGACCGTGCACATCCTCCCGTATTGGGAAGACACGCCCATCGCGGTGTCCGACGCGGTGCTCCACGTGCATGAAACCTACCGCCGCGTCAAAGAACAACTTGGCGGCAAGGACGTGCTGATCGGCGAAACCGGTTGGCCCAGCTACGGCCGCAGCCGGCTGGAAGCGGAACCCTCACTGGTCAATCAAGCCCGCTTCATCCGCGAATTCGCCGCCCGCGCCGCCTCGGACAACATCCCTTACAACGTCATAGAAGCCTTCGACCAACCCTGGAAGCGCAACTCCGAAGGCGCGGTGGGCGGCTATTGGGGATTGTACGACACCGACGGCAAGGTCAAATTTCCGTTCCACGGCCCGGTGGCGGAAGCCGGCGACTGGAGCCCCGGCGTGCTGGCCGCCGCCGCCGGCTTTAGCGCCTTGCTGGCATACGCGCAATGGCGGCGGCGTCTATGGTCGCTGGCCGTGTTGTGGCCGACGCTGGCGATAGGCGCGGCCGCCGGCGGCGCATGGCTGGCTTATTACCGCGATTTCCTGCTCACCAGCCGCACCTGGCTGGAATGGGCTTATTCCGGCCTGTTCGCCGCGCTGCTCCTCGCCGCCGTGATTGGCCTAGGCAAACAACTTGCCGCCTGGAGCGCGCATGGCGCGGAATTGCCGCAACTGCATTCCGGCGCGCGGCTGCTGGCCCTGTGGCGCGCCGACCGATCAATATGGCGGGACCCGGTGTGGCGCTTGAGCCTGCTGCGCTTCGTGTTTTTGTTCAGCGCGGCATTGGTCGGGCTCATCCTGGTATTCGACCTGCGCTCCCGCGCCTTTCCGGTGGCGCTGTTCGCGCCGCCGATCATAGGATTTACATTACTGGCCTGGCTAGGCGGCAAGGCCGAAGCCGACCTGGAAGAAAAACTGCTGGCGGGCTGGGTGGCGCTGGCCGGGGTACTGACCGCCCTCAACGAACACCTATTAATCAGCGAAAACCAAGCCTGGCGCTGGGCGGACGTACTGAATCCGCCGGCCTGCGCCTGGCTGGCGCTCAGCCTGCTGTTCGCGGCGGCGGTATTAGGCCCGGCCAGCCGCCCATTGCAATCGCGCCAAGGTTAAGGCCGCGAACAAAAAGCCTAAAGCAGGAAATTCCGTCGCCTGGTGCGAACCGCTGTCGTGCAACACCAGCGCCGCCACCCCGAACACCCCGGTCGCCGCCGCAAGAGTGACGGAACGCAACGCCAAGGCCAACAGCCCCGCGCCCAGAATCGCCACGCCGATTAGATTGTTATAAAACACCTGCTCGAACAGCGAACGCGCATCGCAGGCGAGAGACCGCCCGCCGTCGTGGCAGAAAATAGACAACTCCCGCGATTCAACCAACTGGTATTTAGCCCAAGCGGCAATACAAAAAGTGACGAGGAACAGCGACCAGGGAAGAAGTTTTGGATTCATGGGAACAGGCGCAAAGTTAATTGTAAATTTTAACACCTACCCGCTAGCCCGGCTAGCCGCCATACGTCTCAAGCTATATATTTTACCCTGCTGTTATAATTGGCAATCAAGAATGTCTGCCCGCCAAAACCTCAAGTGATGGGTGGATTTAGGCTTGTCCCTATTAAATTTTACGTTTTCTTGATACTGACATGCGGAGCCCGAAAAGTCTATAATCCCCCCACCTTAGACGCAGGACCGCCCGGCATGCCGCATATATTCATCTCACACACCACACTGGACGACGCTTTCGTGCGCGCACTGCAACAGCATCTAAACCAACGTCAAATCAACGCCTGGATAGACTCGCGCGAACTGCGCGGCGGCGATGCGCTAGAGCCCGAAATACTGCAAGCCATAGACCAAGCGGCGGCCTTGATTGCCGTTGTCAGCGTAAACAGCCTGCAATCGGCATGGCTAGGCAAGGAAACCGAATACGCTATACAACAAGACAAAAAAGTCATCCCCCTACTCCTGGACGGCTGCAAACTCGGCGTGCTGCGCTATCTATTCCCGCGGGAACCGGTCACCATTTCGGTCTCCAGCCAACCCGGCGGCCTCGACGAAACCCTGCCGCGCATACTAAGCGCCCTGGGCCACGCCCTGCCCGCCGACCCCAAACCCGCTCCGCAACCTGAATTACCAGCGCTGGCCGAACTAACCCTGGAACTCAGCCCGCTTGGCCTGGAAACACTGGAAAACCACAAAATCCGCGCCCGCGCCAAGGCCAAGCTATACTACGACCCCGCCGATCCCCGCCAAGAGCGGGTCAACTGCCGTGAAAGCTGGCTCTTCACCGCCCCGCTCGGCCCCATCGAAACCGAGGCCCTGCGCTGGTATCTGGAAACCTACGCCGTCTGGCCCGGCGATGTTGACCGCCGGCGCGCCGACCGCATCGCCGCCGATTTAAAAACCTGGGGCGCGCAACTCTACGCCGCCGCCATGCCAGCCAATAAAATTGGCGACGCGCTATCCGCCTGGCGCATGGCCGGCGGCGCTGAACGCCGCTTTTCTGTCTATTTAGACCTCGGCGATTTAGCCCTACCAAGCCCGGAAGAAGCCCGCCAAGAGGCGCAAACCGCCGCCACCCAACTGCTAGGCCTGCCGTGGGAACTGCTGCACGACGGCCAACATTATCTGTTTCAAGGCGCAAGCCCGGTCCGCGTCCGCCGCCGCCTGCCCAACACCCATAACCTGCCCGCCCCGCCCAGCGCGCTGCCTATCCGCGTGCTGCTGGTCACCGCCCGCCCGGAAGACAAAACCTGCGCCTATATAGACCACCGCGCCAGCGCCCTGCCCTTGCAACAAGCGCTAGCCGCCCTGGGCGAGCGCGCCGAACTGCATAGCCTGCAACCGCCTACCCTGCAAGCCCTGACCCAGGAACTGGCGCGCGCGGAAGCCGTTAAGCAACCTTATCACATAGTGCATTTTGACGGCCACGGCGTCTACAACCCCCATCTCGGCCTCGGCGGCTTATGCTTTGAACTGGAAGCGGACGCTGAACAACTGGGCAAACGCCGCCCGCGCACCGTATACAGCGATGAACTGGGCGAATTATTGCATCAACACCGCATCCCGCTGGTGTTTCTGGAAGCTTGCCAAACCGCGCAAGCCGACCAAGCCAACGAATCGCTAGCCGTGGGCCTGCTGCGGCAAGGCGTGGCCTTACGCCCGCAACCCGCTTTCGCTGCATAGCCTCACGCCAAACGACGCGGTCAAACTGCTGGAGCGCAGCCTGGCGCAAACTGAATCCGCGCCAGCCCGCCAAGCGCAAAGACCGGCCATGGAAGCCATCTGCCGCACCGTCAACTACCACGCCCGCAGCCTGGCCCTGCTCGGCCCGCTGCTGCAAACCGCCAGCGCGGAATTAACCCAAACCGAACTGGCGCGCATGATGGCGCAATTGGAACGTCAATACCCAGGCGAGCGTGAACTGTCGCTCTACGCCAGCCTGGAGCTGTCCTTAAACCGCCTGTCGCCGCAAATCCGCAAACAAATCAACATCCTGGGCCTGTTTCACGGCGGCGTGAATTTGAATGTATTACGCCATATGACCGGCTGGAGCGAGGAATACATCGCAGAACTGGCCCGACAACTAATCGCCACCGGCTTGGCTACCCAGGAAGCCTATAATCACCTCAGCCTCAACCCAGCTCTCTGCCCCTATCTGCGCGGCAAAATAACCGCCGCCGAATATGCCGAGCTGCAAGCCCGCTGGCTCTCTTGCATGCTGGATTATGTCTGGTATTTGCACGAACAACAACATCAAAATACCGGAATGGCGGCAAGCTTGACCCTATTGGAGCAAGCCAATCTATTCGCCTTGCTGGACTGCGCCCAAGCCCAATACCAGCCGGAAATGGTGATGGAATTGCTGAATAGTTTATATAGTCTGTTCAAACCTCTAGGCAAACCGCGATTACTGCAAAAAATCACAACCGCTCAACAAACCTTGGCCCCGCGGCTCAAGCAATGGAGCCACGCCGCCTTTAGCTTGCAGTTCGATCAAATTCAGCAACAATGTGACGCCGGGCAATTGCTCCTAGCCTATAAAAATGCCGCCGCCTTACTGCAACAATGTGAAACGGCAGGCATAGCCGCATATGTAAATGCCGATTATGATTATGCGTCGATACTATGGCTAATAAGCCGGATTCTAAATTGGGCGGGACAAGCGTTAAGTTCGCTGGCCTTGCTGCACCAAGCGCAACTTGGTTTTCAGGCATTAGCGGAAAATAACAAAGCGGCGCAACGCATGCTCACGGTTTGCCTAACCGAACAAGCTGATTGTTTGACAAATTTAGGGCAACTCGAGCCAGCCAGCAAACTTTACCAACAGGCTATTGCATTATCCGAACAAAGAGACTCGCTACGCGATGTTGTGGCGGGTAAATTTCAACTTTGCACTGTGCTAATGCTTCAAAACAAATATTCATTGGCGCTGGAAGCCTATAACCAAGCCAAGGATATTTTCAGCGGATTGCAAGAACCAAAGATGGTCGCTGCCGCCTGGCATCAAATCGGCATGCTTTACCAAGTAACCGGCCAAGCCGACCTTGCCGAAGACGCCTACCGTCAATCGCTGGAAATTACAGTACAACAAAATGATTTAAGCGGCCAAGCCTCATCTCTTAATCAACTGGGTTTATTATACAAAGATAATCGCCAAAACCCGGAACCAGCCGCCGTTTATCTGCAACGAGCAGCCGATATTTATCAACAACAGGAAGATATAGCCGGAGAAGGCCGCGCACGAAGCAATTTAGCACTGCCGTTAATCCAACTGGAACGCTACCCGGAAGCGCGCGCGGAACTTAGTCGCGCCATAAGCTGCAAAGCCCAATTCGGCCACGCCAGCGAATCCTGGAAGACTTGGGATATTCTTGCCGACCTGGAAACCGCCGCCGGTAATGCAGCCGCCGCCGCGCAAGCCCGCGCCCAAGCCCGCGCCAGCTATCTGGCCTACCGCCGCGACGGCGGCGAAAATCATGAAATCTCCGGTCAAATTATCCAAAAGCTTCAACCAATTATAAAAGAACCAGGCCCCTCCGCCGCGCTCGGCCAATTACCAGAATGGCTAGATGAGCCTAAATTTGCCGAATTGAAAACCTATCTGCAAGCCCTGCGCGCCATCCTCCAAGGCAGCCGCGACCCCGCCTTGGCCGACCATCAGGATTTAGATTATGACGAAGCCGTGGAAATCCAACTGCTGCTGGAATCCCTGACCGCGGACTAAGCCCTTGCCGCTCAAAGTCTGTGCCTTATTGTGTCTTAAATCTGAAAATAGGCCCGGCAACGAGCCCCCAACGCAGTCAATGGAACAAATATAAACCGGTAACGATTAAATTTTACCTTCATCCAGATAAGAGAACGGACGAAAATTTATTCACATACCTATGACAGCACAAGCTATTGATTTTCAATATACTGATTCCGAACGTACTTTCCGCGATTCGATTAGCAAGCCGGGCTAGCTTTGTTTTCGAATACTTTTTATTTCGACCGCAATAATGCGGATGCTAGAGCTTCGCCGGGATCAGTTGCCAAGGCCATGGATGCGATCACAGTATCTAGGCCATGAATGACGGTTTGTGGAACGTTAATTCCGAAAAATCTCATTCAAGCTATGCGCCGATAAAACCGCCTGCAACCATTCCTCAATCTCTGGCGCGGTAGCCGAACCAATCTGGGCTTCCACATGCAAAGGTAGCGGGCCAAAGCGTTTGTTCAAGAGCACCCGCAAGGCCTTGGCCTCTCCTTGCTCAATACCTTGCTCAATACCTTTGATGATTCCTTGTTCGAGCCCTTTCTGAATGCCAGTCTCAATCCCTTTCTCCATCCCTTTTTGGATGAATTCCCGTTCCCAAACTTCAATTCTCTCAGCCCAACCCATTTTCAACTCCCGCAAAGTTCGAATTTTTTCAAAGGCCCACTGGAATTTGTTTTGCCGCAACAGCACCGTCCTGATCCAGACCGCGAACAGCCTTTTAAGCTCCGACTTGCCATCTAGCAGCTCCATCAGCAAGTCTATCACGTCTAAAATGACACGTGGATGCGCCGGACGTTCCACGCGCAGCAACACAGCCACCAAGTTTTTCAACTCCGCCAGTTCCTCATCTGGATAATCATTGCTATCGATGAGTAGATATTCCATTTGCGGAATATAACCCGAAACCAGTCCCGGTGTTTTGGGAATAAGCTGGGCAATGTCCCTGGCCGCCGTCCATTGCGCATCCCCATGGTAAAACACGATAGGCAACACCGGCGGCAATTGCTTGTTTGCCATTACATCCCCGCGTTTGATCAAATCCTGGTACAGCAAGCCGACGTATACCATCATTCGAACCGCCATGTAGAGGTCGACGCTGCCTTGAAATTCGATCAGTAGATAGAGGTAAACATACTCGCCGCCCACCTTGACCCGCCAGACCACATCGTCCTCGCGGTAACGATAATCGTCGGTGACGTAACTACCGGATATTTTTTCCAAGGTGTTGTAATCCAGCGAATGCAGCCACTCATCCGGGATAAAGCCGAGGATTAAATCCCTAACCAGTTCCGGGCAGGAGAACAGGTTTTTGTAGCCGGCGTCGTGTTCGTTTGTCATGGCGTAATGCTAACATAGCCGGTCAAATAGCGCTTATGTTTTTTCTGGTTTTTTTGCCTAAAAAACTAAGTTAGGCCGCTAGCATCGATCCAAACCGACACCAGGATCACACAACACCACCCCCTCCCCGACCTCCCGCAACACCGCCTCGCTTATCGTATTCTCCAAATCCACCCCCGCCGCTACATCACAAGCGGCGCGCAAATAATTCGGCGTATAACCGAAATAACGCCTTCCGCCGCCGGGCAAATCCTGATATTGCCCCTCCCATAACACGTTGGCGCCCCGGCCGAGATTTTGGCGCATGAAATCCTGCTTCATCCGCTCCGCCAAGTCGTGCAACTCGCGGCTGCGGCTTTTTTTTACCTCAACAGACACCGGATTAGGGAAGCTGGCGGCGGCGGTGCCGGCGCGCGGCGAATAACTGAATATATGCATATGCCCGAAACCCACCCGCTCAATAAACTCAAACCCGGCGCGCCACTCCGCCTCG
Source organism: uncultured Pseudomonadota bacterium (assembly GCA_903928965.1). Taxonomy (GTDB): domain Bacteria; phylum Pseudomonadota; class Gammaproteobacteria; order Methylococcales; family Methylomonadaceae; genus Methylomonas. The sequence continues at coordinate 49,921 of CAIYSZ010000017.1, forward strand.
GTTTCACCGGGAAAGCCGACGATAATATCGGTGGTAATATTAAAATCGGGCGTACAGGCGCGCAAGGAATCGGCAATGGCGGCGAATTCCTCGGTTTTACAGCGGCGCGCCATGCGCTTCAACACGCTATCGCAGCCGCTTTGCAGCGGCAAGTGTAAATGCGGCAGCAAGCGCGAATCTTGAAACAGCTCGATAAACCCATCGCTAAACTCCCACGGTTCCAAGGACCCCAAACGCAAGCGCGGAATATCCGTGTCGCGTAAAATCGCAGTCACCAGCTTAGTCAAATTACTGTCAATATCCGCGCCGTAACCGCCCAAATGCACCCCGGTAATCACCGCCTCGCGGATGCCTTGTTCCTGCAAGCGGTTAATCTCGTCCACAATCTCCGCCAGCCCCCGGCTGCGCTCCTCGCCGCGCGCCACCGTGACGATGCAAAAAGTGCAGCGGTAACGGCAACCGTCCTGCACCTTGACAAACGCCCGCTGCCGGCCGCGGTGAAACAAAGCCACCGCCCCCGGCTCGGCCGCCATGCTCGGCATGCTGTCCATATTCAACTCGGCCAGGGTTTTCTGCACCAAACGCGCCTTGTCCCCATTCCCGACGATCAAATCCACCCCCAGCAAACCGGCCGCCTCGGTTTCATTCAAGGTAGCGTAACAACCGCTCAACACCAGCTTGGCCGCCGGATTATCCCGATGCGTGCGCCGCACCAGCTGCCGCGACTTACGCACCGCATCCTCTGTCACCGCGCAAGAATTCAACACCACCAGCCCGGCCTCGCGCACATCCTGCGTAATCCCATGCCCAGCCGCCTGAAACCCCTGCGCCCAAGTCTCCAACTCAGCCTCATTCAACCGGCAACCCAGGGTTTTTAAATGAATTAACATATTAAAATTAAATACAAAAAGCTCATTACTCCGCAATGCCCTTCGCCAACTCCACCGCATATCCCAAATAATTGAACGGCGTCAATTGCAACAACTCCGCCTTCGCCGCCGGCGGCAAATCCAAGCCCTCCACAAACGCCCGCATGCCCTCGGCGGTCACCCGCTGGCCTCTAGTCAAGGCCTTCAACTTCTCGTACGGCTGCTCTATGCCGTAGCGCCGCATCACGGTTTGAATCGGCTCCGCCAGCACCTCCCAGTTTTGCGCCAAATCCAGTTCTATCGCCTCCGGATTGATCTGCAATTTGCTTATGCCCTTCAAAGCGGCCTGCAAGGCAATGCTGGTATGCGCCGCGCCGACGCCGATATTGCGCAGCACCGTGGAATCGGTCAAATCCCGCTGCCAGCGCGACACCGGCAGTTTATCGGCCAAAAAGCCGAACAAGGCGTTGGCCAGGCCCAAATTGCCTTCCGAATTCTCAAAATCAATCGGATTCACCTTATGCGGCATGGTCGACGAACCCACCTCGCCGGCCACGGTTCTTTGCTTGAAATAACCCAGGGATATATAAGCCCACACGTCGCGGTTGAAATCCAGCAAAATGGTGTTAAAGCGGGACAAAGCGTGAAAATATTCGGCGATATAATCGTGCGGCTCAATTTGTATCGTGTACGGGTTAAAACTCAAACCCAAGCCCTCGACGAACGCCTGCGCGAACGCCGGCCAATCCACTTCCGGATAGGCGCTACGGTGCGCGTTGTAATTACCCACCGCGCCGTTGATCTTGCCCAGCAACTCCACCGCCGCGAATTGCCGGCGCTGCCGCCGCAAGCGAGCCACAACATTAGCGAACTCCTTGCCTACCGTGGTCGGCGTCGCCGCCTGACCGTGAGTGCGCGACAACATCGGCTGTTCCGCCGTATCCAGCGCCAATTGCCGGATGGCGGCAATCACCTGGTCCATTTGCCGCAGCAATTCCGCGCGCCCGGCTTGCAGCATCAAGGCGTAAGACAGATTATTAATATCCTCGGACGTGCAAGCAAAATGAAAAAATTCACTGACTTGCCGCAATTCAGGGTGGTCTTTAACCCGGTCCTTAAGAAAATACTCCACCGCCTTGACATCATGATTGGTGATTTTCTCTATCGCCTTCACCGCCGCCGCGTCGTCCTGATTAAAATCTTGCGCCAGCGCCAGCAACAGCGCCGCCGCCTGATCCGACAAGGCCGGCGCTTCCACGATCTTGGCTTCCGCCGTCAAGGCCAGCAACCAACGCACCTCAACCAGCACCCGAAAGCGGATCAAACCGTATTCGCTAAAAATAGGGCGCAAGGCGGACACTTTATCCGCGTAACGGCCGTCGATGGGGGAAATGGCGGTCAGCGCCGAAAAATCGGCTTCGGTTTTGTCATTGTCTAAAACCCGCGAGGTATTGGCCAACTCATTCGACTGAGTGGAAGCGAGACTATCTACAAGATTAAGCATAGGAGCTTCAGACATAACCTGACCCATTTTGATTAAACCTTATATATTAACACACGCCATCCCAAGAACATACCATGACGATAGCATTCCGGCGCGGCAAACCCCGACCAAACCGACGGCCATCATGACGGCGGAGACGCCTGCCAAAAAACCGTTTCCGCCCAGCCGTTAGCGTCGAACATCGACTCAACCGCCGCCTTCAAGGACAGCTTCACGCTCCAGTCGCCTTCTCCACACCGGGTTGGCATTGCCAAACCCAAAATACTCGGCCAGTGCAGGTGAAAAAAATGTCACGGATTATCAGTTTAAACCGCGGTAAAAAAAATCTAACGGTTTAGGGCAGTCAATAAAACGTCGCGCCCCGGCAACCTAGCTTGTTAAGCCGCAACCACCTATGTTACACTCAATGTCGTTTAATTTTAATGCGCTAGAGGCGTTAATGGCTGAAAATGTTGAAGAATTGACCATCCGCTATGAAGACGGCGGCGTGGAGACCATCAAAGAGCTGGACAAAAAGGTGCTCAGCAAGGGCGCATGGGCCACGGTGATTTACCGTTATCAAGACTGGGAGGCTGCGAAAGAGCGCTATAGCGCCGACAAATTCAGCATCCGCCGTTACCAAAAACGCAACGGCGAATACCAGCAAAAATCCAAATTCAACATCTCCAGCGAAAAACAAGCGCAAGAAATCATAGACGCCCTGCAAGGCTGGCTGGCCGACAAATAACCCGGCCCTTAATCCAGCCACTCGTAAATTTCGGTCAGGCCGGGGTCGCACTTGCAGCAATGGCTGCCGCAGCCCGGCCCCGGCTCAATCTTGCGCACCTTGCCCTTGCTTATCCATTTACCCAGCATGCCGCGCAAGGCGTCCGCCTCGACCCGAAAATGCAGCGTCAACTCATTCAAGGTGGCGCGCCGTTGTTGCTGCAAATAGCCGCGCAAATCCGAAAATATCATAGCCTAAGCTCCTGTCTCTGACCCAAAACCCGCAGGCCAATCACCACGGCGGCGAACAGCGCGGTCAAGCCTAGGCACCAGCCCAAGGTCGCGGCCGGATGCCGGCTGAAAGTCAGCGCCTGATAAAACAAGGTGGCGGCGGAATAAGCGATAAAACTGGTCCAAACACTGACGAACGCCGCCCAGCCCGGGCTGGTCTCGCGCATGATCGCAGCCGTGGCGGCGACGCAAGGCGCATACAGCAAAATAAACACCAAATAGGCGAACGCCCCCGCCTGGCCGTCGAAATGACTTTGCATGACCCGGTAAGTCTCCTGACGCGCGGAATCGGTCGCGGCGGCGGCGTTATAATGGCTTAAATCCAGGCCTAACGGGTCCAGCCACTTGTCGGCCATGGCCTGTAAATTATCCGGAATCGTGCGGCTAGCCGCCAGCAAGGCATCCGGCAAATCGAACTCCCGCTCCGCCTTCGCCGACGGCTCCGGCCGCGCCAATTGCGCATACAAGGAACCCAAGGTTCCCACCACCGCTTCTTTAGCCAACACCCCGGTGAACACCCCCACCGTCGCCGGCCAATTGTCCGGCCGCACGCCCATCGGCTCGAACGCCGGCGTCAAACGGCGGCCAATTTCGCTCAACACCGAATGCCCGCTGTTCTCTTGCCCGAACTCGCCGTTCACGCCCCAGGAATTCAGCGTGTTCAACACCATCACCATCGGCACGATCAGCCGCCCGGCGTTAAAGATGAAGCCGCGCAAGCGCTCCCAGGTTTTGATGCACACCCCGCGCAGAGTCGGAAAATGATAAGCCGGCAATTCCATCACAAACGGCGTCGGTTCGCCCTTTAACAAGGTATGCCGCATCACTAGGCCGGTTATCACCGCCGCGAAAATGCCGAACAAATACAAACCGAACACCAAATTTTGCCCGCCCACCGGAAAAAACGCCGCCGCGAACAAAGCGTAAACCGGCAGGCGCGCGCCGCAAGACATAAACGGATTCATCATATTGGTCAAAATCCGATCCCGCGGGTTATCCAGGGTGCGGGTAGCGATAATGGCCGGCACGTTACACCCGAAACCGATAATCATCGGCACGAACGACTTGCCCGGCAAACCCAGCATGCACATGCAGCGGTCCATCACGAACGCCGCCCGCGCCATATAACCGGAATCCTCCAGCAACGACAAAAACACGAACAAAAAGCCGACGATAGGGATAAACATCGCCACCACCTGCAAGCCGCCGCCGGCCCCGCCGCACAACAGCACGCTCAGCCATTCCGGCGCGCCTTGCGCCCGCAGCCAAACCCCAGGCGCCTCCACCAACAAAGCGGCGGCGGCCTGGTCGAAAAAATCCACGAATACATTGCCAAAATTAATGGTGCACATGAACATGGCATACATCACCATAAAAAACACCGGAATGCCCAGATAACGGTTCAGCACCACACGGTCTATGCGCTCGGTTGAGGTCTGGGACGCTTCGTTCAGCCGGCACACCGCCGCCTGCGCCCATTCGCGCACCAAACCGTAACGCGCGTCGGCGGCCAAAATGTCGATCTCGTCTCCGGCCTCGCTTTCCGCCGTCCGCCGCAATTCGACCGCCAACGCCGTCAGCGCCGGCCCCGCCAATTGCTTGGCCAGGGTATCGTTCTCCAATAAACGCAAGGCCAGCCAGCGCCGGTCGCACACGTCCGCGCAATCGGCGCGCTCAATTTCAGCCAACATACGCGCCGCCGCCCGCTCCACCGCCGGATGATAAGGTACATTCAACATCGGTCGCGGCCGCGAGGCGCAAGCCTGATTGATGGCGTCCTTCAATTCGCCCAAGCCTAACTTGCCGGACGCGCTGATCGGCAACACCGGACATTGCAAACGGGCGGACAAGGCGTCTACATCGATGCGCACCCCGCGTTTGCGCACCATGTCCATCATATTCAACACCACCAGCATCGGCGCGCGCATCTCAATCAACTGCGTGGTCAAATACAGATTGCGCTCTATATTGGAGGCATCCAAAATATTCACCACCAGATCGGCTTCGCGCGCCGCCACATAATCGCGCGCCAGCTTCTCATCCAGCGACACGCTATCGTCGTCGGCTTCCAACGAATAAGTGCCGGGCAAATCCACCAGATTAATCAACCGGCCGCGATGCCGGTAGGCGCCGGTTTTTTTCTCCACCGTCACCCCCGGCCAATTGCCGACTTGTTGCCGGCTGCCGGTCAACGCATTGAACAGCGTAGTCTTACCGCAATTGGGATTGCCGACCACGCAAACGGTAAACGCAGTGGTCATATCTTTTCTATCAACAACACCGAGGCTTCATTTTTACGCAAGGTTAACGAAAAACCGCGAATTCTAATCTCCACCGGGTCGCCCATCGGCGCAAAACGGGTAATGCTGAATTCCGCGCCCGGCGTCAGCCCCATGGCCAATAATTTTTTGCGGTAAACACCGCCAGCCTGATCAAAGCCGACGATGCGTCCACGGTCCCCCACCGCCAGCGCTTTGAGAAAGGTAGACATATGCAACCCTTTACTAATTAATAATGATTCTCATTAAACCACAAATTTTGGGAAACGGGAGGGATTTTTCATATTTTTTAACCATGTCACGGTTTTCCGCTGGCAGGCCAGCCGCCCACGGGTATCAAGGCCGGGACAAGTCCGAGAAGATCAGCCGTATATTCAGAGTGTTGCCGCCACCGTCAACCGATAAAAGACTTCATCCACGCCTTAAGATATGATTTTATAAAACCATAAGCATAAAAAACCCATTGGCGCAAAGCCGGCCTTGGCGGCTGGAGGCGGTTGACGGGGGACGCCGTGAATTTGTCCCTATAGGCTTGGAGCCGTCCGCCAAGACCGCTTTAAAACCAACAACCTTTAGCGTTTAATATCCACGCGCACTTCAGAGTGACCCGCGCCGGCTTTCTTCGCCAGATTCAGCAAACCCTTGGTCAACACCTCGTTCACGGCTTTATCCGCCGCTTCTTCGTTTAACTCAGCCGGCGGGTTGTTGTTCACGTAAGCGCGGTAATAAGTCGCCACCCATTCCACTTCGGCCTTGCCGCCTTTATCAGTGACTTGGATTTCAGCCGCGTAGTTACCCACCGGGAACACCGGCAACGGCTCATCTTGGCCGGCATGCTTGATCGTGCCGTTGTGGCTGATATCGGTGATTTTATATTTATAGGCATATTTGGCCTCGTCATAAGCCTTCAATTCCTCGGTAATCGTGCCGCCATTGGCCAGACTCAACACCCGCACCGAGCCCTTGACGTTGCCGCCGTCGCCCTTCACGCTGGCCACCGCCGGCAACCAAGACAAATCGTCATAGTTTTTAATCACATCCCACACTTTGGCCGCCGGCGCGTCGATTTGAATCGTGGCGGTCAATTTACCGCGTACCGGGCCATGCGCGAAAACGCCGGCGCTGACCAGCGACAGGGTAGCAGCCAACAACAACAAATATTTTTTCATAACTAAAATCCCATGGTGAAAAAAACAATAAACCAAAAATTATAAAATAAAATACATTCAGCCGCGCGCGCGGCCGGAAATAAATGAAAAACGCCCACCCCCAAGGACCCCATGACCACCAGCTTCTATTGGCACGATTACGAAACCTTCGGCGCCGACCCGCAACGCGACCAAGCCTGCCAATTCGCCGGCCAGCGCACAGATCTTGACTTAAATCCGGTCGGCGAGCCATTGGTCATCTATTGCCAACCGCACCCAGACCGGCTGCCGCATCCGGAAGCCTGCTTGATTACCGGCATCACCCCGCAACACGCGCGCGAACATGGCGTCAATGAAGCCGAATTCATCCGCCGCATACACGCCGAACTGTCCGCGCCGGAAACCTGCGGCCTCGGCTACAACAGCCTGCGCTTCGACGACGAAGTCACCCGCAACCTGCTATACCGCAATTTTTTCGACCCCTACGCCCGCGAATGGCAAAACCAAAACTCGCGCTGGGACTTAATCGACCTGACGCGCGCCGCGCATGCCTTGCGCCCGGACGGCATGATCTGGCCCCAAGACGCCGACGGCGCGCCGTGCTTTCGCTTGAGCGAACTCACCGCCGCCAACGGCTTAGCGCATGCCGCCGCCCACGACGCCCTGTCCGACGTACACGCCAGCATCGCCCTAGCCAGGCTGCTAAAACAACGCCAACCCAAGCTATTCGATTACCTATTCCAAAATCGCGGCAAACACGCGGCCCAGCAACTGCTGAATCTGGGCGGCTTCACCCCGCTGGTGCACGTCTCCGGTCGCTACCCGGCCAAAAAGCATTGCCTAGCCATCGTGGTCGCCTTGGCCGCGCACCCCGTCAACGCCAACGAAACCATAGTCTATGATCTCAGCCAAGACCCGACCCCGCTGCTAACCCTAGAAGCAGAGGAAATCCGCGTCCGCCTATTCACCGCCAGCGCCGAGCTGCCGCCGGACGCGCCGCGCATACCACTAAAAACCGTGCATCACAACAAATGCCCGGTGCTAGCCCCCCTGAGCGTGATCAGAAAGGCGGACGCCGAACGCCTAAGTCTGGACCTAAAGCAATGCGACGCCCATTTACAGGCGCTAAAATCAGCCGCGGACTTGCCGGCCAAGCTCAGCCTAGTCTTCACCCGCGACTATCAAGACGCGCCCGCCGATCCTGATCTCATGATCTACAGCGGCGGCTTTTTCAACCAGCACGACAAAGCCATTTTAAACCGCATCCGCGACGCCAGCCCGGAACAACTGGCGCGCCTAAAACCGGCCGCCGACGACCCGCGCCTGCCGGACATGCTATTCCGCTACCGCGCCCGCAACTACCCGCACAGCCTTTCCCAAGACGAACAACAAGAATGGCGGGACTTTTGCCGCCAGCGCCTGCAAAACCCGGAAGACCCGCGCCGGCTCAGTCTTGCGCAATACCACGCCCTGCTAGACCAATTGGAGCGACAAGCCGAAACCGACAAAACCGTGCTGGAATCACTCCGCGCCTATGCCGGTGAACTCCGCGGCCAGCTTGAAATTAATCCAATATAAATTTACGCAAACAACATTGATGAAACCAGCTTTGTTGACGATAATTTACTAGATTACAACGACAGCCTAACTCTACTCCCAAGGGAAACAGAACCGGGCCTACCAATTTAACCCCCATCCTCCAAATACCCCTCCCAAATCCCCGCCACAGCCTTTCTTTCCTCCGCAAACGCCCCGGCCTCCGCCGTGGCATCCAAGCCCTGCAACACCTGATGATGCCCATAATCCCGATAACGGCAAAACGCCTGCCGCAAAACCTCCGCCTCCTCGGCTTGCAACAAACCGCGCGCGGCCAAGTCGCCCAGCAAGCGCACGTTATCACTATGCGTGCATAATTCCGGAAAGCGCGCCGCGTGCGCCAGCACTAAAAATTGGGTCAAAAATTCGATATCGGCAATCCCGCCCGGACTATGCTTGACGTTAAAGCGGGCGTAGCCCGGCTTCAATTTGGCCGCCCGCATTTTATAGCGCATCTCCCTAACCTCGGTTTGCAACTGGCCGTAATCACGCGCTTGGGTCAATACCTCGCGCCGCACCCGCGCGAACGCCGCTCCCAAGCCGGCGTCGCCGCAAATAAACCGCGCCCGCGTCAAGGCCTGCCGCTCCCAAGTCCAGGCCGGCCCCAGCAAATATTCCCGGTAATAATCAAGATTCGGCGTCAACACCCCGGAATCGCCGTTCGGCCGCAGGCGCAAATCGGCGGGGTACAACTCGCCGCTCAACAATTTGGCGTCAAGAACATGCCGCATCTTTTGCGCCAAGCGCTGAAAAAACAAACTAGCGGCTATCGGTTGCCGGCCGCCTGTTTCGGCCTGCTCGTCGGGGTAATCGTGCAAAAACAGCAAATCCAAATCAGAACCGTAGCCCAATTCTATGCCGCCCAACTTCCCGTAACCGATAATCGCAAAATGCGCCGCCGTCTCACCGCATCCCGGCGGGTAGCCGTGCTTGGCTCCCAACCAACGCCAGGCCCAGTGCAAGCATTGCTCCAGCACCGCCTCGGCTATCCAAGTCAAATAATCGCTGACCACCATGATCGGAATCACGCCCGTCACATCCGCCGCCGCCACCTTCAACACCTGGCCGTGCTTGAAACGGCGCAAGGCATGCAATAGCTGCTCCTCATCGCCGTCCTCCAGCTTCGCCAATTCGCGCTCCAATTCGGCGCGCAACTGTTCCTTCAGTAGCGGCGCATATAAGCGGCGCGGGTCCAGCAATTCATCCAGCAGCATCGGATACAAACCGATATACCGGTTAATCCACAAACTGGCCCCGCTCAAACGGATCAACTGCCGCACCGCTTCCGGATTTTCCGCCAGCAAAGCCAAATACACGCCGCGGCCCGCAATGATCTCCAACAAGCTCAACACCCGGCGGCAGGTTTGCTCCGGCTCCGGCTCCGCGCTCAATTCCTTCAGCAACGGCGGCAATAAGCGCTGCAAACTTTGCAAGCCTTTTGCGCTGATATGCTTCACCGCCAAACTACTTTTAAATGCCTTTAATAACTCGCTCAGCCACGCGCTGTCCGCATAACCCCATTCCGCCAGCAAACCGCGCGCCTGCTCGTCGGCCGCATCGCCAACCCACAACCATTGCCCCTGCTGTTGCGCGCTATCCAAACGACTCAGGGAAAACACCCCGCCAAACACCGCCTGCACCTGCTCGCGCACTAAGCGCAAATACTCCGCCAGACTCGCCCAGTCGGCGAAATTCAAGGCATAAGCCAACAACTCCCGCGCCAAGGCATCCTTGGGCAAGTCATGCGTTTGCTGGTCCCGATACGCTTGCAAGCGGTTCTCCAAACGCCGCAAAAACCGGTAATTGGCGATCAACCTATCCGCATCCTCGACGTTCAGCAACTCCAACTCCGCCAAGCGCCGCAATACCTTCTGAATCGGCCGCTGGCGCAAACCCTCATCATGCCCGCCGCGGATCAACTGAAACGCCTGACCGATGAACTCAATTTCGCGGATGCCGCCCGGCCCCAGCTTCACGTTATCCAAGCGGTCCTTGCGCTTCAATTCCTGCATGATCTGCATCTTCAAGCCGCGCAATTCGTCGAAAGCGCCATAATCCAAATAGCGCCTATACACAAACGGCTTAATCAACGCCGCCAACTGCCGGCCGCTATCCGCATCGCCGGCCACCTGGCGCGCTTTTATCATGGCATAGCGCTCCCACTCGCGCGCCTGAGTCACATAATACTTCTCCATGCCGTCGAAACTCATCAGCAAGGGCCCGCTGTCGCCGAACGGACGCAAACGCAAATCGACGCGGAACACAAAACCGTCCACGGTCATCTCGTCCAAGGCCTTCACCACGCCGCGGGTAATCCGACTAAAAAACTCCTCATAACTGATGTCCTTTTTCCCGCTCAACACCCCGTCCTCGGCATAAGCGAAAATCAAATCAATGTCCGAGGAAAAATTCAATTCCCAGGCGCCCAACTTGCCCATGCCCAACACCACCAGATTGAACGGCCGCCCGTCCGCCAAGGCCGGCGTTCCCCAGCGCCGGCAAGCCTGCCGGTAATGAAAATCCAGCGCCGCCTGAATACAGACTTCCGCCAACTGGCTCAAATCGGCCAGCGTTTCATCCAAATCCGCCCAGCCGGCCAAATCCCGCCAAGCGATGCGCAACATCTCCCGCCGCCGCAACTCGCGCAAAGCTCGCGCCAACCCGGCCTCGCCTTCCATCTCCTCCACTCGCACGGCGTCCGCATAAGCCAGCCGCCGCTCGGCGCTAAACAAATCCCGGCTTTCCAGCAAATCATACAAAATCTCGGGACGCCGCAACCAAACGTCCGCCGCGAACCGGCTGCACAAACACACCTTGAACACCGAATCGATGAACATACGCTCTCGCTCCGCCAACGGCGGCAAGCTTGGAGCGGCTTCGTGCAACCGGACTAGAAACGCCGCGGACTCAGGCTGCAAAGCCGCCGGCAGTTCTGATTGAATTTCATGCAAGGCGCTGAATAAAGTCATGCGTCTGCCCGCATCTTTTTTATCAACGCACTAAACTCAGCCTTTCTGAGCTCCAGGCACATTTCTTCATAGGCGGTATAATTCTCACTCCACCAATCCTGCCGCTGCCGATGATAAGGGGCCAATTTTTCCAAGCTCAACAAATCGTAAATATTGACCCACTCCCCTTCCACCTTGAGCGCCAAATTCGGATTAAAAATATACGCACCGCGCAGCACCCGCAAAAACAATTTCCGGTTATGCTTCTCCTCGCGGCTGATTTCGTTCTTGGACAAAATACTGGACAAATATGTCCTCTGCTTGCGGCGTTCCGGCAAAACGCTATCTGGAATATGCTGCATGGCTTCCATCAAATCCTGCGTGGTGTAACCCTCAATCCGATAGATCAATTTTTTCGGCATCACTCGGTAAAACAGAGCGATCATCAAATTCAGCAAGAAAAACTCCATGCCGCGCTTGTCTAATTTCACCAAACGGCCATCCACCAAAATACTCATACTGGCAGGCTCTAACAGCGGATACACATCGTCGAACTTTCTTTGTGCGTATGCCTTATCCGCGGCCCCTTTCGCCAGCGCGATTTGAAACGCGCTCAAGCCATTGTTATCCGTTTTTTCAGTGTCCGCTCCCTGCTCGATCAAAGCCTTAATGATATCGACGCCGCCCATCCATGCGGCCGCCATCAACGGCGTTTGATTGAATACATTCCTAAAATCGGCTCCATATTGGCTAACCAATTTCAAAACCGCATCCGGCTTCTTAAATGCATACGCTGCAAAATGGTTTTGCCGCAATAACTGCAAACCCTTATCCGGCTGTTTCGCCGGCTTGAACTCGGCTTTAACCAAGTTATTGATGATCTTCAAATCTTGATACACCAAGGCATATTCAAACAAGCTCAGGCGAGCGCGTTTATCGTTCCCCGCCAGCGCTTTTTGCCGCAAATCCGGCAGCGTGGCCGCATCAATTACCTGCCAATCCGGTGTCTTCTGCCGCAAAATCTCGCTGCGAATGCGTTCGGCCTGCTCGCGCTTGCCTTGCAACTCCAATTTATGCGCTTCCAAACGCCAGGCGTCCAGACTGGAGTTTTGGCTCGCCAAGGCCAAACTGCCCCGCGCCTCGCTCAGGCCCAACAAATCCAATATCGGCTGCTTGGCTTGGCTCTCAATCCAATACAGATTTTTTACCGCTCTGGTCAAGGCCACATACAACGCGTTGATGTAAAATTTATAAATCTCCAACGACTTATCAGTCTTATCCTTGCCGCGCGCATATTTCAAATCCTTGCTCAAATCCTCGACCGCCACCCCGTGGCCGATTTCCCGGTAGCGCGCTTCTTCCTGACTCAAAAAGTTGTACAAAATAATATTTTCATACTCCAAACCTTTTGCTTCTTGAATGGTGAATATCAAGGGCGTGCCAAAACACTCCCGCGCCGCCGGTTTTTGCTCCGCCGTCATCACAATCACCGCAAAGCGAGTCGAGGCGCGGGTCTTGCCATCCAATTCCTTTTTTATGCCGGCGTTATCCTGCAACAACAATACCTCGCCCTGTTGATGACCATTACTCTCTACCAAATAATGACTTTCCTTGTCTATGGAACCAAAGCGCAAGTTTTTGATTTTCAGAATTCGGTTGGCGATTTCCGTCACCTGTGGCGAATTGCGGTAATTCGTGTTCAGGATTTTGATCAGATTATCCGCCGCGTTCAAATCCCGTTGCCTGAAAAACAAGCTTTTAACCTTGGCCCAGGAAAAAAAATTGGGATGCACAATCTGATTCGAGTCACCGCACAACAAAAAATCCCTAGTGTTATGCAAAGTCTTCAGAATCAAATACAATTGAATATTGGTCAAATCCTGCACTTCATCCACCACCACAAAATCATAGCGCGCCTCGGCCAGCGGCAAATACTGGTGACTCAGGATATTGGCATCGTACAAATTCTCGTCGGCCAAAAATTTCACATACTTCTCGAACAAAGCGTACACCGCCTCCCGTTCCTCGGCGGCAAAAATAGACTCTTTAACCCCCAGCGCCAAATAATCCGCGCGGCTCAACCAACTTTTGTCGGTAGCCGGCCCGGTAATCACCCCGCGAAACTCCTCAAAAGTCTTGTGCGCATCGCGCAAGCCATGCGCCTGCCGATGCCGCGCAAACCAATCCTGAAACCGGGCAAAGTCCAGCGGTCTGCCGGACGGGGCGCGGATACTCTCCAAAAACTCCTGAAACGACAAAAAATCGATCTGCTGCTCCGGGTTTTCATAGTAATTGGCGTAATACAAATCCCGCGCATTATTCACTAAGTACGCTGACTGAGTGACATACAACACATCGCCAATCGCGTGTTTCATTTTTTCCAACGTCAAGGCGGTCTTGCCGCTGCCGGCCGAGCCGATCACAATTAGCGGCGGCGGCAGTTCATAAACCGCTTGCTGCGGCTCATCGAACGAAATCACTTTCTCCAACAAGTTGAAGCGGCCATGCCGCGGATTCAAATACACCAGCGTCCCGTCGCCAGCGAGCTCGCCGGGCGCGGCCAATGGAATCTTATCCTCGTCTATTGCGCTGACCTGACGCAGAAATCTGGAATCTTGATAGGCATGATTCTTGATAATCTCCAAAACCAACGCATAGCGCTGTTCTTGATGCCGGTAAACCGAAAATACGATGCGATCCTTAATGCTCAAGCGGGCGCGATACAAATTGTCCCCCACCTTCTTCACATCCGCCGACTTAAAATCATCTTGCTCTATATACTTCAAAAACTTATCAAAGCCGGGAATCCGCTCTGGACGCAGCTCGTTATAGACCAAAACCTTCATGCGAACATGCCCATTTAATAACTAGAGCGGCATAAACATACTTTAAACAGCGAGGCGGCGAACGCCTCCCGATCATGTTCCAATAAGGACGGCAATTCCGGCGCGACTGTTTTCAATCTGACTAGAAATGCGTCGGCCGCGCCGTGTAATGCGGCCGGCGGGTTAACGGGTAAATTATTTGGATAGGCTAACGGCTTCATACCAGGAATTATAAGAATCAAGTAAAAAACGGCGGCCAAACTCAACTGGGTGAGTATGCGCGTCGTATCGGTCAATTTTAGTCCAAATTGGCCAGCGGCTTGACCTATTTTGTCCGTCGCGACACTGCGGATGAAGATCTATTCAGCTTGACGCCACCAATTGACATACATTTGCAATACGACTGTAATTTTTTTGTAATATACATAGCCTAAAATAATGACATGATTATTACATTATTTAAATACAACATATTAATATTGATATAAAACAATAAACTATAAAAAATAACCACGCCTTATTTAACTTTATTGTAACATTGTAGACACTATCTCATGAAAATATCTATCCTCAACGCCGCGATAGCAGGCCTATTGCTCGCAGGAGCATCAGCGCAAGCTCTAGCGCTGGAACTGTATGTAAACACCGAAACCCAACAAATCTTCGCCCAACCCGGTCCAGGCCGCACGCGGCTAGGCACGTTTAAACAAGTGGACGAAACCGCGCCGCCCCCGGTGCAAGCGGCCGAAATCGCCTCCCAAAAGGCCGAAATAGAAAAAATCAAGGATGATTTATCCTTGAAAAACATAGAACTAAAAGCGCTGACAGAACAAGTCAAGGATCCAGCCCTTGGCAAAACGCGCGTGGACGAGCAAGGCGTGCGCTGGGAAAGCGCCGACGGCAACTTCACCGTGAAACTCAACGGGCGCGTGCAATTGGATGCGCAAGTCAACACCGACCAAAGCGGAGTCGCCGCAGCCAAGCCAGGAGCCTTCTCCAACGATCTGGCCAACGGCACCAGTATTCGCCGAGCGCGCTTGTCCGCCGAAGGCAATATGTTTAAAACCTACGGTTATAAATTTGAATACGACTTCACCCGCGGCAACGGTTCTACCGCCGGCGGCGTCACCGACGCCTTCATGACCTGGAACGGTTATGCGCCGTTAACCCTAACAGCGGGCCAATTCAAAGAACCTATCAGTATTGAGGAAGCGACCAGCGACATTCAGACCTCGTTCATTGAACGGAACATGGCGGTTAACGCCTTTATCGACAATAACAATGTGTTCAAAATGGGCTTGGGCGGCAAATTCGCGCAACCGCGCTGGACCGCGCAAACCGCTATTCAAACCGAGTCCATGGGCAACGGCGCGCCTACCACGGACACCTCTTCCACCAACGGCAACGGCAACGCCAACCGCAACGGCGGGTCGGGCGACACCGGCTGGGGCTTGACCGGCCGTCTGACTGGCCTGCCTTGGTTCCAAGACAAAAGCCATTTACTGCATGTTGGCGCCGCCGGCTCGCAACGCTATATCAATGTTAATCCGGACACCCTCCCATGCAATCCGACTTCATCTAATAACAATTGCTTCAGTGCAAACGGCAACGGCGCGCGCTTCGGCTCGGCCATCGACAGCAACGTCGACCGCTCCCTACTATTGGATACCGGTTTCATCAGCAAAGCCAACGGCTCAATTAGCACGCAAACCGTCACCCGGCTAGGCGGCGAATTCGCGGCGGTCCACGGCCCGTTCTCGGTGCAGGGCGAATACCTGCAAGCGCAAGTATCCGGCAACGGCTTGAACAACAACAATCTGAACGGTTATTACGCCTTCGCTTCCTGGTTCCTGACCGGCGAATCCCGTAACTATAATGAAAAAGTCGGCATCTTCGACCGCATTAAACCGGCGGCCAATTTCACCACCCTCGGCAGAGGCCTCGGTGCTTGGGAGTTTCTGGCCGGCTATGATTATCTGGACCTGAACAGCGGCGCTATTCACGGCGGCCGCGCCTCAACCAGCAAATTCGGATTGAACTGGTATCCAACCTCGCGCATCCGGGTCATGACCAACTTCATTCACGTATTGGAACTGGACACCTTGAACTCGGCCAGCGCGCAAGCGCGCGCTTTTAACGGCACGCATCCGGATATATTTGAAATGCGCACCCAACTGGACTTTTAAGCGCCCCGCTAACCGTTGACGTAAAAAACCGGCGGCTTCTTCTTCAGAAAGCCGCCGGTAGATTGACTTGAATGTCATCTAAGGAGGTTAACATTCAGTAACTCATTGCGCTCAATCCGAGTATCTGGTAATTTTAAATATGGCAAACCCCGGAAAACAATGATCACCATCATCCAACGCGTCACCGCCGCCAGCGTCACCGTCAACGCCGCCATCATAGGCCAAATCGAGCAAGGCATACTATCCCTCATCTGCGTCGAACCCGCCGACACGCAAAAACAAGCCGACCGTCTGCTGGAGCGCATCCTAAACTATCGTATTTTTTCCGATGCACAAGGCAAAATGAACCTCGGCCTGCGCGACATCAACGGAGGCCTGCTGCTGGTGCCGCAATTCACCCTGGCCGCGAATACCGACAAAGGCAACCGCCCCAGCTTCACCAGCGCCGCCACGCCGGAATACGGCCAGCAAATGTTCGAATATTTGCGGCAAAAAGCTCTGGAACTGCACCCCAACCCCCAATTCGGCCAATTCGGGGCCGACATGCAAGTCGCGCTAATCAACGACGGCCCGGTTACCTTCACCCTCACCAGCCGCTAAAGCGGCGTAAAGCTGGCGAAGAAAAGATAACAGCGTCGCCAGACAGCGTCCCGGCCACACCCAAGTCGTTGGAGCGGCCAAGAAGGACGGTTGACGGGAGCGCGGGAGACTTAGGCCGCAGGCCCCAAGCCTCCCACGGACGGGTTCACGGCGTCCCCCGACAGCCTCTTAGACTGAAAGCCGCCCTATCGTTACCGCAACGCAGCCACAATCGCCTCGGCAAAACCGCTGGTGCCGGTTTTGCTGTTTGGATTCAAATCCGGCGTCACGAACTCGCCCGCGTTCACCACCGACTCCAGCGCCGTTTGCAAGCGCTGCGCCGGCTCGTGCTCGCCCAAATGATGCAACATCATCACCCCGGCCATCATCACCGCCGTCGGATTCGCAATATTCTTGCCCGCGATATCCGGCGCACTGCCGTGCACCGCCTCAAACAACGCCGCGTCCGCGCCGATGTTCGCGCCCGGCATCAGCCCCAAGCCCCCCACCAAGCCGGCGGTCAAATCCGACAAAATATCACCGAACATATTCGTGGTCACCACCACGTCAAACTGCTCCGGCCGCATCACCATATGCATGCAAGCGGCGTCGATAATCTTCTCGTCAAACTCGATTTGAGGATAACGCGCCGCCACCTCGCGCGCGGTGTTCAAAAACAAACCCTGAGTAAATTTCAAGATATTCGCCTTATGACACACCGTCACTTTTTTCCGATTATTATCAATCGCATACTGAAACGCATATTCCACGATGCGTTCCGAACCGGCCTTGGTTACCACCGCCAAACTCTCGGCGATATCCTTTTTCGGGCTCAAATAATGCTCCAAGCCTACGTACAAACCCTCCGTGTTCTCGCGCACGATCACGATATCCACGTCCTCGAACCGGGTTTTTACCCCGCGCCAACTTTTCGCGGGACGCACATTAGCGTACAAATCATATTCCTTGCGCAGCTCAACATTGATACTGCGAAACCCCTCGCCTACCATGGTAGTCAACGGCCCTTTAAACGCCACCCGCGTCTCGGCGATAGACTCCAGCGTCGCCTCAGGCAACGGCGTGCCGTGACGCTCGTAAGCGCCTAGGCCAGCCTCCGCCTCCACCCACTCGATATTCGCACCGGAAGCATTAATAACGGCCACCGCCGCATCCATGATGGACGGACCAATGCCATCGCCTTTAATCAACGTGACTTTACGCATAAACTCTCCTCACACAACCCACCTTAAAAAACGGCTTTCCGGCCGGAGGAACCGGCCGAACGCCACGTTAAGCCGAGCAAACATAGGCGGCCAGCGCCAAACCCATCGCTTAACTCAAACTCAAATACCGCTCGCCGGTATCGTGGATCATCGTGACCACGGTCTTACCGCCGCCCAAACGCTCAGCCACCCTGAGCGCCGCGCAAACACTAGCGCCGGACGAAATACCCGCCAACACGCCCTCCTCCCGCAGCAAACGGTCGCGCATGGCGAACGCCTCCTCGGAGGAAACATGCTCAATGCCATCAATCAAATCCAAATCCAGATTATGCGGCACAAAACCCATGCCTATGCCGTCAATACCGTGCGGCGCATGCGTTCCGCCGGCGATCACCCGCGATTCGCTGGGCTCTACCGCAATCGCCTCGAATTTCGGATTACGGTTCTTAATCACGTCCGCCACCCCGGAAATAGTGCCGCCGGTGCCGACGCCGCAGACAAAAGCATCAACCGCGCCGTTGGTAGCCGACCAAATTTCCTGGGCCGTGGTTTGCCGGTGCGCCTCGGGATTGACCGGATTCTCAAACTGCCGCGGCATGAACGCGCCCGGAATATCCTCCGCAATATCCCGCGCCCGCCGCATCGCCCCGGCCATGCCTTCCGCCACCGGCGTCAAGACCACCTCGGCGCCGAACCAGGCCAACAACCTGCGCCGCGACTCCGGCGTCGTCTCCGGCATGGTCAAAATACAACGGTAACCGCGCACGGCGGCGACCATCGCCAAGGCTATCCCGATATTCCCGGAAGTAGGCTCCACGATCACCCCGCCGGAGGTCAACAAGCCCGAGCGTTCGGCGGTTTTCACCATCGCCATGGCGATGCGATCCTTTACCGATCCGCCCGGATTGAGAGACTCTAACTTCACCAGGACCGTCGCCGCGTTTTGCGCCGGCAAACGTTGCAATTTCAACAACGGCGTATTGCCGATTAACTGTGTGACCTTGCTCGCGCTGGGCATAGACCATTCACCTGACTTATTTTTCGAGTTTAAACGCCAAAAATAACGGATTTCCATTGCGCTGCACTAAAATAGCGATGGACTTACCCACCGGCAGCTTGGAAACTATTTTATTAAATTCGGCGCTATCGCGCACGGTGTTGTTTTGTAGCCGCAAAATGACATCGCCGGATTGAATGCCTATCTCCTGCG
The DNA here is from genome assembly GCA_903928965.1 of uncultured Pseudomonadota bacterium. Lineage (GTDB taxonomy): Bacteria > Pseudomonadota > Gammaproteobacteria > Methylococcales > Methylomonadaceae > Methylomonas. Next base: position 69,284 of record CAIYSZ010000017.1, read on the forward strand.
CAGGGCCTTTGCCGACTTTTTGCACCAACACCCCGTTCTTCTCTACCTGTAATTGCTGGCGCTGTTCCGGCGTCAAATCCGACACCGAAACCCCCAAACGGTTGGAGGCAACCTCTGGCGGCGCGGCGTCCGGCGTATTTTGCGCAGTATGCTGCGCCGGCAACAAACCGATTTTAACCGTCATATCCAGTTTTTCGCCCTGGCGTATCACCTTCAGCTTGGCCTGCTCGTCCACCGGCGTCAAACCGACCCGCGGCGGCAACTCGCCGGAAGTTTCCACCACTTGCCCGTTAAACTCGACAATGATGTCCCCGATCTGAATCCCGGCCTTCTCCGCCGGACCGCCGGGAATCACCTTCGCCACCAACGCGCCGTGCGGCCGATCCATACCGAACGACTCCGCCAACTGCCGCGTCACATCCTGAATCTGCACTCCCAGCCAGCCGCGCGACACCTTGCCCTTGCTCTTAATCTGCTCCACCACGTTCATCGCCAAATCGATAGGCACCGCGAACGACAAACCCATATAACCGCCGGAACGGCTATAAATTTGCGAATTAATGCCCACCACCTTGCCCTGCATATTGAACAGCGGGCCGCCGGAATTGCCCGGATTAATCGCCACGTCGGTTTGAATGTACGGCACATAATTGCCGTCCGGCAAGCTGCGCCCCTTGGCGCTGACTATACCGGCGGTCACCGATTGCTCAAAACCGAACGGCGTGCCAATGGCCAATACCCACTCGCCCACCTGCAACTGATCCGGCGCACCGATCTCCACCACCGGCAAATCCTTCGCCTCCAGCTTCAACAAAGCCACGTCGCTGCTCTCGTCGGAACCGACCAACTTAGCCACCAACTCACGGCGGTCCTTCAGCTTGACCACAATCTCCGAGGCATTGGCCACCACGTGATGGTTGGTCAATATATAACCGTCCTTGGAAATAATGAAACCGGAACCCAGGGAATTAGTCTCCCGCGGCTGAAACCCGCGTCCGCCCGGGCCTTGAAAGAAACGTCTAAAAAATTCCTCCATCTCCGGAGGCACATCCTGCGGCAAAGGTTGCTCGTCCTGCTGGCCGCCGCCATCCGGCTGCTCAGCCGCCGGCGCCGCTTTTTGCGTGGTGCTGATGTTGACCACGGCGTTACCGTTGTTTTTGACCAATTCCGTAAAGTCCGGCAATTCCGCGCGGGCGGGATTACCAAACCATAAGACCACTCCCAAGGCGAGAATCATCAAGTTCAACATGAATACTCCATATAAAATTTTTTAAACAAATGTAGTAAAACCGCTAGTATAACTGCAAGCAACACTTTGCGGGCATCGTAAAAAAAATCAAGTCACGGAAAAACTCAAGCCGCGGAAATGGCCTGCCTTAATGGACGCAAACAAAAAAGCAAAAAAATCCGCTTACCGGCGCACCACGCCGAACATCGCCCCTTCCGGGTCCAGCGCATGCGCGATCTGCCCGCCGTCCGGCGTGGCGACCGGCCCGAACAAGACTTTTCCGCCGGCTTCGGCGATGCGCGCCAAGGTCGCGTCAATATCCGCGACATTGAAATAATACAGCCAATAAGAAACCGGCTGCCCGTCCGCCAAGCGCGCCACCCCGCCTTGCTCATGCTCGCCGGCGCAAATAAAGGTCAGGTATTTCCCGCTCCCGCCGCACTCATAACTAGGCCCCAGCCGCCAGCCGAACTGCTCGCTGTAAAACGTCCAAGCCCGTTCCGGATCGCTGGCGTGCAACTCGTGCCAACCCACCGCGCCTTGCGTAACGTCGCCTACGCTTTCGGCAGGCCGGAACGAATGGTAAACGATAAACACCGCGCCCAAGGGATCGGCCACTACCGCGAAACGCCCCACATGCTCAATGGTACGCGCCGCTTCCAGAACAGTCCCGCCGGCGGCCTGAATTCTCGCCGCCGCCCGTTCCACGTCATCCACCGCGATATAACCGGTCCAGCACGGCGGAATGGCTTTATCCTCCGGCGAATCAAATAAGCCGGCCAACGGCCGTTCCGCCAGCGAAAACAAAATATAGCGATAATCCACCGTCTCCGAATCCCGCGCCGCCCAGCCAAACACCCGCTGATAAAAAGCCTGCGCCGCGTCCACGTCTCGCGCCAGCGCATCGTACCAAACAAAGGTATGCCCCAAACTCATGACGCCTCCTCTTGGCTTACAATAATGCGGGTTGGCCGCTGGCCGCCGACTCCAACACCGCATTGATGACGCGGCAATTATCCTTAGCGTCGGACAGACTCAAACCCGGTTCGCCATCCTCCAACACGCAACGGCTGAAATGCTCGATCTCCAATTCAAAATGATTGGCGGCCGGCAAGCGTTCCTCGGTTTGCCGCCCGTCCTCAGTCCACCACTGTATGACCGGGGTATCGCCCGGCAACTGCCAGACAACCGCGCAACGCAAACCGCCCTTGGTCCCGATCAGCTCATACTCACAGCGGCGGGCGCGGTTGAAACTAATGTCAAAATGACCGAATCTGTCCTCGCCGTAAGCCAACACGCCGCTCAGTGCATTGTCAGCGCCGCTGTCGGTAAAATTAGCCAGCGCCGTTACCGAACGCGGCAACTCCGGAAAGAATTGGCGCAGGCAATGAATCGCATAACAACCGATATCCCACATGGCCCCCCCGCCGCGACTGACATCGTCCGCCAAGCGGTATAAACGCGCCGGCCTCATCATGAAAGAAAACGAGGCCCGCACGCTACGAATCTCGCCAATCGCCCCGCTATCCAAAATCGCCCGCACCCGGCCATGCTGCGGATGAAAGCGGTACATAAAGCCCTCCATCACCTTCTTGCCGGCTTGCTTAGCCGCCGCCTCTATGGCGTCGATATCCGCCGTGGTCAAGGCCAGCGGCTTCTCGCACAACACATGCTTGCCGTGCGCCAACGCTTGCAAAGTCCATTCGGCATGCTCGTGATTCGCCATCGGCACATACACGACCTGCACCCGCTCATCGTTGAGCAGAGCTTGTAAAGCATCGTAACAAACCGCCGCATGCCCCGCCGGCGCATATTTTTTCAACGTTTCGGCCGCCGCGCCGGGGCGGCGGCTGGCGACGGCGATTAATTCGGAATTGGGCGCGTTAACAATAGCCGGCAACATGCGCTCGTTGATGCGCGCACCGCCCAGTATGCCCCAGCCTATGCGATTGGAAGTATTCATGAGAAAAATTAAATAGAGTTAATCGAATTCCGCCGGATCTTGCGCCGGCTCGCAATCCAAACTCATGCGCCGCGGCGAATCCGACAAAGCCAGCGCGGTCAATTGTCCGCCCCACAGACAGCCGGTATCTATGCCAAAGCAATTGTAACCGGAGAAAAAACCTAAAGTAGACCAATGCCCGAAAATAATACGCATGTCCAAACTTTTACGCCCAGGCACGGCGTACCAAGGAATCAAATGCGCCGGTTGCTGGCCGGGCGCGGTTTTACAATGAAAATCCAGCTCGCCCTCGGCGCTGCAATAACGCAGCCGGGTCAAACAATTCACCGTAAAACGCAAGCGCTCCACGCCTTGCAAATCCTCGCGCCATACCGCCGGTTGATCGCAGTACAAGCACTCGAAAAACGCCAAAAAATCTTCGCCGCTTAAGGCCTGCTCCGCCTCGGCGGCTAAACGCCGCGTCATGTTGAAATCCCATTGCGGCGGCAAGCCGGCGTGCAACATGCAAAACTGATCGTTGAAATGAAACAACGGCCGCGTTCGCAACCAATCCAACAACTCTTGGGCGTCCGGAGCTTGCAAGATAGGCAACAAAGTGTCTTTTCTTTTACGCTTATGCGGCAACCAGGCGCTGACTAATAAATGCACGTCATGGTTGCCCAGCACCGTCACCGCCGCATCGCCCAAAGACATCACGAAACGCAACACCTCCAGCGAATGCGGGCCGCGGTTGACCAAATCGCCGGCCAGCCACAATTGGTCTTGCGCCGGATCGAAATCGATCAGGTCCAACAAGCGCCAAAACGGCCGGTAACAGCCCTGAATGTCGCCAATCGCATAAATAGTCATTAATGCAGTGTACGTGGAATGGACAAAATAAAACGCGGAATCATGGCCTTAAAACTCTCGCCATTGTCCGACAACATCTGATAGCGTCCCTGCATCACCCCCACCGGCGTCTCTATCATCGCCGCGCTGGTGTAACGGAACGAATCCCCCGGTTGTAAATACGGGTTCTCACCCACCACCCCGTCACCGTTTACCTCCTGGATTTTACCGTTGGCGTCGGTGATTAGCCAATGCCGCGTCATCAAACGCGCCGGAATGGAGCCTACATTGGTGATGGTAATGGTGTAGGCAAAAACATACCTGTTCTGCTTGGGCGAGGATTGCGCCTCTATATAATAGGGCGTGGCCTCGACCAAAATCTTGTTTTTCTCGCTCATATCAATACCGCTGCTATTCTATCGGCGTGCCGACGCTACCACTAAAAGTGGCGTCAAGAGTATAATTCGCGTTAAGTATAAATTTAGCTTAACGTAATAACAATACGGCATGACAATACGGTCAAAACCATTTCACCTGCACATCATCGGCGTTTGCGGCACCTTCATGGGTGGTCTGGCTGTTATCGCCCGCGAGCTGGGTTACCACGTCAGCGGCTCGGATCAAAACGTCTATCCGCCGATGAGCACGCAGCTGGAGCAACAAGGCATTAGCTTGCAAAACGGATACGCCGCCGCCAATCTGGAGCCCGCTCCGGACTTGGTCGTCATCGGCAACGCCGCCTCGCGCGGCAATCCGGAAGTGGAAGCCGTGCTCAATCAAGGCCTGCCCTATGTCTCGGGCCCGCAATGGCTGGCCGAACACGTGCTGCAATCGCGCTGGGTGTTGGCGGTTTCCGGAACGCATGGTAAAACCACCACCAGCAGCTTGTTGAGTTGGATTTTGGAATACAACGGATTGCACCCCGGCTTTCTAATCGGCGGCGCGCCGTTAAATTTCGACGTATCGGCCCGGCTGGGCGCGTCCCCGTATTTCGTGGTGGAAGCCGACGAATACGACAGCGCTTTTTTCGACAAACGCTCTAAATTCGTGCACTACCGGCCGCGCACGCTGGTGCTGAACAACCTGGAGTACGACCATGCCGACATTTTTGAAAACCTGGACGCCATCAAAAAACAATTTCATCATCTGCTGCGCACCGTGCCCAGCACGGGCCGCATCATTGCCCCGGCGGGGGACGCCAACTTGACCGACGTCATCAGCCAAGGCTGCTGGACTCCGGTTGAGTATACCAGTATTAATACAAGCCCAGCCGGTATTGATACGGGCCCGGCCGACTGGCAAGCCACGCTGCTCAGCGCCGACGGCGGCCGCTTCGCGGTAAGCTGGCGGGGCGAACGCCAAGGCGAGGTCGCCTGGAGCCTGACCGGCCGCCACAACGTCGCCAACGCCTTGTCCGCCTTGGCGGCGGCGCGCCACGCCGGCGTCGAGCCCAAGGCGGCGCTTGCGGCGCTGCCTAGCTTTCACAGCGTCAAGCGGCGGATGGAGCCCATCGTGCAACGCCCGGACGTCACCGTCTACGACGACTTCGCCCACCACCCGACCGCGGTGCAAACCACTCTGGAAGGCCTGCGGCGCAAGGTCGGCGACGCGACTATCCTGGCGGTGCTGGAACCGCGCTCCAACACCATGCGCATGGGCGTGCACCGGGAAACCCTGGCCGCTTCCCTGCAAGCGGCGGACCTAGCCTTGATCTATCAATCGGCCAATCTAGGCTGGGACCCGCATGACCTGCGGGAACAAGCCGCCAACATCCGCGTCTCAAACGACTTGGAAGAAATCGTCGCGGCGGTCAAGGCGGCCAAGGGCCACGTGGTGCTGATGAGCAACGGCGGTTTCGGCGGCATTCAACAACGCCTGCAACGTGAAATGTCGCCTCCGCCTAGTGCCGCGTCAAACTAACGCATGAAACCCTTTGTTTTATCTTAACACCCATAACTAAAATAAGTTTTTATGAACACGCAAATCTATTACAGTTTTAACATACTCATTTTCGCGGCCCTTATATTAATCGTCGGCTTGATTAAACCCAAATGGATATTGTTATGGATGGACAAACCCAGCCGCATCCCCATCGTGGTAGTGGCCTCCGCGCTGATCATGGTCGGCATGGTGATGTTCGGAGAAGGCAATAAAAAAATGAAGGAAGAACAAGCGCAAAAAGCCCGCTTGCAACAACTGGAAGCCGCCGCCGGAAAAGGCGAAACCCCGGCGGTGCCGGCTCCCGCCGCATCCCCGGCCCCAACGCCGGCGCCGGCCCCGTCTCAGTCCCCAACGCCTTCTCCGGCTCAAGCCCCGGTCCCAACTCCGGCTCCGGCGCCCGCGCCCGCGCCGGCGGCTCAATAACCCAGGCGCTTAGCGATGCGCCTATATCCGGTTATTTGCGGCCTGAGCCTGCTAACCGCCTGCTCGCAACAGCCCGCCGTCCCGCCAACCCCCTTCACCCCGCCGCCGGCCGCGGCGGTTCCGGAACCGGCCACCGAAAATCGCCCGGCCGGCGACTATTACGCCGCCAAACTCGGCGGCGATTACGCCGGCTATCCGGAAACGCGCAACTTCATCGAGCGCATGCACACCCAGTACGGCTATCCGCGCGAATATCTGTACGGCCTATTCTCGCAAGCCAAACGCAAGCAAGGCATCCTGAATTATCTGCAAGGAAGCGGGGCCGGCGGCGGCGGAACGCCCGCGCCGGGCGGCTGGACCCGCTACCGCGCCCAATTCCTGGACCAAGGCCACATCCACGGCGGCGTCGCCTTTTGGAAACGTCACGAACACGCCCTACGGCAAGCCCACCGCCAATACCAAGTCCCGCCCGAATACATCGTCGCCATCATTGGCGTCGAAACCTCGTTCGGGCAAAACGTCGGCAAACACCGCATTATCGACGCCCTGACCACGCTGGCCTTCGACTTTCCCCGCCGCGCCGACTACTTTCAAGGCGAACTCGAAAAATTCCTGCAAATGAGCGCCGAGGAACACATAGACCCCAGCCAGCCGCTTGGCTCCTACGCCGGGGCTATGGGCTACGGCCAATTCATGCCCAGCAGCTTTTTGCAATGGGCGGTGGACCACAACCAAGACGGCCGCCGCGACCTATGGAACGCCGAAGACGCCATCGGCAGCGTCGCCAACTACTTCGCCGCCCACGGCTGGCAAGCCGGGCAACCCGTGGTATCGCCGCTGAAAACCCAAGGCCCGGTCGAACTCGCCGCCGGCCTGGACCATACTTACACCTTAAGCGAACTGGCGCAAACCGGCCTGCGCCCCACCAATGCCTGCGCCTGCGAGCCGCCGCTACGCCTATTGTGGCTGCGCCATGCCAACCACGAGGAATACCTGCTCGGCCACCCCAATTTCTACACCATTTCCCGCTACAACCACAGCACCTATTACTCCATGGCGGTGCACGAACTGGCGCAAGCGATCAAACGCCAAAAAGACCTGGCCGGCTAACATTTAAACCGATAAATGGTTGAGCATATGCACCAAAACCCGCGTTACATCGTCGGCATAGACCTCGGCACCACCCACACCGTGGCCGCCTACTGCCGCGCCGACCAACCCGACGCCGGCATAGAACTGCTGACTATACCGCAACTCATCGCCCCCGGCGTCGTGGGCTCCCGCCCGCTGCTGCCCTCGGCCCGCTACCACCCGGCGGAAGGCGAAATCGACGCCGCCGACCATTTTTTACCCACACCCGACGGCGCGGTGCTCGGCGAGGCCGCCCGCCAATTAGGGGCCAAATCCCAAGGCCGGCTGGTGGTCAGCGCCAAAAGCTGGCTCACGCACAGCGATGCCGACGCCACGGCCGCCATTCTGCCCTGGGGCGGCGGCGAAGGCGTGGCTAAGGTCTCGCCGCTGGCCGCCAGCGCCAGTTATCTAAACCACATAGCGCAAGCCTGGAACCAACGCTTCCCCGACGCCCCGCTCGCCGCGCAAGAACTGGTCGTCACCGTGCCCGCCTCCTTCGACGAAGCCGCCCGCGCCTACACCCTGGAGGCCGCGCGCCAAGCCGGCCTGCCGCAAGTCAAGTTATTGGAAGAACCGCAAGCGGTGTGCTACGACTGGCTGCGCCGCCATCGTGGCCGCCTGACGCAAGAACTGGGACACAGCCGCTTGCTATTGGTCTGCGACGTCGGCGGCGGCACCACCGACCTGACCCTTATCCAAATCGGCCACGCCGGCGGCGAACCGGAACTCACCCGCATCGCCGTCGGCGACCACTTGATGCTTGGCGGCGACAACATCGACCTGACCCTGGCCCGCTTGGCCGAAAGCCGCTTGCGCGGAGACGGCAAAAAACTGTCCGCCGCCGAATTCTCGCAACTCCTGGAACAATGCCGCGCCGCCAAGGAACGCCTACTGGCGGCGGACGCCCCGGAACACATCAAACTAACCCTGCTCGGCGGCGGCTCGCGCCTGATCGCCGCCAGCCAAAGCGTGGAACTCAGCCGCGACGAAGTTCGCCAAATAGCGCTGGAGGGTTTTCTGCCATTGCTGCCCGTCGACGCCCTGCCGGACAAAAAACGCGCCGGCATGGTGGAATTCGGACTGCCCTACGTCGCCGACCCGGCCATCGGCAAACACATCGCCGCCTTTTTACACGCCCACAGCCAAGCCGCCGCCGCGGCGCTGGGTGAAAACGCCTTCATTCCGGATGCCCTGCTGCTGAACGGCGGCGTCTTCAACAGCTTAGCCATCGCCCAACGCCTGATAGACCTGATCGCCCTATGGCGCGGCGCGCCGCCGCGCTTGTTGGACAACCCGCACCCCGATCTAGCCGTCGCCTACGGCGCGGTCGCCTACGCCCTATCCGGACGCGGCCGCGCGCCGCGCATCGCCAGCGGAGCCGCGCGCGGCTACTACCTATTCATCGACGCCGCCGACGCCAGCCAGCGCCACGGCGTCTGCCTACTGCCCAAGGGCAGCCCTGAAGGCGCGGAAACCGTCCTCGACCGGCAATTCGCCCTGCGCGTCGGCCAACCGGCCCGCTTCCATCTGCTTACCCTAGCCGGCGACAGCGACCACCAAGCCGGCGACGTAGTCGCCCTGGACGAACGCTTTCACAGCCTGCCGCCGCTGGCTCTAGCGCTGGCCGGAGCAGCCAACAGCCAAATTCAAGTGCGTCTGGCCGCCGCCTACACCGCCATCGGCGTGTTACAACTGCAATGCATCGCCTGCGACAACCCGGAACAACGCTGGCAAGTCGAATTCAGCCTGCGCAAAACCGCACCGGCCCAAGCCGCGCCCGGCCTGCCGCCGCAATTTCGGCAAGCGGCGGAACTGTTGCAAGCCGTGTTCGGGGCCAAATCCAAGCAAGTCAACCCGCAAGCGGTAAAAACCCTACGCGCCGACCTGGAAAAAACACTTGCCGCGCCGCGCCACGAGTGGCCGCCCAACGTGCTGCGCGAACTGTTCGGCCTATTGCTGGCGGGCGGCAAATACCGCCGCCGCGGCGACGCCCACGAACGCTTATGGCTCAGCCTCGCCGGCTTTTGCCTGCGCCCCGGCTACGGCTACCCGCTGGACGACTGGCGCATCGAACAACTATGGCGGCTCTATCCCGAAGGCCTGCAATTCGTCACCGAAAAACAAAACTGGACCGAATGGTGGACTCTATGGCGGCGCGTGGCCGGCGGGCTGGACGCCGCCGCCCAGCAACGCATCTACCAAGACCTAGCCAAATACCTCAACCCCGCCTCCGCCCGCCAAGCCGGCGTCGCCAAACAACTGGCCACCCGCGGCTATGAAGACATGACCCGGCTGGCGGCGGCGCTGGAACAACTGCCGGCGGACGACAAAACCCAACTCGGCGGCTGGCTGCTGCAACGCCTGCAAAAACCCGGCGAACCGGAACAAACATACTGGGCGCTAGGCCGCGTCGGCGCGCGCCTGCTCTTCCACGCCAAAGCCCACCACGTCCTGCCCCCGGCCACGGTAGAACCCTGGCTGCGGCAACTCCTGCAAATAGATTGGAAAAAAAACCCAACCGCCGCCTTCGCCGCCGTACTCATCGCCCGCCGCTGCAACGACCGCGCCCGCGACCTGGACGACGACCTACGCCTGCGGACGCTAGAAAAACTAAAATCAATTAAAGCCCCGGCGGCCTGGACCGGCATGCTGGAAACCTACCAAGCCCTAGACGCGCAACAAGAACAACAAATCTTCGGCGAAGCCCTGCCGCCCGGCTTGCGGTTGTTGTAACCGGAAGCCAATCTAATGGAAAGACCTGACCCCATAACCCGCTTTTGCGTATAATAGCTAGACAGCCTAGTTTGCTACCGGAGAAAGCTATGCATTGGCAATTACAAGAAGCCAAAAATAAACTGAGCCAAGTCATCCACGACGCGAAAACCTCAGGCCCTCAGACGATAACCGTTCAAGGGAAAGATACAGCCGTTGTGATTTCGACCGAAGACTATCTAAAATTAACGCATAAAAATGATTCATTGCTTAAATTCTTTCAGGAATCACCCTTGGCTGATGTAGAGATTGATTTGACCCGATCCAAAGAGAGTGGTAGGAAAATCGAACTATGAGTTACCTCTTGGACACCTGCGTCTTATCAGAATTAATAAAACCACGACCAGACCAACTGTCATCATCTGGATTGAAAAAATTCAGGAGTCCCATTTATACTTAAGCGCCATGACTATGGGAGAAATTCAAAAGGGTATATCTAAACTTGATAACTCGAAAAAGAAACAATTACTGCAAATATGGCTTGAACAAGATTTAGCCGCTCGATTTTCAGGCAGAATTATGCCCGTGGATTCTGAAGTCGCAATAGAATGGGGAAACATTCAAGGGCTCGCTATGCGTTCAGGAATCAATATACCTGCAATAGATAGCCTAATCGCGGCAACGGCAAAATGTCACCATTTAACCCTAGTGACAAGAAATACAGATGATTTTACACACTTGCCTATTATTAATAAATCCTTGGTTGTAAAGCACTAACCCTAGATTCCCTTTGAATCAATCAACAGTAGTGTCAGGTCTTGCGATATGGCAAAAAAGATCAGAATCGAAATCCCTGGCGGCTACTATCACGTCACCTCGCGCGGAAACTCGCGGGGAGATATCTGGGCACCTCTAAAAACCCGCCCAATTGCTAAACAGGCAAAAGAGGATCTGATTCCACAGCTTTTTAAGCAGCAAAGACGACGCAAATTAAATGACTTGACGCCGTTTCGCGATGCCTTGCAGGTTTTCTTTGAAAACCCGCCCGGCGCTACGGCCATCGGGGACTAAAAATCTTCGCTTCGCTCCGCTCCCAAGATTTTCAGCGCTGGTAAAAATTAAAGGCTCAGACCCTTCGGTTCATTGGCTTGTGCTTGCCAACCAATCGAAACCCATTGATTTAAAAGTATTATCAAATCATTTTCATATCAAGTCAATAAATTGGATATGATACAGGATGAAAGGCCTTTGCTTTTCAAAAGCACCCAATAGCAATAAATTAAACGTTACAAGTAGCATGGATTCGCTTTCCGCTATTCAGGTCACTCCGTGATCTGGATTGCCGCCATTATCAGTTCGCATGGACCGTCAACCCGTCTTCCTGCCCCTCTGTTCTGGTTTCAGCAATCCGTGCTGAAGCGACGTATTCTTTTAGGTCATTGGCAATCAGACCCACTCAAACTTTCAAAATTATGAAAATATTCAATAAAATAGCATTTATCTTTGTTTTGGCAACCTCTTTTAGCTTAAACAGCGCCGTTTCGTTTGCGGAAGAAGCCGCTAGCGCGCCGGCTTCAAGCTCAGCCGAGGTGATTTCTCATATTGATAAAGCCTTGGTTGAAATTAGCAAAAGCGATTTTTCCGCTGCCCAGGTGCATTTAAAGGCGGCTCGTACGGCTTCTGAAAAACTAGCGGACAGTTCCGAAAACGCCAAAAAAGCCCATGGCATTCTGATACAAGGACAAATCTTGGCAAAGAAAGGCGATATCGCTAACTCTACCGAAGAATTAAATAAGGCTAAAGCGCTGTATAAAGCGCTGTAATTTAGCCAAATAACTGGGTTTGCGCTTCCAATAGCGCCAACCCAGTTTTCTTCGACAACCTAAGACCAGTTCCCAATACCCTGTCTCAAAATTTGATCAAAAAATACGATCATACAAAAACATTTCTCACACACCACAATCAAAATCCAAAGTACTTGATTCACAAAACGGTTTTTTCAACCTATGATTTATTGACGGAAAAATTTCACAACTTTTTTGAAAATAGTTGCACGATTTCACAAAAAAACCATTAAAAGTTGATTAAGTGGGCCTTATAAGTCCATAATGTCCTAGCTTTTGATGCCAGCTAGCGCTCCATTACCGCGCCCGGCGGCACGAACGCTTCGCAAGCGGAGATAAACTTTTGACGCCGGCACTAACGGCCTTTTTAAGCGGGAAAAAATAGCATGGAAAATATGATTTTCAGTATAGTTGGCTTTGGAGTGTTTATTGCTTGCATATTATTGGAGGAATTTTTTCAAAACGATTTTTCAAAAAAATGAGAATAAAATTTTTAATTTATTGATTGTTAATGTAAAAATTTTATTCACCCCCATGCCGCGCAAACCAAAAGCGGCATGATATGTCAAGGCTTGCGGCTTATACCTGCAAGCCTTTTTTATTTTGCCGCTCCCCCGTCAGGATTCATGTATTTGTACCGCCAAAATGTAACGAATGTCAATTCAATAGACCACGCAGGGAAAACTCTGACATAAAAAACCGCCGAGCCTTACGGCGTGCGGGCTGGGTGGGTGGACTTTACAGGTACAAAAAATTTCAAGTAGGGTGAAAAAGGAAAAAATTACACAATATCTATTAGTTAGCCTAAATACCTTTTTTTGCAAAAAGGTATTTGGTAATGACAAGCACAATACCAAACACTTCGGCGAGAGTTCCGCCCATGTATAAGTGCAGGGCGTAGTCTTCGTAATTTAAATAATTGGCGCCAACACAAATAAAAACAATATTCATCGCAACAAGCTGAGCTATCAATATACCTATGAACCAATTAGCATAGCTTTTCTTCAGATTGGTATCAGTTATTAGGTCATGATTTTCTATGTGTTTTCTTTGTGTTTCAGGGTCAAGCGTTTCAAGTTTATTGGCGATGATACCTGTTGCATCAATAGGATTAGACAAATTTTCAAGTATCTTGGAAACTCTCTGATGTGGAGTTTCCACGGAATTACTTGGCAAGCTATCCTGATCTTCTGTCACTTAACGAATATTAAGATTTGATAGACGAAAACGCATGGCGTCATCCGAAACGCCAAAACGACTTGCTATAACGGAAGGATGCAGGCCTTCGCGCCATAATCGCTTAACTTCACTTTCCGGCATAAGCAAGTTCGCCGCAAATTGATTAGCAAAAATCTCTTCTGGATTGCTACCGCTGGCGGCAGAAAGTCCACGCAAATCGACAAATTCATATTGCAGTTGATCAGCGCCATTGTTCCATCGTTGAACATAATGACCTAATTCATGTGCGCAAGTAAAACGCTGGCGGTTACGATGATCAGAATTATTAAGGACAATGATAGGATCTTTGTCTGTTTTTTTAACTAATGCCCCTGAAACGTCATTGCCAAGCCATGCCTCAATGACATCAAGGCCAAGCTGACGCGCAATCCATACGGGATCGACAGGAAAACCGCGATTTCCCCATACTTCCGCAAGAATATTTGTAGCTGCATCTTTTGGCATGGCACTCTCATAAAATTTCCAGTAAGGATGATACCAGAATTTCTTATGTTATGCGCACAGTCAAAAAAATAAAAAATTTCTTATAATTCAAGCAGTCATAGCATGCCATCTGTTTGATTGATTGATTGATTGATTGATTGATTATAAAGTCGCAATCGACTCAAGACCATGACGGTATAAGCTCCGCAAGTGGACAATATACCGTTATATGTACCGCCAAAATGTACCGTATGTCAATAGATCATGCTGGACAACATCGGACATAAAAAAACCGCCAAGCCTTGCGGAATGCGGTCTGTATGGACTTTATCGGATAATAAAAAACTTGAATTTGGTCGGGACGGCGGGATTTGAACCCACGACCACTACACCCCCAGTATAGTGCGCTACCAAACTGCGCTACGCCCCGAAATGAAATGATTCAAAAGAATGCAAGTCTTGGAATTGTAACATACCAAGAAAACGACTGCAATCAAAGGTTAGAAAAGACCCGTAAGCCTTAAAACAACCGCTTATTGCAAAAGCGCTGAAATATGCTCCAATTCGCTGATTAAATCCGGCAGCGGCGGGGCGGGGTAGGTTTTGTCGCGGCCGGCGGGCTCTTCCTTAAATTTTTCATTCCCTAAAAAAGCCTTCGCGCCAATAATGGTATAACCTTGATCATACAACAAACCGCGAATTTGCCGTATCAATAACACATCATGAGCCTGATAATAGCGCCGGTTGCCGCGGCGCTTAACCGGACTCAGCTCGGTGAACTCCTGTTCCCAATAGCGCAACACATGCGGTTTAACCCCGCATAATTCGCTGACCTCGCCTATGGTCAAATAACGTTTGGCGGGTATAGGCGGCAGATCATGATTCGGACTCGGATCCGGCATAAGCTTCAACTCGCGCTTTTAATTTTTGCCCGGTCCTGAATGTTACCACACGCCGCGGAGTAATGGGAATTTCCTCGCCGGTTTTAGGATTTCTGCCGGGGCGGCCGTTCTTATCGCGCAATTCAAACTTACCGAAACCGGAAATTTTGACTTGTTCGCCAATTTCCAAGGAGTTTTTAATCTCTTCAAAAAACAACTCAACCAGCTCCTTGGCCTCGCGTTTGTTTAAGCCAAGTTCTTCAAATAATTTTTCTGCGATGTCAGCTTTAGTGAGCGCCACGTTCAATCCCTCAATTTTGCATTATGTTCTTGCGCCAAGACAGCCAAAACTTGGCTGAAAACAGCCTCAATTTCGTTATCGGTCAAAGTTTGCGCATCGTCTTGCAAATGCAAGCTCAACGCAACGCTTTTATAACCGTTCGCCACCCCAGGACCTTGATCGGTATCAAATAATTGCACGTCGCGAATCACGGTTAGCCCACAATTGCGTATACTGGCGGTGACAGCGCCAACCGGCAATTTTTCGTCGACCAACAGCGCCATATCGCGGCGCACGGATGGAAACTTAGACAAAGGGCTAAACCTAGGCGTAATCCGCTCCAATAAAGCGCTTTGTTCAAGTTCAAATAAAAATACCGGGCCATTGAAACCCAATTGCTTTTCCAATACGGGATGCAACATGCCCAAACGGCCAAGCCAGCGCTCGCCGTCCACAATCTCGGCGCTTTGCCCAGGATGCAAAGCCGGATGCCCAGCCGCCCTAAATTCAGCCTGCCGCCGCCCTAGACCCAATAAAGCCTCGACGTCGGCTTTCACGTCAAAAAAATCCACATTCCGGGATGCTTCCCCCCATTGCTCGGCGTAAACCGGGCCCAAGGCCAAACCGGCCAGCATTTTTTGTTGTTGTATGCCGTCAGGAGTGTTAAAAAAGCGCATGCCGGTTTCAAATAAACGCACCCGGCCTTGCTGCCGATTCACGTTATACAACGCAGCCGTCAACAAACCGCACCACAGGCTGCCGCGCATGATCGCCAATTCCGCCGAAATAGGGTTTTGAATGGCAATCGCCGAGGTTTCCGGATCAACCAATTGCTGCATGCCCGCGTCCACAAAGCTATAGGTAATCGCTTCCTGATAAGCTCTATCCACCAAACAATCCTGCAAGCGCGCCAACGGCAATACAGCCTCCGGCGTTTTAGTCAGCTCATTGCGCAAACACAAATAACTGCTCGGTAATTGATTATAGCCAATGACGCGCGCAATCTCTTCAATCAAATCCGCTTCAATCGCCACATCAAACCTAAAACTAGGCGGAGTCGCCAGCCAACCGTCCGCGTCCGCCTCCACCAGCATACCCAGCCGTTGCAAAATTGAGGTGACGTCATACGCGGCCGCGTCCACGCCCAACATTTTTTCAACCTGCCGCCTCCGTATTCGGATAGCCTGTCTGGCCGGCAAATACTCGTCGCGGCGCGCCTCGGTAATCGGCCCGGCCTGACCGCCGGAAATCGCCAAAATCAATTCCGTGGCGCGAGTCATGGCCCGCAGTTGCAAGCCAAAATCCACGCCGCGTTCAAAACGGTGCGAAGAATCGGTATGCAACCCGTATTTGCGCGCCTTGCCGGCAATGCTGACCGGATTAAAAAACGCGCATTCCAAAAAGATGTTTTGCGTAGCCCCGCTCACGGCGCTGTATTCGCCGCCCATCACACCAGCCAAGGCCAAGGCGCGTTGTTGATCGGCAATCACCAAGGCATCCGTATCCAAAGTCAGTTCCTGGCCGTTCAATAATTCCAAGCTCTCGCCAAGCTGAGCGCGGCGTACCACAATCGGCGCCGACAGTTTATCCGCGTCAAAAGCGTGCAAGGGCTGGCCCAGTTCCAACAGCACATAATTAGTAACATCCACCACCGGGCTCAAACTACGCACGCCGCTACGCCGTAAACGCTCCGCCATCCACAACGGGGTTTCCGCCTCGGCGTTGATTCCGGTAATCAAACGCCCTAAATACACCGGACAAGCCGCCGGGTCTTGCAGCTCCACCGCCAGGGTTTGCGCATGCGCCTCCATAATCGGCGACGGCATGACCGGCGCGAACGGCAAACAATTCAAGGCCGCTATTTCGCGCGCCACGCCTTCCGCGCTCAAACAATCGGCGCGGTTGGGCGTCAAACCCAGCTCAATGACGTGGTCGTCCAGATGCAAATACGCCCGAATGTTTTCCCCCACCGGCGCATCGGCGGCCAATTCCATCAAACCTGACGCCGCTTCGGCCAAACCCAACTCCGTTTCGGAGCACATCATGCCGAACGACTCAACCCCGCGCAACTTGGAGGCCTTGATTTTAAAATCCCCCGGCAATACCGCGCCGATCAATGCCGCCGGCGCTTTTAAGCCGGCGCGGGCGTTAGCCGCGCCGCAAACGATTTGCAAAGGTTCCGCTAAACCGGCATTGACTTGGCAAACGCGCAATTTATCGGCGTTCGGGTGTTGCTCAATCGAAATAATCTCCGCCACCACCACGCCCTCAAACGCGGCCGCCACCGGCGACAGCGCATCCACCTCCAAGCCGGCCATGGTCAATTGCGCGGCCAAGGCCTGGGTGTCGATAGGCGGATTGACTAAATCCCTTAACCAAGCTTCACTAATTTGCATGACTTAATCCGATTGTATGATCCGTTTATTTGAATTGTTGTAAAAACTTCAGATCGTTTTCAAAAAACATGCGCAGATCATTAATGCCATAGCGCAGCATCGCCAACCGCTCCACGCCCATGCCGAAAGCAAAGCCGGAAGATTGTTCCGCGTCAATCGCCACGGATTTGAACACCTCGGGATGTATCATGCCGCACCCCATCACCTCCAGCCAACCGGTGTGGCTGCATACCCGGCAACCGGCGCCGCCGCAAATCACGCATTCAATGTCCACCTCGGCCGACGGCTCGGTAAACGGAAAATAAGACGGCCGGAACCGCACTTGAATCTCTTTTTCAAAAAAAGCGCGCAAGAACTCGAACACCACGCCTTTCAAATCCGCGAAACTAACCCGCTCGTCCACCACAAAACCTTCTACTTGATGGAACATCGGCGTATGCGTCAAATCAGAATCGCAACGGTATACGCGGCCGGGAGCAATCACCTTCAACGGCGGCCGCCGCGACTCCATAACCCTAATCTGCACCGGAGAAGTATGCGTGCGCAACACCGTATGCGGACCGATATAAAACGTATCGTGCATGGCGCGCGCCGGATGGTGCTCGGGAATGTTCAAGGCGCTGAAATTATAAAAATCGCTTTCGATTTCCGGACCTTCCGCCACCTCGAAACCGGCCCCGCCAAAAATGGCGGCGATGCGGCGCAAGGTAATCGTCACCGGATGCAAACCGGCCCCGCTTTGGCCGCGGCCCGGCAAGGTCACGTCGATGCGCTCGGCGGCCAGACGCGCGCTCAGCTCGGCCTGCTCCAACAACTGCTTGCGTTCGGACAGCGCCTGCTCAAAAGCCTCCTTGGCATTATTGATCAATTGGCCGGCGGCCCGCCGCTCGTCAGGGGCCAAGCCCGCCAATTCCTTCATTTGCTGGGTAAACAAACCTTTTTTACCCAGATAATTCACGCGAACCTGGTCTAATTGATTAAGATCGGCGGCGGCGGCTACCGCTTGCAACGCCTGTTGCGAGATATCAGAAATATTGACCGGCACGACTTAAACTCACTGTGGATGAAAACTGTGGATGACCGCGCCACGCGCGTACGTTCCAACCTTAAGTTAAAACGCCGCCCGCCGGATGCAAGGCGGGCGGCAAACTAACAAACCAGCACGGCAGCCTGGAAATTAAGGCGCGCTTCTATGCTCAAGAGCGATTTTAGCCAATTGGCCGAAGCCTTCGATATCGCGCACCGCCATATCGGCCAACACCTTACGGTCAACCGCAATATTGGCGTTATGCAAGCCATTGATCAAACGGCTATAGGAAATGCCGAATTGACGCGCCGCCGCATTGATACGCACGATCCACAACGCACGGAACACGCGTTTTTTCTGTTTACGGTCACGGTAAGCGTATTGACCGGCTTTAATGACCGCCTGTTTCGCCACGCGATAAACGCGGCTACGGGCGCCATAATAACCCTTGGCCAATTTCATAATTTTCTTGTGTCTTGCTCTCGCGGTGACCCCGCGTTTTACTCTTGCCATGTACTATACTCTCAAAAAATCGTTAACAATCAACTATAAGGCAGCATGCGCGCTACCAATGGCGTATCTGACGGATGCAAAACAGCGGTTTTGCGCAACTGTCTTTTACGTTTGGTCGATTTTTTGGTCAGAATATGGCGTTTGTGCGATTGTTTGCACTTAAAACCGCCGCCGCCGATTTTCTTAAATCGCTTACCGGCGCCGCTATGGCTTTTTAATTTAGGCATTTGTTTTCTCCAAAATAAATAAATAAATCCCTGAGGCAAACCTTATAAGGCAAAATGCTTGGCCCTATCCGATTTTTCGACGCCAGGCGTCTAGCGCCGCTTTCCTGTCAACGCTGGCGCCGGTTTAAAAAAACCGGCAAAAAAGGGTTTAGGCGCAGCTTTAGCGCTTCACCCGGCGACATAAGTCAAAAACGCGAGAGCGCTGCCTTTAAGCTCAAGATCATTCGCTCGCGCGACTCTACTTTATAGCTTAAAGTTTATAGCTTAAACCCGGTTTTCGATTTTAGAAACGGAGCCATTATTTTTTCTTCTTCGGCCCCATCACCATCACCATTTGCCGGCCTTCAAGCTTAGGAAATTGCTCCACCGCGGCCACTTCCTCCAAATCGGTTTCAATTCTTTTTAATAAATCCATGCCCAATTCACGGTGAGTCAACTCACGGCCTTTAAAACGAACGGTAATTTTCGTCTTATCGCCTTCGCTCAAGAATTTAATCAAACTACGCAATTTAACCTGATAATCGCCTTCCTCGGTGCCGGGCCGGAACTTGATTTCCTTGATTTGTATTTGTTTTTGTTTTTTCTTGGCGGCTTGCAGTTTTTTATTCTGTTCAAACTGAAATTTGCCGAAATCCATGATTTTACAAACCGGAGGATCCGCGTTCGGCGAAATTTCCACCAAATCCATACTGGCGTCATAAGCAAGCTGTAAGGCCTCGTTTATAGAAATCACACCAACCTGTTCACCTTCCACGCCTATTACCCGCACCCGGCGAGCCGTAATTTCGGTATTTAAGCGCGTTGCATCTTTTTTAGAGC